>DATJRE010000525.1:0-5124 GCA_035505095.1 Bryobacteraceae bacterium | reverse complement strand
AGCTGCCGGAGGCGGTCGCTGAATACCAGGCGGCCCTGCGGGTGGAACCCGATCGCGTCGAAGCGCACAATAACCTGGCAAACGCATTGGCGCGCTTGCCTGGCCGGCTGCCGGAGGCGATTGCCGAGTATCAAACGGCGCTCCGGATTCGACCCGCTAGCGCCGAAGTTCACCATAACCTGGCGAACGCGCTGCTCCGCCTGCCCGGTGGACTATTGGAAGCGATTGACGAATACCACGCCGCGCTGCGGATTGACCCCGATCACGCAGATACCCACCTCCATCTCGCAAACGCACTGGCGCGCTTGCCTGGCCGGCTGCCGGAGGCGATTGCCGAGTATCGGGCCGCGCTGCGCCTTGAACCCGATTCCGAGGCCGCCCGTATTGGCCTGGCAAACGCGCTATCGGCCATCCCCGGCGGACTACCCGAAGCGGTTGCCGAATATGAGGAGGCGGTGCGGATCCGGCCCGATGACGCCGACGCCCACTATGACTTAGGGACGGCACTGGCACGCACACCTGGCCGGTTGCCGGAGGCCATTGCGGAATTTGAGGCGGCCCTCAGAAGCGAACCTGATTTCGTAGAAGCGCACGTCAACCTCGGAACTGCCCTTGCGCAGACTCCCGGCGGGCTTACGCAGGCGATTACCGAATATGAGGCCGCCCTGCGCATCCGGCCCGATCCCGTGGTGCGGCAAATGCTGGACAGACTGCGGGCCGGGCAGGCAGCAGTCCCGTTCCGTTGACTCCTCCGCCCGCCGGGACCATCCACCCACGGCGCGTCCGCGATGTTCTACCGCGCCCCCACTTTGGATCGATCGGCTCCGGAGGGTGGGCTGGTTCGAGTTGCTGTGAGTCATGTCTCGCTCTTGCCGACGAGAATTAAGTTTCGGTAGGTCGCTCCACGCGGTCGATGACCAGAACTTCAACCGGACCCTTGGCCGGCGCCAGTTTCAGACCGAGTTGTTCCTCCAGCGCAGCGAAAATGTTGGGGCTGTTTGGGTCCGCCGGGAGACGGGAGCCGGCCGGCGCCAGCAGACCCAGGAATCCCACTAACGTCGCGTCCGGAGTGAAACTCAGATCCAGATCGAATTCGCCGGTGAATCCGGTCTTGTCCAGGACCGGGCCGTCTAACATGTCCGTCAGTTCCCTCGCGAGGTCCGCCACGTGAATCTTTCTTCCTTGTATGTGCAGCAGGCCCGCTTCCGACCGGCCGAAGGGACCCGAGACATAGCCGCAGTCCACTTTCCCCGGCACGGGTCGCGGCGGCGTACCGGGCGGAAAAGAAACACAGCCTGCGTCCTTCGCCGCCGGCAGTTTTGGACCACCCTTTGCCGCCTCCAGATCATAGACGGGTAGATCTCTCGTCTCCCGGTGGAGCACCAGATGGAACCGGTCGGCCAGCAGCGTTTCGAGCATCAGCCACATGTGCCTCGGGTCGGTCTTGCGTTCCGGCTTGGCGTCGATGTCATATCCGTCGGTTTTGGCCCACGCCGGACCCCCTACAACCTGTGAATCCGGCAGCGGAAGCCAGTGTGGCGAATCGTGGTTCGCATACGCAAATTGGATGAGTCCCTTCAAGGGCAAATTCACCATGTGCAGCCGCCCGCCAGGTTGATAGCCGCCACCCATCGACTGAGTTGGGTCGATACCAGTAGGGTGTCGTTTGATCGAAGCCACCTCAAATGCGGGATGCGCATTCGATTGCGCGAACAAACCGTACGTGGTAGCCCCCAGCAGGATAGCGGCTGCCAGCAAACCCGGTCCCATGCCGGTCGGAACCATCGGGCGCGGCTGGCCCAGCAGCCTTGCGATCCGGTTCGCCAGATCTCCTCCATTGGCGGCGAGCGCGGCGCCAAAATGGGCCGGCCGGTACGACTCCAATTGCGCCAGAGCCCGCGCATACGTCAGCGCATCGCCGCTGATCGATACGGCCAGATCGTCGCAACACAGTTCCCGCTCCGCGCGAATGTGCCTCGAAACCCACCAGAGTGCGGGGTGGTAGAACAGCAGGGATTCCGCTACGTTCTGCAAAATGTTAATCAGATAATCGTGCCGCCGGATGTGCGCCAGCTCATGCAGCAGCAGCGCCTCCACATGCGCAGCCGGCAGACCGCCCAGCGCCCCTACCGGAACCAGCACCACCGGGCGCAGCCACCCAACCACCGTGGGCGCCTGCACCAGCGCGGAGACCAGCAGCCGCACGGGACGAGAGAGACCAATTCGTGCGCCAAGTATCCTTACCGTTTCCTGCCATTCCGGCGGCGCCCGCCGTACCAGCATCGACCGCATGCGCGCGGCCACCACCCAACCTCCCGCTAGGCGAACCCAGAACACCATGGCCCCGGCGAGCCATACGATTACGACCCAAAACAGGAACTCCTCCGGCTGCACGCTGGACACCGTGGCGCGGATGGAATCGGGCAGCGTGGTGGCGGTAGTGGCGGTCGCAGTGGTGGAGGGGGCCGGTGGAGTGCTTCGGATGCCATAGATAGCTTCCGGACTGGCGTCCGACGGCGCCATCAGCTCCCAAGTCACTAAAGGAGCCGCCATCATCGCTCCCAGTGCCCCGCAGGCAAGCAGATACCGCGTTTGCGGACTCGCCGTGCGTGCCAAAATTCGCCGTGCCGCTGCATATAGAATCGCAATGCATAAGCCCTGCCAGAGGAAGTGGAGCAAGGTCATGCCGAGACGTTCCACCCACGGCTGCGAGACCAGTATTTGCATGACATTCATGACGAGCCTCCCTTCTTTCGAGTAAAGGAGTCCAACATGCGGCGGATTTCCTCCAGCTCTTCGCGCGAGGCCGGCTGCGCCGTCAGGGCGCCCATCATCAGGCTTCGGGCCGAACCGCCGAAGGCCCTCTTCAGGAGGTCGCCCGCGATCTGCCGCTGCGTTTGCTCCTTCGGGGCGCTCGCCTCGTACACGTGCGATCCGAAGCGTTCGCTGCGAGTAAGCAGCCCCTTTTCGGTCATCAACTGCATCGTCTTCAGGGTCGTGGTGTAACGATTGTCTTTGCCGAGTTCGTCGTGGACTTCCCGGACGGTCGCCACCTCCAACCTCCAAAGCACCGCAAGAATGTCCAACTCGGCAGGGGTTGGAAGCGCCATGGGCGGCCGGTTCCGGCGGGAAGAATTCATCTGAATCGAAGATACTACGGAAAAAAACGTAATGCAACGAAATTTTCCGTAGAGGGCATGCCGGCCCAAAAACACCAAGGCCCGCGCGGCGCTCAGCACCGTGCGGGCCTCTGGCATCCTTTAAACTGATCGCTTACCGGCGGTAATGGTCGAAGCGCTCCACCCGATGATCCACCCGTGGATGCACCAGCAGAGGAGAAACCCGCACCACCCCGGGCGCCCTCCAGTACCCGCCGACCCAGACGCCAGTCGGGCCATAATAGCCGTTCACCCAGGTGTACCCAGGTCCGGGGCAAGCCGGAACCACTGCCACCGGCGCCGGAACGCCAATTCCGATTCCTACTGTCACGCGCGGGGCTGCCAACAACCCACCCGCCAGAAGCATCATCACTGCGATTGCCTTTTTCATTGTTCCGTCCTCCTTACACCCTCCTGAAAAGCAAGCCCCATGCCAAAGCGCAACCCCATGAAAAGGCGCCACTTCGCCGCCGGCGACCCGCCGCGGTGGTGGATATCCGCCGCCACCTGGTGCTATCCAACCGCCTGCTTACAAAGGTTTTACAAATACTTCTGGACCCGCTCCCGGAACCGCGTATAAATCCACGAAACCGCCAGCAGAATCAGCCCCAGCGCAATCAGCGAAATGATCCGCGGCAGCGTGTCCAGGTGCCGCAAATCGTAACCGAACAGCTTCAGCAGGCAGAACAGCAGCAGCGCCAGCCCGCTCAGCCGCTGGGTGCGGTCGTTCAGCGGGAAGCCGGCCGCGAGCAGCGCGATGCCCTCCAGTCCCCACGCCACCGTCAGCAGGCTGCCCGAACTGCGGTAGTACAGCAGGGCCGCCCCCACCAGCGTCGCGGCCAGCGAGTAATACAGCCGCGCCCGGCTGCCCTGCGCCGCCACAAGCTGCGCGCCGTAGAGGCACGCCACCACCACGGCGGCCGGTAACACCGATTCGGGCGGCGCCAGGTTGGCCATCCAGCACGCCCCGCACGCCGCCGCCGCCAGCGCGTAGCTCTGCCAGCACAGGTCGCGGACCCGCCGCAGATGCCCCGCCGCAAACAGCCCCAACGCCAGCACCGCCCACGCCGGCGCGCGGTACTCTTCGCCGCCCTGAAAGTAAATCAGCGCCGCGCCCAGCCCCGTGGCGGTATAAAGGTACAGCCGCCAGTTAGTGCGCCACCACAGGTAATACTGCGACAGCGCCACCGGCGCCACCGTCAGCAACTGGCCGGCGGTATCCAGGTTGGCCATCGCCAGCCGGACGCATGCGGCCACGCTCACCAGGGCCGCCTCCCGCCGCAGATCGGCTACTCCGGTCTCCGTCAGCACCACCGCCAGCGCCGCCCAGGCCGGCCCCACCGCCGCCGCCGGCAGCAGCGCCCACAGCGCCACCGTGGCGAAGCAGGTTCCAAACAGCGTGGCCCCCGTCAGCACGCTGCCGGCCTCTTCCCGCCGTGCCCGCGCCGCCACCGCGTAAGCCGCCAGCGCCGCCCACACCGGCATCAACCGCGGCCCCAGCGGTCCGGAATTCTGCAGCTTCAGGAGGTTGAATTCCATCACCACGAACGCGCCCATCGCCGCCAGCGCGTACGCCTGCCGGCGCAATTCGCGGGGCAGGTCGCGCATGCCCAGCTCCAGCAGCCCCAGCGCCATCCCCATCCACACCACGCCGCGCCATTCCTCGGGAGCCAGCCGCCAGGCCACGGCCGCCGCCAGCCCGCTCGCCGTCAGCGAGGCCCCCAGCCGCGCCCAGCGCGCCTCGCCCTCCAGAAACCGGTCCGCGCCCCACACCGCTGCCAGCGCTCCCGCGTAAGCCAGCCCCGCGCAGATCGCCAGCGAAACCGGCGGCTCGTGCCCCCCCGCCACAGCCATCCCCACCAGCCCCAGCGCCGCCAGTCCGTACGCCTGGTAGCGGAAATCCACCAGCCGCCGCAGCCAGCCCACCGCAAACGGCCCGCCCGCCAGCGCGAACCACGCCAGGCCG
>DATJRE010000524.1:0-3226 GCA_035505095.1 Bryobacteraceae bacterium | reverse complement strand
GGCTCACCCCATTTAAGTCTCAGCTCGCAGGGAGGATTCTCGTGAAGAAAAGTCTGTTCTTCGGCCTGGCGATCTCTGCCGCACTCTGCATACCCGCCTTCGCGACCCTCAACACCGGCGACCGCGCGCCCGGGTTTTCCGCCCCCGCCTCCCTGGCGGGCAAGGAGTTCCATTTCTCGCTGCGCGCCGCGTTGAAAAAGGGCCCCGTGGTCGTCTATTTCTACCCTTCCGCCTTCACCCGCGGCTGCGATCTCGAAGCCCACACATTTGCCCAGGATAAGGACCAGTTCACCGCCGCCGGCGCCACCATCATTGGCGTCTCGGAAGACAGCATCGCGCGCCTCAACCAGTTCTCCGCCGATCCCAATTACTGCGCGGGCCGCTTCCCCGTGGCTTCCGATCCCGACGGCAAAATCGCCGCTTCCTACGGAGTGACGGCTTCCCCCGGAAGGCCGGGCGCGAAAGACGTGCGCGGGGTGGCCATCGACCACGGCTTTTTTGAGCGCACCACCTTCGTCATCGGGAAAGACGACAAGATCGTCGCCGAGTTCTCTTCCCAGGCGGACCATCTAGCGCCGGATGCTCATGTGACGAAGGCGTTAGCGGTTGTGCAGCAACTTGCCGGCAAGTGATTGGCTGCCGGCGCCACACCCCGATCCGTCGTACGGGACGGGTGGTGTGCGCTCCGTCTGCTATACCTGAATCATGCCTTGCCTTGCCGCCCGGCGCGGCCTGCCCTGGTTAGCACTCGCCCTGGCCGCCACCCTCCCTATCTTTCCACAGCAGCCTCCGGACAACTTTCGCTGGGTCAATTTCCACTCCTCCAAGGATCAGAACATCGTAGTCTGGGTCACCCGCTCGCTGGCCATCGAAAAATGGACCGCTATCCGCGAAATCGGCGTGGAGTACGATGCCGCCCTTGTGGTCACGAGCGATCGTCCCACCCCGCAGTCGGCGCCCAGTACGGACACCTTCAGCGTCTGGAGCGTCTCGCTCACCAGCCACATCGTGGCTCCGCTGCTCACCGGCGCGCACCTGCGCTGGTTCGATTGGGAGCGTTTCGCCGATGGCGCGCAGCCCGAATTGCCCGTGCTCTATGACAACTGCGCCGCCTGCGCCCCCAGCACCTATTTCACCTCGTTTCACTACGACCTGCGCACTCACACCTGGACCACCCGCTGGATGACCGGCGGCCACGGCGTTCCGGTGTGGAACGCCAAGCCCCCGTCCGGCCTGGATTGGTCGCAGGTCTACGCGGTCATGGCCGCGGGCGACGGCCACGTGGAAATGTGCACCTGGAATCACTTCGATTACGGCAAGTCCAAGCCGCCGGAAGATTTCCTCTATGCTTACGACCAGGATCCCTTCAGCGGGCTCGGGCGCTCGGTGGAGCTAACCGGTAAGGACGCGGACGCCATGAAGTTTCGTCTCTGCCACGGTCAGGATGCGATCCAGGGCCTGGAACGCGGCCAGGATTCGCCGCTCTGCCAGCAGTACATCCACGCGCAATTCCAGCGCCAGCCCGTGACCACGCCGCCGGCCAACAACCAGGGCCGCTCTGTCCCACCCGGACATGT
Organism: Bryobacteraceae bacterium; assembly: GCA_035505095.1. Lineage (GTDB taxonomy): Bacteria > Acidobacteriota > Terriglobia > Bryobacterales > Bryobacteraceae > JOPF133. The sequence goes on along the minus strand of DATJRE010000524.1, from coordinate 1,649 downwards.
CCCCATCGGGCCGCGTTGAGCCAGGGATGGCCGGCCGGGGCCCAAAAGAAATAGCGTCCCGCCGCCGCGGGAGCCGATAGACTGAACCCATAGGGACAGCATCCAACCGTCCCGGAGGTTCGAAGATGGTTCCATTCCCCCGCCTCAAAGCTTTGTCCGCATTTGCCTTGACGGCCGCTTTTTTTGCCGTTGCCGGATGCCATAGCCACCAGCAGCAATCCGCCAACAACTCCAACCAAACCACGCAGCAGGAAGAGCAGCCCAGCTCCGATCCGGCTTCGGCGAACCTGGCGCCCGTAGCTTCCGGTGGAACCGGTCAGGAAAGCTCGAGCGCGGAAAGCTCGACAAGCAGCCAGGAGAGCGCGGCCACGGAGGAGAATCTGCCGCCGTCGGAGGACTCGGCGGACGAATCGGATTACGGAGTCCAACCCGAAGCCACCGCGCCTCAGCCGCCGCCACCGTTGCCCGAGTACGATCAACCGCCATGCCCCGGCGACGGCTATATCTGGACGCCCGGCTACTGGAGCTACGCCCCGGCAGGCTATTACTGGGTTCCCGGTGCGTGGGTCGAGGCGCCTTATGAGGGCGCGCTCTGGACGCCCGGCTACTGGGCTTACCATAACGGCCGCTACGATTACTTCCATGGATACTGGGCGCGGCACATCGGTTTCTATGGCGGCATCAACTATGGCTTTGGCTATATCGGCTTCGGCTATCAAGGCGGCTATTGGAACAATGGTCATTTTGCCTACAACCGCTACGTGAACAATGTGAATGTCACCGTGGTTCACAACGTTTATAACTACAGGGTCATCAACAACACGGTTACGCGGGTCAGCTTCAACGGCGGCCGCGGCGGCATCCAAGTGCGGCCCAGGTTGGCGGAGTTAGCTGCCCTGCGCGAACCTCACGTTCCGCCGATGCGCACCCAGATTGAGATCAGGACATCCGCCATGGCCAACCGCGCGCAGTTCGAAGCGGCGAATCACGGGCGTCCCGCGCAAGTGGCTTTCACGAGGCCGGTAGCCGCCGAGCGCAACGTCACGCCCGTGGCGGAGCATTTGCACAACCTGCCGCCTATGCGTGTTCTTCCCGAGGCGCGCGCCAGCGCGCCGGCCAACCGGATGGAAGAGAACCGCCCTGAGGCGAATCGCGCCGCCCCGGTGCGCCCCGAAAATCGCGCCGCGCCGCGCCGCCCCGAAATGAACCGCAAGGCGCCGAATCGCGCCGAGCCGAATCGTGCAGAGCCCAATCGTGCGCAGCCCAGGCCCGAAGAGCGGCCGCGCGCGGAAACTCATGCCGCCCCGGCGGCGCGTCCCGAGCGCACCCCGGCCCGTACCCCGGCCGCACGCCAGCCCGAAACCCGTAAGCCGAATCCCGAGCGCCGGGAAGACAACCGCGGGGACGAGAATCGGCCGCGGGTGTAGCTGCGAGTGGGCCGGGTAATGCGCCGGGAGTCTCGGGGCCCGGCGCGACCTCCCCGGCCGTTCGCTTCCTGCGCCCACCGGGCCCCGGTTGCGTCTATGCTGGTGACATGACAACTCTGACCTCGCACTCCCTGCGCACTCTCGGCAACTCCGACCTTCACCTCACCCTGATCGGTTTCGGCGCGTGGGCTATCGGCGGCGGCGACTGGCAATTTGCCTGGG
>DATJRE010000523.1:0-17713 GCA_035505095.1 Bryobacteraceae bacterium | reverse complement strand
TATGGCAGACCGCGCCGAAGTGAAGATGAAGTCCACCCTGGGGCTTACCGGGTTGACGATGAACGCCATGGCGTTGATCGCCCCCGGCGCCTTTCTGTGGCTCACTTTCAACATTCAGTCCGTCACCGGCAGCACGGCCCCCTCCATGTGGATCGGCATCGTGGTGGCCTTGCTGCTGTGCCTGGCCACGGCCATCTGCTACGCGGAAATGGCCAAACTCTTTCCCGGCACGGGCAGCTCGTACTACTTCGCCGAACAATCCTTCCTGAACCACGAAACAGCCTGGCGCTACGCGCGCATCTCGAAATTCGTGGTGGGCTGGGCCTCGCATCTGTATTACTGGATCTATCCCGGCGTAATGGTGGGCGTGATGGGAGTGCTATGTGGATACCTGGTCGGCACCCTGTGGCCCAACTTCATGAGCGCTTCGAATCCGGGGCCGGCCTTCATGATGCTGGTGGCGGTGATCTTTGCGTTCGTGGTCGCTTACATCGCCAACCGCGGGGTGAACAGTTCCACCGCGGTCAACATCGCCATCAACGTGATCCAGATCTCCGCGCTGGTGCTGTTTGCGGCCGTCGCCCTGGGCTACCGCACCAATCATCCCGCCGGCACGCCCGGCTGGCAGTTCGATTCCGCCACCGGCGACGCGTACACCTATGAATTCGCCACCACCAAAACCGTAGTCAATGGCCAGGCTACCGACACTATCGTCCGCGATGCCGATGGCAGGCCCAAGCCCAGGTTGGATGCCGCCGGCAAGCCCGTCCCCTTCCTGGTCTCCTATCCCGCCAAGGATGATCACAACAATTTCCTGACCCACGAAAATGCCGCCTCCGTGGTGGGCGTACACAACCTCGGTTGGGCTTTCATCCAGGCCACCGTGGCCATTCTCATCCTGGTGGGCTTCGAATCGGTCACCGCTATGAGCGGCGAAGCCCGCAATGCCAAGCGCGACGTGCCCATCGCGGTGATCGTCTCGCTGCTGGTGCAGGGAGTGGCCTGCTATCTGTTCGAATATTTCGCCGCCAATTATTTCCTCAATAGCGGCTATACCATGCAAAGCGCCACCGGCTCAGCCGCGCCCATCGGCGACATGATGATCATCGTCGGCAATGCCACCTTCGGCCCGGGCGGCGGCCGCATTTTCATGCTGGTGGAAGCCTTCACGGTGTTCCTGGCGCTCATCGGCACCACCCTCTCGTGCATGAACACGGGGGCGCGCGTCACCTACGCCATGGGTAAGGATGGTGAGGTGCCGGCGCATTTCGGCCTGCTGCACTCGCGCAATCTCACCCCGCACCGGGCCATCTGGGCGCTCGCTGGGATTTCAGCGGTGGTCGGCTGCCTGGCCGTGTGCGTGGCCTTCGGCGATGGCGGCGCCCCGGCCGACACCGCCATCAAGGCCCTGCCGCAGGGCTTCTGGTCGAGCTTCGGCTACACCACCCACGATGGTATGGCGGCCCTGCCTAATTCGCTGCTCACCGTCACCCTGGCTTCCAATTTCGGTACCTTCCTGCTATACGGAATGAGCTGCGTGATTTGCGTGCTGGCCTACCACAAACATCCGCGCTACAGTTTTCTGCGGCACATGGCCATCCCTGTATTTGGCCTGGTCGCCAACCTGGCGTGCATGGGCTTCTATCTGGTGGGGCCGTTCCTGGGTTACGGCACCAAGATGGAGCCTCTGCTGGCGCTGGCCATCGCCGTCTTCTGGGGAGTCTACGGCGGGGTCTATTTCGTGCGCAGCAGCAAAGCTACTGGCAAGGCTGCCATCGCGGACGGGCGCCCGGCGGCGATTTAGGATGCTGGATCTCGAATACGCGCAGCTTTCCGATTGCGGGCGCGTTCGCCCCCACAACGAGGACTACCTTGGCTGCGCGGCCCCGGTCCATGGTGCGGCAACCCGCGCGCCCGGCTGGCTGTTTGCGCTGGCCGATGGCGTGGGCGGACAGGATGCCGGGGAAGTAGCGTCGCAGCTGGCCGTGGAAACGCTGCTCTCCGGCTTTCGCGCCGCCCCCGAAGACGAGCCGTACCTGACGCTGCTGCCGCGCCTGGTGCAGCAGGCCAATGCCAAAGTGTTCGAAGCCGCGGCGCCCACGGGGTCCTCCATGGCCACCACGGTGGTAGCCTGCGCCCTGCGCTACGACCGCGTGGTGGTCTCGCACGCCGGGGATTCGCGCTGCTACCGGATTCGCCGCGGCCAGGCCCAGGCGCTCACGCGGGATCACACGGTGGCCGGCGAGCACCTGAGCCTGGGTCTGCTGAATGCCGGCGAATATGCCAAGGCCGAGACCCGCCATCTGCTCACCCGCTCGCTCGGCACGGCACTGTTCGTGAACGTGGAAACCCGCGAGCACCAGTTGCTGCCGGGCGACCTTCTGCTACTCTGCTCCGATGGCCTGCACGGCGCCCTGAACGCGGGCGACATTGCCGGCAGAATTGCCGATACGCTGGCCCCCCGCGATAGCCTGGACGACGCCGCGCGCGGCCTGGTAGACCTCGCTAACCAGCGCGATGGCAGCGATAACGTGAGCGTCCAGCTTATCCGCATCCGCGGCGTAGAGCGCGTGGGCATGTACCGGGGCCGCCCTTACAAATTGGCCTGACCGGCTTATTGCCCGGAGAAGAACGCCGCGAGGTCCGCCGCTTGCGAGGCCTGGTGTGCCTCGCACAGGCGAATGCCTTCCAGCACCTGGGCGTAATTGCGCGGGCCGCCGACGTAATCCTTTACCTTGTCCTGAAAGAAGGCGGTGAATTCCTGGCGCGACGATTCGTCGCAAAACCCTGCGCCCACCGAGGGCAGAAACGCCCGGTAATCCAGGCCGGCGCCGCTGGGGAACCTCTTCACCACCGCATCGTAGTTGGCTTTGAGGAATTCGAAGGGCATCCTTTGGGTCTGGCGGTCCACGGAACCGTGAAAGAGCAGGGTAAAGGTCTCCCGCACATCCAGATCCGGATCGAGCAGCAGCGCCATCGATTTCTGCCGGGCCGCCGGATTGCGGAAGGCTCCCAATGCATTCACCAGGACCCGGCGCTGCTGCGGATCGTGAGTCTCCTTGAGCGCGTGAAGCAGGGCGTCGAAGAAGTCCGGCCCGCCCGCCGTGGCGGCGGTCGAGAGCACCGGGGTGAGCATGTCCGGCGCCACGCCTTGGCGATCCTTCAACCACCCGTCGGCCAGGCGGCGCGCTTCGGCAGCCAGAGCGGCATCGTCGCCCTGGACTGTCACAAACGGGACCAGCGACTCGCGCAGCAGGCGCGTTTCGTCGTCCTCTCCGGGCTTGGGCGACCAACCCAGGGCCGCCGCCCGCGCGCCAAACAGCTTGCGCACGTAGCGCGCATAGTTGGGCATCAGATCCGGCGGCAGCGAATTGCGGGCGCCCGCCAGAAGCGACCGCACCTGCTGGGAAATCTGGCGCTCGGGCGCGTCCGCGAAGGTCTGGGCCACTTCGAGCGCCGCGCTGATTTTGACGTGGTCCGCGTCTGCCGCGGCAATCAGATCGTGCAACAGGGAGATCCGTTCGGCGGCGCTCAACGAGCCGGCCTGGGCGGTCAGCTTGGAAAGCAGGTCGCCGCGGTAGACCGCCACGTAATAGCCGGTGGCGTTGTCGTTGGCCTCCAGGTAAGCCGGGCAGGCGTTGGCGTTAGACAGCTTGAATTCGGCCGCGGCGCTATCCAGCAGGAAACATTCCCGCTGCGGCCCGGAAGCGCCCGGGTAGCGCACGCACACCGGTGTCCGCCACGTCTGGGTTTGCGTGCCGCTGGAACCGATCGGCAGATGGCGTGTCTGGCTCAACTCCACGCGCGGGGCGCCATCGCATTTCAGCTCCACTGAAATCTCGGGAAAGCCCGGCTGCTCCAGAAACGTGGAGAACGCGCGGGTTAATTGCGGCTGGCCCGCGCGCGCGATGGCATCCAGAAAATCGTTCACGCGGGCGCTCTTGTACGAGTAACGCGTCAAATAGGTATTCACGCCCTTCTGAAACTGCCGCTCTCCCATCCAGCTTTCAAACATGCGGATCACCGCCGAACCCTTCTCGTAGGTGATTCCGTCGAAAGCGTTGGAGATATCGTCTTCGGAAGCGATGGGCTGGCGGATCTGGCGCGACGTCACCAGGCTGTCGGTGCCCATGGCGCCGAATTTGCCATTCAGATCGTCCACCCGCGAATGCCACTCGGGTTTCCATTCCGCCAGAATCTTCGAGGAGGTCCAGGTGGCAAACGCTTCATTCAGCCAGATGTCATCCCACCAGGCCGTCGTCACCAGGTCTCCAAACCACTGGTGGGCCAGCTCGTGAGCCGCCACGCTGGCGTACTCGCGCTGCCGGCCGATGGTGTCGAGCGCGGGATCCCACAGGACAATGTTCTGATCGTAGGTGACCAGACCGGCGTTTTCCATGGCGAATCCGGCATCGACGGCGATGGCCACGTTATCGACTTTGGCGTAAGGGAAAGGCACACCAAAGTAGTCCTCCAGCCGCTGCACGATGCCGGCAGTCACCTCGGCCGCATACTTCGCCCAGGTGGTCTTGCCCTTCGGCACGATGATGCGGACCGGCACATGGCGGCGCCCGGCGATTCCCGCATCCACCACTTCGAAGGGTCCCACCGCGGCGGCCACCAGGTACGAGGGTAACGGCCGGGTCTGGGCGAACACCACGCGCTTCATGCCGTCTGGTTCGGCGGTCTCGGAGACCTGCGGCGTGTTGCTGAAGGCCTTGTCAGCCCGGCGGATATGCAGGGTCAGTTGCCAGGGAGTCTTGAACTCGGGCTGGTCGAAACACGGAAAAGCGCGACGGGCGTCGGTCGCCTCGAACTGGGTATACAGATAGGTCTCTCCGCCGTCCTTGCCCTGGAAGACGCCTTCACTCTCCCGGGCGCTGATCTTCCCGCGGTAGCGGATGTGAATCGTGGCCGGCCCGGCGGGGATCTCCGTGGCCACGCGCAAGCCGATGACGTTGTTGTTGCCCGGCTCGGTGGTGGCGGTTTGCGTTCGGCCCCGCGCGGTGATCGTCGCCTGTTCGATAGTGAGCTCCAGCGCATTCAACCAGATCAGCGAGGACGGCTTGGCCAGCGCCACATCGATATCGATGGCGCCCGGAAACGCCGCCGCGCCGGGAACGAGGGTCAGGTCGGCAGCATACTTGACCGGCCGGACCTCATCGCCCAGACGCAACTTCGGAGCTTCCGCCGCAACCAGCACGGTGCACGAGAGAGCCAGCCAGAACAGATGTCTCATACTGATCTCGATGCTAGCCGTGGCGGAGGTCTGAGTCAAATGCCGCCGGTGTAGCGGCCCGCGCCGCCGTAAGCCGGTGCGGCCCGCTGGTGGCGGAGCCAATCCGGCCTGCGGGATAATATGGCAGCGCGCACCTTGGAATCCAAACGATCGCTCAGTATCCGGCTCTTTGCAGGGCTCGCGTTCAGCTTGCTGGCGCTTGCTTTGTACGCGGGCTACACCGTGATGCAATTACACATGCTGCGGCGCCTGCAAACCGACATCGTCGACCGCAACCGCCGCGACTCCCTTTTGTTGTTGCGGGTTCAGAACGATCTCAACATTCTGGGTCTCGACATGCGCGACATGCTGGACGTTCAGGACCAATACCCGCTCACCGCCTGGAGGAGCCAGTTCCAGCGCATTCGCACCGATCTGGAAGACGCATTTTCCCGCGAATCGGCAGTGGCTCCGGCGGCTCGCACCGCCGGCCAGGCCGGCTTTGTAACCTCTTCGATGGCGCAGTTCTGGGACGCGCTCGACCGCGTCTTTGCGCTGGCCGCCCATGACGAAGCCGAGGCGCGGACACAGGTCCGGCTTTCCCTGCAAGCCCGGCAGGCGGCCCTGAGCACCGCCATTTCACGCCTGCTGGTCCAGAATAACGAGAGCGAGGAACAGGCCGTGGCGCGGATTCAGCAGATCCATGGCCAGGTGGAGCGCAACCTGTATATTTTTCTCGCCGTGATGCTGCTCCTGCTGGCCGCCGTGAGCGCTTACCTGATCAGCTACAATCGCGGTATCTTCGACCGCGTGACCAACCTCTCCAACCGCCGCAGCGAGCTAGCCCAGCAGTTGATCCTCATGCAGGAGAGCACCTTCCGTTCGATCTCCCGGGAACTGCACGACGATTTCGGCCAGATCCTCACGGCCGTGGGCACCATGCTGCAGCGGGCCAACAAGCTCGCCGGACCGCACCAGGAAGCGCTGCGCGATGAGTTGCGCGAGATTCACGAAGTGGTTCAATCCACGTTGGAGAAGGTGCGGTCGCTTTCGCAGGCGCTCCATCCCGTGATGTTGGAGGAGGTCGGATTCGAAAGCGCGGTCGATACCTATATCCCCGTGTTCGAACGTCGCACCGGGATCGCGGTGCGCTACACCAAGACCGGCGATTCGCAGGAAATTTCGCGCGAAACCTCCATTCATCTCTACCGCGTCCTGCAGGAGGCGCTGAATAACGTTGCCCGTCACTCCGGGTCGAAGCTCGCGGAGGTCCGCCTGCGCCGCACTCCGGGCCTCGTGACGCTGGAAATCGAAGACCATGGCTCTGGCTTCGGAGATATCGGCCATGCCGGCTTGGGGCTGATCTCCATGCGCGAGCGCGCCGAGCTGGTTGGCGGCACGATCGAATTTGTGGAAGGCGCCGGCGGCGGCGCCCTGGTGCGCCTTTCCGTCCCCGTCTCCACCGAGGAGGTTCATGCCACCGCCGGACTCTAAAAAGCCCATCTCGGTGGTGCTGGTGGACGACCATCTGCTGGTGCGCCGCGGCTTTCGCCGGATGCTGGAGGACGATCCCGCCATTCGCGTGGTGGGCGAGGCCGGCGACGGTCAGGAGGCCATCGACCTGGCGCTTCGCGAGCGGCCCGATGTGGTGGTCATGGATTTCGCGCTGCCCAACATGACGGGAGCGGTGGCCACGCGGCGGATTGTCGCCAGCACTCCTGAAATTGCCGTTCTCATCCTCAGCATGCACTCCGAACCGGCCTACGTCCGCAACTGCCTGGAAGCCGGCGCGCGCGGCTACCTGCTCAAGAACGCCATGGATCTGGAATTGGTGGAAGCCGTCAAGGGCGTGGCGGCCGGCCGGCGGGTGCTCGATCCGCGGGTGGCGCTTCCCCCCGCGTCCACCGGCGAGCCGCCGCCGGCGCTCTCCGCGCGCGAACTGGAAGTCCTGCAGCTCATCGTAAACGGCAAATCCAACAAGGATATCGCCGCCATGCTGAACCTCAGCGCCAACACCGTGAACGTCCACCGGGCGAACATTATGCAAGCGCTGGATATCCATAACACTGCCGAGCTGGTAGTGTACGCGATCCGCAATGGCCTGGTGAGCATCGCTTGACCCGCCGCAGCCTGCTCGTCGGTTCCCTGCCCCTGTTCGGCAAGGTGGAGTATCCCGGATTCCGCCTGACGGACATCACCCGCTCCGCCCGAATCGACTTCCGGCACAACAGCGGGGCTTTCGGCGCCAAGTATCTCCCGGAAACCATGGGGCCCGGCTGCGCATTCCTCGATTACGATGGCGATGGCTGGCTGGACATCCTGCTCGCCAACGGCTGCGATTGGCCCGGGCACAAGCGCCAGCGAACCACGCTCCGGCTCTACCGCAACAACCGCAACGGCACCTTTAGCGATGTAACGGTATCCGCCGGGCTGGCTGTGGAGATGTATGCCATGGGCTTGGCCGTTGCCGATTACGATAACGATGGCTGGCCCGATATCTTCGTCACCGCGGTTGGCCAGAACCGGCTGTTCCACAACACCGGAAAGGGTCATTTCGTCGATGTGACCGCCAGGGCCGGGCTGGCGGAGCACTCGGCGTTCAGCACTTCGGCCATGTGGTTCGACTATAACCGCGATGGCCTCCTCGACCTGTTCGTCTGCAACTACGTGCAGTGGTCCCCGCAGCACGACGTATTTTGCAGCGTGGACGGCAAGACCAAGTCGTATTGCACTCCGGAGGCCTACCGCGGTTCGACCTGCTGGCTCTTCCGCAACCGCGGCGACGGGAGGTTCGAAGACGTAACCGCCGCGAGCGGCGTCTTCGATACCAGTTCCAAGTCGCTAGGAGTGGCGCTGATCGACTACGATCGCGATGGCTGGCCCGACCTGGTGGTGGCCAACGACACCCAGCCCAACAAGCTCTATCGCAACCTCGCCAACGGGACTTTCGAGGAGATCGGCGTGCGTTCCGGAATCGCCTTCAGCGAGGACGGGCGCGCGCGCGCCGGCATGGGAATCGACGTGGCCGATTTCGACAATTCCGGCCGCAACGGAGTCGCCATCACCAACTTCGATAACGAGATGCTGGCGTTGTACCGCGCCGGCCAGTCCGGCTTGTTCACCGATATCGCCGTGGAATCCGGAATCGGCGCCGCATCGCGCAACACGCTCGGTTTCGGATGCGTCTTCTTCGACGCCGACCTGGATGGCCGGCTCGATCTGGCCGCGGCAAATGGCCACATTGACGCCACCGCTCGCAACCTGCGTTCCGGCTATGCTCAATCGCCGCACCTGTTCCTGAATCAGGGCGGTGCGCGTTTCCGCGATGTGGCGGGCGAAGTGGGCGCGGAATTCGCCACCCCCAAAATCGCCCGCGGTCTCGCCTGCGGCGATTTCGATAACGATGGCCACGTGGACCTGCTGATGACCACCAACCAGGGTCCTGCGCTGCTCTATCGTAACGACATTTTGAATGGAAATCGCGCCCTGCGCCTGCGCGTTACCGGCACCAAGTCCAACCGCGACGGCATTGGAACGGTGGTCCGCCTGTACACACCGGAAGCTGCCCAGATGCGGACGGTAAAAAGCGGATCGAGCTACCTGTCGCAATCCGAGCTGCCCGTGACCTTCGGCCTGGGCCCTCGGGACACCGCCCAACGGATTACCGTGGAATGGCCCAGCGGCCTCACCCAGGAGTTCCGGAATATCCGCCACGGCCGGTATTGGCTGGAAGAAGGGGCCCCGCTGAAACCGGAGGCGTGACCAGCCGCCGCCTCGTTTTGTCACCTCCGCGGACCAACTGCATCCTCAGAACCAGAAGCGATGCAGAAAACGTTACTCCTTCTGATTTTGTGGCCATTTCCCGCTGGGGCACAGGACGCCATGTCGCTGAATGACGCAGTTCGTTTGGCGCTCCAAAGGAACAAGTCCGTGGAGGCCTCCGTAGCCTCCCAAAGCGCCGCCCAAGTCCGGGTTGCCGAGGCGCGCGGCGGCAGGCTGCCCAAGGTCAATTACTCCGAGTCGTGGGACCGCAGCGACAATCCGGTCTTCGTTTTCTCTTCCCTGCTGACCCAGCACCAGTTCGGCGAGCAGAACTTCCAGGTTGGGCCTCTGAACCGGCCGGATTTCCTGAACAACTTCCAATCCCAACTTACCGCCGATCAAACCCTCTACGACGCAGGCGAGACCAGGCACATGGTGCGATCCGCCGAGTTGACCAAGGACCTGATCGCCGAGGAGGGCCGCCGCACCCGCATGGACGTGATCGCCGGAGTCATCAAATCCTACTACGACGCCCTCTTGAGCGCCGAGCAGTTCAACGTCACCAACCAGGCCATGCGTTCGGCACAGGCCGACCTGGAGCGCGCCCAAGCCGTTCACGCCGCCGGAATGTCCACCGACGTCGACGTGCTCTCGATTCGCGTTCACATGGCCGGTGTTCGCGAGCAGCAGATCCGGAGCGCCGCCGATCTGAACGTGGCCCGCGCCGCGCTCAACGACGCATTGGGCTTGCCGCTTGACGCAGAGCATACCCTGACCACCGCGCTGACGCCGTTGCCGCTGCCCGAAAACCTGCTGGCGGACTACGAAAAGAACGCCCTCACCGAACGGCCGGAAGCCCGCCAGGCGAAGCTCGCCACCAGTCTGGCGGAGACCCGGGCAGACGCCGCGCACAGCACCCTCCTGCCCCAGGTGGGCGTTCACGCCGCTTTCGAGGCCGACCGGCAACGCTTTTACGACCGTGGCGGCGCCAATTGGCTGGTCTCGATCGGGCTGCGCTGGAACCTGTTCAACGGCTTCAGCGACAAAGCGCTTATCGCGGAAAGCACCTTTACCGTGCGCCAGAAGCAGGCCGAGCAGCAGCGCGCCGGCTCCGCCATCCAGCTCCAGGTGCGCCGCGCGTATGCCGATCTGCGGGCGGCCGCGCAGCGCATCGAAGTGGCCCAGGCGTCCGTGGCTGAAGCGGAAGAGACCCTTCGCATCACCCAGAATCGTTATGCCACCGGGCTCAGCGGCGTAACCGACCTGCTCCGCACCGAGACCGCCGTTCTGGAAGCGCGGACCCGGCGCGTGGCGGCCATCCACGATCAACGCATCGCGGCGGCCATGCTGGAATTGGCCGCCGGCACGCTGACCGCCGATTCGGGGGTTTTGAACTAATGAACAGGCACCTGCTCCTTTCCATTCCATTGGTGATGTGGCTCGCCGGATGCGGCCCGGCGCCCCGGCAAACCGCCGCCGCTTCGGCCCCCGCGGCTCCCGTGTTTACGGTTACCGCGGCCACCGAGAGCTGGCCCTGCCTCTACGAGGCCACCGGCACAGTCCGCGCCCGCACTGCGGCCATCGTCGCCGCCAAACTGACCGGCTATGTGCGCGCCGTTAACGCGCAGACCGGCGACCGCGTCCGCGAAGGCCAGGTACTGGTAGCCCTCGATGCGCGCGACCTGGACGCCGCGTCGCGGCGTGCCGCGGCTGCCCTCGAGGAAGCGCGCAGCAGCGTGCCCGAGGCCGAAAGCGCCATCGCCGCCGCCAAGGCCAACCTCGACCTGGCGCAGGTAACCTTCGGCCGCATGCGGGACCTGTTTCACAAGACATCGATTTCCAACCAGGAGTTCGATGAAGCCACCGCCAAATTGAAGGCTGCCGAAGCGGCCTATCAGATGGCGCGCGCCCAGCGCGTGCAACTGGATTCCAGGGTGGCGCAAGCGGAGCAGGAAGTGCGCTCCGCCGAGGTGATGCGTAGCTACGCCGAGATTCTGGCGCCCTTCGCCGGCGTGGTGGTTTCCAAGTCCGTCGACCCCGGCAGCCTCGCGCTGGCGGGAGCTCCTTTGATGACCGTCGAACGCGAAGGCGCCTATCGCCTGGAAGCCCCGGTGGACGAGTCGCACCTGGCGGCGATTCGCGTGGGCCAGCCGGTGTCGGTCACTCTGGAAGGCGCCGGGCGAACCCTGGACGCGCGGGTTTCCGAGATCGTCCCCGCGGTTGATGCCGCTTCGCGGGCTTACACCGTCAAAATTGACCTGCCTCCGGCCGCCACCACCCGCTCGGGTGTATTCGGGCGCGCCGAGTTCCAGCTTGCAAGCCGGCCGTTGCTGGCGATTCCAGCCGGCGCCGTCACCGATCGCGGCCAGTTGCAGTCCGTCTTTGTCGTGGACAACCTGGCCGGAAGCGGCATCGCCCGCACCCGCCTGATTACCACAGGGCAGCGGATGAATGACCGGGTTGAGGTGCTGTCCGGTCTCTCGGCCGGGGAAACTGTGATCTTCCCGGTCCCGCAGGGCCTCGCGGATGGCGCCCCGATTTCAAACTCGTCCCAGGCTGCGCGCTCCCACGTCGAGGTCCTCCCGTGAGCGCCAATCGTACCCTCGGCCCGGCGGGAAAAATCGCCGAAGCCTGGATCGGCTCAAAACTGACACCCCTGGTGATCGTCGGCTCCCTGTTGCTGGGCGCCTTCGCCGTGTGGAAGCTGCCCCGCGAAGAAGAACCGCAAATCATCGTGCCCATGGTCGATGTCTCCGTCCAGATGCCGGGGGCGCCGGCTCGCGAAGTGGAGGAGCGCGTCACCAAGCCCATGGAGAAACTGCTCTGGGAGATCCCCGGCGTCGAGTACATCTACTCCACCTCCAGCCCCGGCATATCCATGGCAATCGTGCGCTTCCTGGTCGGGCAGGACGAAGAGAAGAGCATCGTGCGGTTGAACCAGAAGCTGAACGCCAACCTGGATCTGATCCTGCCCGGCACATCGCCTCCGTTAGTCAAACCCCGCTCCATCGACGACGTCCCGATCCTCTGCCTCACCTTCTGGAGCAGGCGCTACGGCGACCTGGAATTGCGGCGCATCGCGGCGCAGGTCGATGACACTATCAAGCAGACCCCGGATGTCTCGGCGGTGGCTCTCATCGGCGGCCAGCGGCGCGAGGTTGGCATCACCCTCGACTCAGGGCGCCTGGCTGCTTACAACCTCTCTCCGCTCCAGGTGGTGACGGCTCTGGGCCTGTCCAACCGCCGGCTGCCTTCGGGGGAATTCGCCAGCGGCAACCAGGAATACCTGCTCGAAACCGGCGAGTTTCTGCGCACTTCCGAGGATGTCCGCAACGTGGTTGCCGGTGTCGCCGGCGATAAACCGATCTTCGTTCGCGACATCGCCCAGGTGACCGATGGCGGCGAGGAACCCTCGCAATATGTGCGCTTCTCCGAAGGAAAGGGCTTCTACCCGGCCGTGACCATTGCCGTTTCCAAACGCAAGGGAACCAACGCCGTCACCGTGGGCGAGGACATTCTGCAACGTCTCGAGCCGTTACGAGGCGTGGTCATCCCCTCCGACGTGCAAGTGACCATCACCCGCAACTACGGCGATACCGCCCGGGAAAAATCCAACGAGCTGCTGTGGCACATGCTGATTGCCGTAATTTCCGTTAGCGTCCTGATTGCCCTCATCCTGGGCTTTCGCGAATCGCTGATCGTGTTCACTGCCATTCCGGTGACCCTGGCGTTGACCCTCACGGCCTTCTATCTCTTGGGCTATACGCTCAACCGCATCACCCTGTTCGCGCTGATCTTCTCCATTGGGATTCTGGTCGACGACGCGATTGTAGTGGTGGAGAACATCGTGCGCCACTGGCGCATGCCGGCCAATCAGGGCCGGCCGGCGTTTGAAGTCGCGGTCGAAGCCGTCAACGGCGTGGGAAATCCAACCATCCTGGCCACCCTGGCCGTGGTGGCCGCGATTCTGCCCATGGCGTTCGTCGGCGGCCTGATGGGACCGTACATGCGCCCCATCCCCATCGGCGCCAGCGCGGCGATGCTCTTTTCCCTGCTGGTGGCCTTCATCGTCACGCCCTGGGCCGCGGTCCGGATTCTCAAACCCGGCGGGCATTCGGAGGGCGAACGCGAGGACTTCTTCACACGGCTGTACCGGCGCTTCATGGGCGGCCTCCTGCACCGCGGCGCCCTGCGCTGGAGCTTTGTGGGCGGTGTGGTGGTCCTCCTGCTTGCCTCCCTTTCCCTGTTCTACATCCGCTTCGTCAAGGTCAAGATGCTGCCGTTCGACAACAAGAGCGAGTTCCAGGTGATCGTCGACATGCCAACCGGCACGACACTCGAAGAAACCGCCCGCGTCACCCAGTTGCTGGCCGAAGAGACTCAAAAGCAGCCTGAAGTGGTCAACGTCCAGACCTATGTGGGAACCGCGGCGCCCTATAACTTCAACGGGCTGGTGCGCCATTACTACCTGCGGCGCGGACCCAATGAGGCGGATATCCAGGTGAACCTTCTACCGAAGGGCGCACGCAATCTGCAGAGCCACGCAATTGCCAGTCAGGTGCGCCGGCTCATCCAGCCCATCGCCCAGCGCTACGGCGCACGCATCAAAGTGGCCGAAGTGCCCCCCGGCCCTCCGGTGCTTGAAACGCTGGTTGCGGAAGTGTACGGCCCGCGCCTGGACCGGCGAATCGCCCTGGCGCGCCAAATCCGCGATCTGTTCCAGCAGACCAGGGGCGTCGTGGATGTGGATTGGTACGTGGAGGACGACCAGGCTAAGTACAGCCTGTGCGTGGATGAGGAAAAGGCTGCTCTCAACGGGATCTCCGAGGACCAGATCGCCCGCGCCATGCAAATCGCCTCCGCCGGCTACCGGGCCGGCCTGCTGCATCAGGAGTCGGAGGAGGAGGATGTCCCGCTCACCGTGCGGCTGGACCGGGCCACCCGTTCGGACCTGGAGCGCATCCAGGGCTTGAAAATCGCCGGGCGCGACGGACGCCAGGTGGCCCTCGCCGAGCTGGTTCATGTGCAGAAGGGAATCGAGGACAAGAGCATTTACCACAAGAACCTGATGCCGGTGACCTACGTCACGGCCGACATCGCGGGGGAGATTGAGAGTCCGGTTTACGCCGTCCTCAAACTCGGTCCGGAGATCGACAAGATCAGGATTCCCGAAGGCTACCAAGTCGAGCAGCACATGGCCGCACTGCCTTCGGATGCCTCGCGGTACTCCATGAAGTGGGATGGCGAGTGGCACATCACCTACGAGGTCTTTCGCGATCTCGGCATCGCCTTCGCCGCGGTGCTGATCCTGATTTATGGGCTGGTGGTCGGTTGGTTCCAGTCGTTCCTGACGCCGCTGGTCATCATGGCCGCCATCCCCTTCTCGCTGGTTGGCATCCTGCCGGCGCATGGCCTGCTGCATGCCTTCTTCACCGCCACTTCCATGATCGGCTTCATTGCCGGCGCCGGTATCGTGGTGAGGAACTCCATCATCCTGGTGGATTTCATCGAGGTGCGCCGGCAGGAGGGCATGCCGCTCGATGCCGCCGTGATCGACGCCGGCGCGGTGCGCTTCCGACCCATGATGCTCACCGCCGCGGCCGTGGTGGTCGGCTCTTCGGTGATCCTTTTCGACCCCATCTTCCAAGGCCTGGCGATTGCCTTGATGGCCGGTGAAGTCGCTTCCCTGTTGCTGTCCCGTATGACCGTCCCGGTCCTGTATTACATGTTCAACCAATCAAGGAGAAAGTCCGTATGACCATCGACCGCTATCTGCGGATGACCGCCGGCGCAATGGTGCTATTGACCCTCGCGCTCGGCTATTGGGTGAGTCCCTACTGGTATCTGTTCACCGCTTTCGTAGGCCTCAATCTCCTGCAATCCGCCTTCACCAATTGGTGTCCCATGATGACCATTCTGCGAAAGTTGGGCGTCCCCAGCCATTGAGACCACCACGCCGCTCGCGGAGGCGCGAACGGGGAACGGGATCTTGCACCTCCGGTAGGGTGGTCGATACCGCTTCGAAGCACCGTCCGGCGCGCCTTAATCCGCGAAGTCCGGCTCGATGACTTCACAAATCAGATGCAGCATGAGAAGCGGGTTCATGACCGGAAAAGGGATGTGCGCCTTACCCGATTCCCTTCCGCGGGCAACATGGAAGTGGCACCTGGGAACACGCAGGGAATCGTGCCACCGTTGTGGATTCAGATGAATGCGCAGCGTGCCAATGTCCCGATGCCGCGGCGGGTACAGGTGGAACCGGAACTGCCGGATTCGCCAGGCCGGGGGCCGCGGTTCTAGCCGTATCGTGAATTCGAGCCGCGATTCCGAAACAAACTCCACGGATGGACAATCCAGCTCGTCGACCCCGCCTTCTAACCGGCGAAGCCCGATGGCCTTGTCCACCGGCCCTTTGATCCACCGGTGATCCTGTTGGCGGGACAGGTACGTCCGCAGTTCCCGCAATAGTTGGCCGGCGGCTTCCAGTTGCATCGTCGAGAGGGCGGCTTCGCAAGCTTCTTCCCGCTCGCGCGCCAAGCGATCCAGCTCGGCTGCCAAATTCAGACTGTACCTCCGCCGGACAAATCCTCCGGCTCGATGTGAAAGACGCCCGCCAGACGATTTCGCAGGTTCGGAGCTGCTTTAAGGAGTTGCTCCGCCGTCTGCTCTTCCGCCAGGAATAGCAATTGGCTTCCGTCCTGAACCAGAAGAGCCGAATGCTTGTCCAATGAGTCCACCAAGTCAGGCAGCCATCGATCGATACGAATCAACCGGGTCGAGCTATCTCGCGAGAATGGTAAGGACCGGCTCAGTAATTCTGATACCGTTTCCGCCTGGACGGGATCACCCAGTTGTGCGCGAATCTCGCCCAGCAAATCGTTCTCGACACCGTCAGCCGTTCCCTGGCCGCATATCAGCAGATATATCGCCGGGTTGGTCGGCCCCGCAAGGCCGATCCCCCTTATCAGGGTAAAGGGCGTTATGGGATCGAATCCGGTCATGCCGGCGCCAGAAGCTTCGCGAGAGCTGGATGCACCCTGAAGTAATCGCGCCCCTTCTTGGAGTACTCAAGCACTTGCCGGTTGACGAGCAACTGCCTGGAATTGGAGTCTTCGATATCGAACCGGCTGTCCTCTTGCAAACGCCGGATCCGATAGCGCTCGGCACCGCCGATACCGGCAAGATACCGGTTCCCAAGCTGGCGGATAGCGGCCTGCACATGCTTCCGGGTGATCCGATCCTCGGCCTCCCTATAGGCATTCTGCGCCGCAGCCTGCGCAAGCGACAGCAGGTCCCGAAGGACCCCTCCCGAGAACTGACAGATCTCATTCACTGACGCAGCGCTCATCAGGTCGCCAGCCCCGCGGCGCTTCAATATCTCCCTCAGAAAGGTCGATTCCTTGGGGTCTACAGACGCCGCCGGAATATGCTTCACTATGTCGAAGTAGTCCTGGAGGAACCGGCCCCTGTCATACCACAACAATAGCGGAGCGGCAAGAATCACGCTCACTTTCATGCCCCTCACCGCGCGCAAATCCTGCTCGGCCAACTCGCGAAACCGCGCGGGGTCGATCAGCCGGTCCAAGCCGTCCACAATCACGGTCACCTGGTTGCCATGTTCCAGAAACGGTAGAGCGATTGCCCCCAGCAGATCCGCAACCTTCCCCACCTCCCCCTTTAGCTCTGCGAAGCGGGGCTTCATGAGGCCGGGCACATCCACTCTAGTTCCATAGTCGTCCGATGGCTCCCCGGAGTAATCGTGGCCGTACCATTCGGTCTTCCCCAGGCCCAGTTCGCGGAGCCTCTTATAGGCCGCCGCCATCTCCTCCGGCGGTTCCCCAAAATTCTCGCAATATCGGGCAAACAACCGCAAACCGATAGCCGCCAGCATAGCTCCTGGGTTGGCCTGCGAAAAATCCGTAAACTCCGCTGCCTCAATCAACAGGTTTACGGCATCCGGGTAACGCTTGAGCCGCTCCCGGGTCAAGAGCAGTTCGGTAGTCTTACCCGATCCGATTCCACCAACCAACGCCATCTGAACTCCCGGCTGTATCTCCGCTGCACTCGCGAACGCTTCGTGGATCGGCGGCTGTGCCGGATCGCGGGGATCGTTACCCGGTGTCACGATCAGGCCTTGCCGCACCACAGTGCCAATTGAGGCGATGGGGTTGAGGCGTTCCAGGAACGGCCGGTAGATCAGCCGTCTGTCGAAGACCGGGGTTTCGGGCGTTTGGATCGGATCCATGCGCGGCTGTTCTTCAGTATAGGAAACTGAGCGAACCTTTTCCCCCCTCCTGCGTCTCTTCTTCCATGACGCGGCTGTGGCAAGACCTCCGCTTCTCCCTTCGTCAACTTCGTAAAACGCCCGGCTTTACCCTCATCGTCCTCGCGACCCTGGGCCTGTGCGTCAGCGCCAATACGGCGATCTTCAGCGTCCTCGACGCGGTGCTCCTCCGCTCCGCGCCTTACCCGTCGCCGGAACGGCTGGCGCTGCTCACTACGGTCACCTGGGACCACCGGGTCGAGTCCGTCAACGATTCCCAGACCGGCGCCCTGTTCGATGCCGTCCGCGATGGCGCATCAGTCCTCGACGTCGCCGCCTGGGCGGGTTACGGCGGAGTCAACTTCGCCACCGCCGGCCACCTGGAGTTCGTCCAGCAGCAGCGCGTCTCCACGGGATATTTCCGCGTGCTCGGCGTGCCGCCGCAATATGGCCGCGAATTCACCCCCGCC
>DATJRE010000522.1:0-3924 GCA_035505095.1 Bryobacteraceae bacterium | reverse complement strand
ACCAGTTGGAGCACCGTGGCGGCATCCGGCGCGTCGATCTTGTCCCAGGTGTCGCTGGGCTTGTGATAATCGCCGTGCAACCCGGAGAAGAAGAACAGCACCGGCACTTTGCCGATGGTGAAGGACGTGTGATCGCTCGATCCGTAGCCCGAACTGTCCGAGTAATCCACGTGCAGCGGATATTTCGGGACCACCTGGTTCAGCAGCGGGCGCAGGGTGGTTCCGGTGTCCGATCCGCCGATGTAAATCTTGCCTTCGCGCACCCGCCCGATCATGTCCATGTTGATCATGGCCACAGCGGCCGCCAGCGGCAGATCGGGGTGCTGCACGTAGTAAGCCGACCCGAGCAGCCCTTCCTCCTCGCCCGCGAAGGTCATAAACAAAATGCCGCGTTTTTGTTTGGGCTGCCGGGCGAACCAGCGCGCCAGTTCGATCACCCCGGCTGTGCCGGAGGCATTATCGTCGGCTCCCGGATGGATAGTGCCGGTCATGCTGGGGGCCAGCGAGTGCGCGCCGCCCAATCCGAGATGGTCGTAGTGCGCGCCGATCACCACATACTCCGCGGTCTCACCGGGCAGATAGCCCACCACGTTGTGCACGGTCTTCACGTCGCGCTCCACATCCACCTGCAGATCCACCTTTAAGGAAGCCGGGAAGGCGAACGATTGCGGCTTCAGACTCTTATCGATAGCGGCGGAAAGCTCATCCAGATTCTTGCCCGCGGCGGCGAACCAGGGCTGGACGTCCGAAGCCTTCACCTGCACGAACGGAATGCCGGCGTCGTCAGGTCCATCTTCGCCCTCAAACTTCGGCAGATCGTCGGCTTGCCCCGGATGGTTGGGCGAGTCGTTGATGAGGATCACGCCGGCCGCGCCGTGCATCTTGGCATTGGAAGCCTTGCTGCTGAAAAGGGCGTGCCCGGTGAGCTTGGTGCCGTCGAAGACGCTGTGCTCATCGGTTTCTTGAGGTTCGTGCCGTAAAATCAAGACCAGCTTGCCTTTGACGTCCAGGCCGGCATAGTCGTCGTAGTGCAGGTCGGCGGCCGTGATGCCGTAGCCGGCAAACACCACCCCGCCCGAATATTTGATGGGCGACGAGAAGTAGAGCGGCACGAAATCCTGCGGGCATTGGAGGGTGGCAGGGCGCCCGTCTTCGGTGAAGCGCAGCCGGTTGCCGGCGCCCAACCGCGCCGCGGTGACCGCCGGGAAGGGCTGATAGTAGCTCTTGCCGTTCACGGGCTGGAGGCCGAATTCGCGGAACCTGGCGGAGATGAAGGCAGCCGCTTTTTCGAGTCCAGGGCTGCCGGTTAGGCGGCCCTTTAACTCGTCGGAAGCCAGATACTTGATCTCGTTCAGGTAAACCTTCGGATCAATCTGGGCGGCGGCCCCGAAGGCCAACCGCGCCGCGCAAAACGCGGCACACAACAGGGCTCCGGAGAAAGCCGTGCGCGGGCGCTTCGAAGAATTCATCGCAAACTCACTTCTTGGGCGGGAACATCGGGGAGGTCTTCTGGGTATCCAGGCCCGGCACGCTGAGCTTCATATCGCAGCCGCAGTCCTCACCGGCGTTCTTGGCGGTCTTCTGGTATTCGATTTCGTAATCGATGATGTTGCGGAGGGTGGCCCAGTCTACCAGGTTGGGAATGCGGCGGCCGTTCACAAACAGCGTGGGCGTTCCGTTGATCTGGAGCGCGTGGCCTTCGGCGATGGTCTTATCGACTTCCGCGGCGGTCGCCTTGGTCCCCAGGCAATTGCCGAGTTGCAGCACGTCCAGCGTCTTCTGACCCTTGGCCCACTGCATCACCTTATCGTTGAAGTTTTCGGGGGTAATCTCCGCCTGGTGTTCGAAAGCCCAATCGTGATAGTCCCAGAACGAGTTGGCATTCTGCTGGTACACGCAGCGCCCGGCGATGGCGCCGGCCCTGGACCACGGGTGAATGGATTCGAGGGGAAATTCCTTGAAGTACAGGCGCACCTGTTTGGGATAGGCGGAAAGCAGGTTCTGGCGCAGCATGGTGGCCTCCTGCTTGCAATAAGGGCACTCGAAATCGCTGAATTCCACCAGCACCACGGGCGCGCCGGCGGTGCCCATGCTGGGGGCGAACTCGGTCTTGAGCTTCTCCAACTCGGGCTTGAAGGGATTCTGGCTGATGTCGTAAACATTGCCCTGAACGATTTTCGAGCCGTCCTTGGAGACCATGAAAAGGAAGTCCTGCGATTGCTTGCCGGCCCAGGCGTGTACCGTCACGTCGAGAAAGCCCGGCAGGCTGGCGGATGGCTTGGGGTCCGACACCTGGAGGCTGATGCGGGAATCGAGCACGAACAAATGGCGGACGTAGGCTTCCAGGGTGGCTTTATCGAGCGCGGTCTTTTTCGCGGACTGGCCGGGGCCAGCCGCGGCGAAGAGCAGCACGGCGGTCAGAGAGAGGCACAGCTTTCGGAACATACTTTTCCTATTGTAATGGAACCGGGGCGGGTCCTCGGCGCGCAGACGTGAAGGATGGAAGGAAGACGCGCAACAACAGAATTTGGCCCTTACTGGTCCTCGGTCCCTTCGTCCTCTTCCCCGTCTTCCCACAGCCGCCGGTAGAACCGGTGCCGGCAACGGCGGCAGCGCAGGGCGGTGAATCCAAATATCTGCGGGATGTAGTCGAGCAAATGTTTGGTCAGGGATTTCCGGACATCGGCTCCGCCGCACCGGGGGCAGCGGATGGCAGTTTCTTCATTAGGCTTCACGCGCGGGCACCCTCCGCCAGCGCCCAGCGGTGCGGGGTCCCCCAACACTGGACTCGCGGGCGACTGGCCGGAATGCCCGATGTGCAATGGTACGGTGTCTGCATGGTTCCTGAAGCATTGCCCGAGTGCTGCCGCTCACCCTGCGCAACAAACGGAATCCCGGCCGGCGGGGGTGGACTGGTTTCGCCCTCACTCGTAGCGGAGCGCCACCAGCGGATCCACCTTGCTCGCCCTTCGAGCCGGAAAATAGCATGCTAGCATAGTCACCGCGATCAGCGCGCCGGCCATCGCCGCGAACGTGATGGGGTCCACCGAACTCACCCCGAACAGCAGGCCGCTGAGCGTGCGGGTGAGGGCGAAGGCGGCCAGCGAGCCGAGCAGCGCTCCGGCCAGCGCCAGGCGCAGGCCCGCCAGGGTCACCAGTCGCAGCACGTCGCCCGATTGTGCACCCAGCGCCATGCGGATGCCGATCTCGTTGGTGCGCTGCGCCACCGAATAGGAGATCACCCCGTAGATTCCCAGAGCGGCCAGTACCAGCGAAAGCGAGGAGAACAGGGTCAGCAGCAGCGTCAGGAAGCGGGGCCGCGCGCGGTCGCTGTTCAAAGCGTCTTCCATGGTGCGGAGATCGGAAATGGGCAGGGCGCGATCAAGGGCGTGGATTTCATTGCGCACCGGGCCGGCGGCGGCCATCGGATCGCGCCGCGTGTGCACCACCAGATAGGCCATCGCCTGGGGGAATTGCGCAAAGGGAAAGTAGACCTCCGTGCCGGTGGCGCGGTCGAGGCCGGCGTTCTTGATATCGCCAACTACCCCCACAATGGTCCGCCATGGTTCCTTCGAGTCGGTGCGCAGGCGATGCCCCACGGCGCTTTCGTGCGGCCAGAAGGTGCGCGCCATCGTCTGGTTGACCACTGCCACGGGCGTGGAGGAGGCGCCATCGTTGTCGTTCAGAAAACGGCCCTCCACCAGGCGCGCGCCCACGGTTTCGAAATAACGGCCGGTGACCGGATTCCAGTAATCCACATTTTGCAGCGGGCCATCGGGCCTCGGGACGAAGCCTTCGATCGCGGTGTCGTTCGCGTCGATCTGGCGGGAGGGCGGAAGCTCGTTGGCCGCCGCCGCCGAAATCACCCCGGGAAGCGATCCGATGCGCGCCACCAGCGCCGCGTAAAAGGCCGCGCGGGCAGGG
>DATJRE010000521.1:0-3758 GCA_035505095.1 Bryobacteraceae bacterium | reverse complement strand
CGGGATTACCTTTTCAATCGGCCATGCGCTTACCTTCAGATCGTTCATCCGTCCACCTGCCAAGACTGGACTTCGGGATCTTTCGGAGGGTGCGCTTTGCGCTGGCCTATCGAACCGGTGCCCTTCGTTCTTTATACACTGGCAGAGGCCAGATGTCTATAAGCGCACAATCATTCAGTCTTCGCGCAACGCCGCCGATGGGTCCAGCGCGGCGGCGCGGCGGGCGGGCAGCCACGTAGCCAGCATCGCGATTAGGAAGAACAGTGCGGCCATTCCGGCAAAAGTCAGAGGGTCGTCGGGCTTGGTGCCGATCAGCATGCTGGTCATCGCTCGGGTCAACAGGAGCGCGGCAATCAATCCGGCGGCGATTCCAGTGGCGCTGAGACGCAGCCCGTATCCGATCATCAGGCTGAGGACCCTCGACGGCGCCGCGCCCAGCGCCATGCGCACGCCGATTTCGGCGGTGCGCTGGCGGACCACCGTGGAAAGCACGCCATAGAGGCCGACACCCGCCAGCAGCGCGGCGATCAAGGCAAAGGCGGCAATCAGCAGCAAGGAAAAGCGCGTGCCGGTCTCGGCACGGTCTACGATGGAGTCCATGGTCTGCACGTCGGTCAGCAAAATACTGCGGTCGAACTTCGCCACTGCAGCGCGGACGATGGACGCGTAACGTGCCGGATCGCCTTGCGTGCGGACCGCCCACCGGGAAACGGAGCGTCCGCCCCAATAGCCATCCGGAAGGTAGGCTTGTTCGCGGCCCGGCTCGGCCAGCGAAGTAATGCGCTGGTGCGCCACCACGCCGATGATCTCGAACCACTCAGGCTGCGGAGCTTGGCGGAAACGGCTCAGAATTCGCTGGCCCACGGCGTTGCCGTTGGGGAACGCCTTGGCCGCCAACGCCTGGTCGATCACCATACGCCGGACTTGCGGGTTGTTATCGGATTGATCGAAGGTACGGCCGGCCAAGAGCGGCGTGCGCATGGTATCGAAGTAACCGGGAAGCACGAATTGCACATCGACGGCTTGAAACTTGGTGGGGTCGGTGAGGGCGTCCTCATGACCCCAGCGAAAGGGAAAGAAAGACCCGGTGAGCGGTAGTAGATTGGTCGCGGCGGCGCTCAGGACACCAGGGACGGCGATCAGCGCGGCTTGCATCTGTCGCTCAAATGCGGCGTTTTCGTCGGGGGTTCGGGTGGGCCGACCGCCCATTTGCCGGAACGTCAGCAAGCCATGCGGATCGAACCCTGGATCGATGCGCTGCAAGGCTAAGAAACTGCGGAACATCAGGCCTGAGCCGACCAGCAGAACGAAGCACAGGGCCACTTCGGCCACCACCACGGCATTGCGCAGCAGAGATCCTCCACTGAGGCCGCT
Organism: Bryobacteraceae bacterium; assembly: GCA_035505095.1. GTDB lineage: Bacteria > Acidobacteriota > Terriglobia > Bryobacterales > Bryobacteraceae > JOPF133. Next base: position 2,384 of record DATJRE010000521.1, on the reverse strand, counting down.
GGTGCGTCCGCTGGCCCGCAATACCTGCGCCACATCCGGACGGGCCGCGCGGAAGGCCGGAGCGAGACCGAACAGCAGGGCGGCCGCGAGGCCTGCTCCCACGCTGAAACCGAGCACGGCCGGGTCCATACGGATGGAATCGGCCCGCGGCAGATTGGCCGGCGCGATGGCCAGCAACTCGTGGATACCTGCCCATGCCAGACCGAATCCCAATGCGGCACCGAGGGCCGCGACTAGCAGGGCTTCGGCCAGCATCTGGCGCGCCAGCCGCCACCAACTCGCGCCCATGGCGGTGCGGACGGCTAGGTCGCGCCCTCGCAGAGAGGCGCGCACCAGGAAGAGATTGGCCACGTTGGAACAGGCGATCAGCAGCAGAAAAATCACCGCGCCCATGAGCGCCAGGATGGCCGGGCGCACTTCCCCCACCAAGTAGGCCTGCATCGGCTCCAGGCGAATCGCAAAACCGGTACCGCGGATCACCGGATCGGAGGCGCGGCTCTGTTCGGCGACGGCGTCGGCCTCGGATTGCGCACGCTGCAAACTCACGCCATGGCGGAGTCGTGCGATCAGGCGCCAGCCGAGAGAGGTCCGCGGCGAGTTGGGATTCATCCGCGCAGCCATCCACAAATCGGGCTTCGGCTCGATATCCTTGTCCGGCCGGAAGAGCAGTTCCACACCGCGCTCCAACACCCCCACCACGATCGGTCCGTTCTTCACAATCGGCTGCCCCAATTTCGTCGGATTACCCGCAAAATGGCGTTGGAAAAACTCGTAGCTGACAATCGCATAATTGGGCAGGCGCTGGTCGGGCGGCGGCGGACCGCCATCCGCGGAGGTGGGCTGCGGCTGGCCGTCACTGTCGATGAAATCGCGTCCCAGGACGATACGGGCGCCCAGCAACCGAAACAGATTTGGCGTGACGGTTGCGAAGACCACCTCTTCGGGCGTGCCATCGTCGCGCATCAGATTGCCGCGGCCGGTTGCCACCGCGGCCACATCCTCCAGGGCATCGGCGGCGTGGTTGCGGAGATCGATGAAATCGGGAGCGGACCAGAGATGGTCGGACACGTTGCGCTTCCTCTGATCCGAACAGGGATACAGCAACTGGCTGGGGTCTTTGTAAGGCAGCGGGCGCAGCAACACGGCGTTGGCCACGCTGAAAATAGCTGTGCTCGCTCCAATACCCATCGCGAGTGTGAGAACGGCGGCGACGGAGAAAGCTGGGCTGGCGCGCAGCGTCCGCGCGGCGTAGACGAAATCCCTCAGCATCCCATGCCCTCCTGTGTAAGCAGAGACGGTTATACGAATTCAATAGTAACCGAACGCCGGGGCGGGTTAGAGAGTTTTCGCTTTCATTCGCCGTTTGACATTTCCAGATCTGAGCCAGATTTCTCAACCAAGCCGTAGCGGTGGTCAACGAGGTCAACCCTGCCGCTCGACCTGCTGCCCAGGGAGAGCCGCCTTTACGCCACCGTTGGCCCACGTTCGCGCGGAACGGGCGTCCTGGTGGTATTTGGCCACGCGGCGGAACATATGGCCCACAAGCAAGAAGCCCGCCGCGGCCAAAACCGGGCCCGCGCGGAACGTAAGCCGGGCGCTGTACGGAGACAGCAGAGGCGCATGGAGGGCGCGCCTCTGCGTCTGAGGCTATGAGGTGGATTGAAGGAGACACCGGGCCACCGGCGCCGGAGGCGGCTCCCCTCCTGCTGCCGTCCTCCAATGAGAGTCTCCTCGATCCCGGCCGTGACGGATAGGTCCAGACGTACCGGAGTGGTACTAATCCCCGTCGCACGGCTCTGTGGGGTAGAGATAATCGAAACTCGACGGTAATGCGCTTCCTTGGCGCCCGCCGACACCACCGGATGAGCATGAGCCACCATGACGCCGACGACTCCACGAACCTCCCTGCCGACACCACTTCTGCACGATGGGTGGGCTACAAGGTGGTCGGCGGAGGCAATGAGTACGACCTGCTGGAGCGCGCCGGGGTCCGCGCGATCCAATGCCGCAAGTGCCGGCAGCTCTCACATGATCCGGAACACGTGCGTAATCCCTTTTGCCCGACCTGCCACGAACACTTGACGTAACAACGCTCACGCCCAGCCGCGCCCGCCAGTTGCATCGCCGGGGCGTGCACCTTTCAATAGGCCACGTCCTCGCCCCAAACTAAAAAGCTGTCTCGCCCAAAAGGCAAGCAACGCCCGGCTACAGCAAACGTTACGGCAACTGGTACGTATAGTGTGTCTCCGGAAGATATCGAGACTTCCCATAGGAGGGTGGCACATTGAGTGCCGAGGATTCTATGGCAATCTCGTATGTTCCAGACATCGCGACAATCTCCTGTGTCGCGTGAGGGGAGACGATGAACTGCAGATGAGTCGGTG
>DATJRE010000520.1:0-17198 GCA_035505095.1 Bryobacteraceae bacterium | reverse complement strand
CCCTCGGAGAAATCCAGGTTCCGAAAGGCAGGCTGCACGGGAGTGACGCAGGTTTGCGCATAAGCCGGAAGGGCCGCGAAGGCCGCTATTCCGGCGCCCCACAGCCACCACCGCAACCGCATGCGTCCCTCCCCGCCGTCGCTCAGCGCCGCTACTGTCTCATCGTACCGCCAACGCGTGCTTGGGACTCTCCGCCGGCTCGCCCCGCAGCCATTCCTGCACGCGCTCCAGGTACAGGTAAATCACCGGCGTAATGTACAGGGTCAGAAACTGGCTCACCAGCAGGCCGCCCACGACCGCCAGCCCCAGCGGCTGGCGTGCATCGCCGCCTTCGCCATAGCCGATGGCGATGGGCAGCGTGCCGAACAGCGCCGCCACGGTGGTCATCATAATCGGCCGGAACCGCAGCAGGCAGCCCTTCCAGATGGCGTCATAAGCGGTCGACCCATGATGCCGCGCGTCGATGGCAAAGTCGATCATCATGATGGCGTTCTTCTTCACCACCCCGAACAGCATAATGATGCCGACAAACGCGAACAGGTCCAGTTCCTTGTGGAACAGCACCAGCGTGAGCAGCGCCCCGAACACCGCCGAGGGCAGCCCGGAAAGAATCGTGATGGGGTGAATGAAGCTCTCGTACAGAATCCCCAGCACGATGTAGATCACCAGGATGGCCACCACCAGCAGCGTGGTGAGGTTGGCGAAGGAGCTTTGGAACTCCTTCACGGTGCCCTGGAAGCTGGTGTTGATGGTGGCGGGCATGCGCAGGTCGCGCACTGCCGCGTTCACCGCGTCGGCCGATTGGCCCAGCGAAAATCCCGGCCGCAGGTTGAACCCGATGGTCACCGCCGGAAGCTGTCCGAAGTGGTTGATCTGCAGCGGCCCGGTCTGCCGGTGGGTACGCACCACGGTATCGAGCGGCACCAGCGCGCCGGTGCCCGACCGCAGGTAAACCTTGGAAAGCGCGTCCGGCGAACGCTGGTATTTGGGTAGCAATTCCAGAATCACGGAGTATTGATTGGCCGGCGCGTAGATCACCGAAACCTCGCGCTGGCTGAAGCCGCTGAAGAGCGCGTCCTGCACCTGCTGCGCCGAAATCCCCAGCGCCTCGGCGCGGTCGCGGTCGATATCCACCATGATCTGCGGGCTCGAAATCTGCTGGTCGGATTGCACATCCACGAAGCCCGGCAGTTGGCGCATGCGGTCCACCAGGCGCGGCGCCCAAGTGTAGATCTCGTCCAGGTTGGTGCTCTGCAACGTGAGCTGATAGGAGCTGGCGCCGAACTGTCCGCTGATGGTGATGGGCGGCGGATTCTGCAGAAAGGTGAAGATGCCCGGCACGGCGGCCGTCTTGGGGCGCAGTTCCTCGATGATCTGGTCTACCGAGTGCGGGCGCTCTTTGCGTGGCTTCATGTTGGCGAAGATGGCGCCCTGGTTGAACCCCTGGCCCGCGGGCACGAACACACCCACGTCGGCCACCTCCGGATTCGCCTCAATGATGTCGCCCACCGCCTTGGTGTGCGCCGCCATGGACTCGAAGGAAATGTCCTGCGGTCCCATGGTAATGGCGAAGAGGAAACCGCTATCCTGGCTGGGAATGAAGCCGGTGGGCATGGTTTTGAACAGGTAGACGGTGCCCACCAGCATGGCCAGCGCCACCGCAAAGGTGACCGGATGGAAGCGCAGGGCGATACGCAGCGTGGATTCGTACCACCGGGTGATCGCACTGAAGCCGCTTTCGAGCGCGCGGTACGCCAACCCGTGCCCTTTGCCATGAGTCGCCTCGTGCTCCGATTTCAGGAACCGGCTGCCCAGCATGGGGGTCAGGCTCAGGGAGACGAAGCCGGAAATCAGAATCGCTACCACAATGGTCACCGAAAACTCGTGCAGCAGCCGCCCCACGATGCCGCCCAGGAACAGCACCGGGATGAATACGGCCACCAGCGAAAAGGTCATGGAAAGGATGGTGAAGCCGATTTCGCGCGAGGCCGCCAGGGCCGCCTGCATGCGCGATTCGCCCATCTCCATGTGGCGCACGATATTCTCCAGCATCACGATGGCGTCATCCACCACGAAGCCCACCGAAAGCGTGAGGGCCATCAGCGAGAGGTTGTTGAGGCTGTAGCCCAGCAGGTACATCACCGCGAAGGTGCCGATAATCGAGAAGGGCACCGCACAGCCGGGAATGATGGTGGCCGAAACGTTGCGCAGGAACAAGAAGATCACCAGCACCACCACCGCGACCGTGAGGCAGAGGGTGAACTCGACATCGTGAATGGAGCCGCGGATGGATTCGGAGGCGTCGAAAGCAACCTTGAGATTGGCCGTGGGCGGGATCTCCTGCCGGAATTGCGGCAGCAGCGCGCGGATGCTATCCACCACCTCCACGGTGTTGGTGCCGGGCTGCTTCTGAATGGCCAGAATCACCGCGCGGCGGTTGTTGAACCACGCCACCAGCTTGGTGTTATCCACGCTATCCACCACGTGGGCCAACTGTTCCAGGCGCACCGGCGAACCGTTGCGCCAGGCCACGATGATCGGGCGGTACGCGGCGGCACTGGACAGCGTGCCGGACGATTCGATGGTGTACGACTGCCGGTCGCCATCCAATTGGCCGGTGGGCAGGTTGGTGTTGGCGGAAGCGATGGCGTGCTGAACTTCGTCGATGCCGATGCCCAGGGCCGCCAACTGGTCGGGATCCACCTGCACCCGCACGCCGTATTTCTGGGCCCCGAAAACCTGCACGCGCGAAACCCCGCTGACCATGGAGATGCGCTGCGCCAGCAAAGTGTCGGCGTACTCGTTGACCGTGTACATGGGCAGCGTATCGGAATCCAGCGAGAGGTACAGCACGGGCTGCTCAGCCGGATTCACCTTCTCATAGGAGGGCGGGCGCGGCATGCTGGTGGGCAGGCGGCCCTGCGCGCGCGCGATGGCGGCCTGAATGTCCTGCGCGGCGGCATCGATCTTGCGGTCCAGCGCGAACTGCACCGTAATCGAAGTGGTGCCCAGCGAGTTCTGCGAACTCATCGACTGGATGCCCGAGATGGTGGAGAATTCGCGCTCCAGAGGCGTGGCCACCGACGAAGCCATGGTCTCCGGGTTGGCGCCGGGCACCGCCGCGGTCACGGAAATGGTGGGATAGTCCACGCTGGGCAGGGCTGCCACGGGGAGCGCGCGGAACGCGATGGTGCCGAACAGCAGAATGGCAAAGCACACCAGCGCCGTCATCACCGGGCGCTCGATGAAGATGCGGGAAAGGTTCATGGCTGCCCCGCGATGGACTTGGGCGATTCCACGGGCTTCACTTCGGCGCCCGGGAACAGCCGCAACTGGCCGTCGGTGACCACCGTTTCGCCGGGCGTCAGGCCTTTTTCCACCACAAAGGTGCGGCCGAACGCGCGGCCCAGCGTGAGCATGCGCAGTTCCACCTTGTGGTCAGGCTTCACCACGTAAACGAATTGCCCCTGCTGCGCGTTCTGGACGGCTTCGGCGGGAACCACGGTGGCATTGCGAATGGTATCGAGCGTCAACAGTACCGTCACGAACTGGCCGGGCCACAGCCGGCGGTCGTGGTTATCGAACACGCCCTTCAGGTGGATAGTGCCGGTGGTGCTGTCCACGGTGTTGTCGATCACCGAAAGGTGGCCGGTGACGGCGCGGTTGGGGTCGTCTTCCGTAAACACCTGGACTTCCAGGGGATGCGCCGCCTGTAGCCGGCGGATGGCCGAGAGATGCTGTTCCGGGACGCTGAAGTTGACGTAGATCGGCTCCACCTGGTGCAGGATCACCAGCGCCACATCGTTCACCTTCACCAGATTGCCGGCGTGCACCAGCAGGTTGCCGGCCCGCCCGCTGATGGGCGCGCGGATTTCGCAGTAGCTGAGGTTCAGCTTGGCGGCCGCGGCGGCGGCCACGTCCGCATCCAGCGCCGCCTTGGCGCTGTCGATGCTGGCGCTGGTGGCGCGCATGGTTTCGCGGGAGACGTCGGCTGCATTGCGCGACTGGTCGAACTGCGATTGGGACATCAGGCCCTCCTTCTGCAGCTCGGCGTTGCGGGCGGCATCGGTCTGGGCGTATTTCGCCTGGGCCGCATCGCGCGCCAGCGAGGCTTGCGATTGGGCGATCTGGGCGCGGTCGCGAGCCACCGCCGCTTCCGCCTGCTGCAGGGCGTCCTGGTAGGGGCGCGGGTCGATCACGAACAGCAGGTCGCCCTTCCGGATGTTCTGTCCTTCGGTGAAGTCCACTTTATCCAGTTGCCCGGCGATCTGCGACTTGATCTGCACCACCGAAGAGGCATCCACGGTTCCGACGACGCGCAATTCGGTGGGCACCGATTCCTCGGAAACCTTAGCCACGGATACCGGCACCACCGGCGGCCCGGCGGCCATACTGTGGACTTCCTGTTGCTTACAGCCCGCCAGCGCCAGGGCCAGCACGGCGCATATCGAGAGACCGATTACAGGGCGAAAGGGCATGACGTTGAACCCCCGGTGCGGAACATGATTCAGTTTATCGCGTAGCGAAGAAAAAGAGAATGCTTTGGTTTACGGAACCGCGCGAAACACCCGATGATCTAAAAGTTTAACAAATGGATAAGACGAGGCAAAAGTAGGAATGTTGCAAATTCGGTCCGTGGCTGGCCGCGAGCAGCGCCGCGCCACCGGCCGGATGGCGTCAGGCGGTGCCCGGTGCCATCTGGAAGCGCGCCGGTCGCCATCCGCACGCGCCGGACAACCGATAAAGCCGGCCGCCCCGGTGAGTTCATGGAAAACTTCATGCTCATCAGCGTAACCTCCACATCCGGATGGCCTTGTGCCGACGACCGTTTCTGCGTCGACTAACCCGCCTGGCCGCCCTCGTAAAATCGAGGTATATGCAACTCGGAGAGCCCAGCCGGACGGCCCAGGGCGCAGCCTTCCACCGCGCTGCCCACCAGGTACTGGAGCAGGGACGCATTTTTGCCGACCCGCTGGCCCTGCGCATCCTGGGCCTCGACGCCGCCACGGTCCTTCAGGAGGTCGAGCGGCGCCGGTCCGGCCACGGTATGCGGCTGTTCATCGCGGCCAGGACCCGCTTTGCCGAGGATTGGCTGGCCGCCGCCGCCGCGCGGGGCGTACGCCAGCTTGTGGTGCTGGGCGCGGGCCTCGATACCTATGCCTACCGCGGCGCCCTTCGTGACCGCCTGCGCGTGTTCGAGGTGGATTATCCGGCCACCCAGACATGGAAGCGCGAGCGCCTGGCGGAGGCCGGAATCCCGCTGCCCGCTTGCCTCACCTTCGCTCCGGTGGATTTCGAACGCCAGACACTGGCCGGCGGCCTGCAAGCGGCGGGCTTCGACACGGCCCAGCCCACCTTCTTCACCTGGCTGGGCGTGGTGCCGTATCTGACCGCGGAAGCGGTGTGGTCCACGCTCGGCTTCATCGCCTGCCTGCCGAACGGCGCCCACGTGGTCTTCGACTACGCCGACCCGCCGGAGTCGCTGCCGCCCGAAATCCGCGCCCGGCATGACCGCCGTGCCGCCCGCGTTGCCGGGCTGGGCGAACCGTGGATCAATTACTCCGAGCCGGCTGAACTGCACGCCCGGCTGCGGACCACCGGATTTTCCGCGGTGGAGGATCTGGGCCCACCCGAGATCGCCGCCCGGTACCTGGGCGCCATCGGGCCGGTCCCTTCGCGCGGCGGCCACATCCTTTACGCGGCCACCGTGTGAGTCACTCCGCGCGCAGCGCTTCCGCCGGGTCAATCCGCGTCGCCCTCCGCGCGGGAAGGTATCCCGCGGCCAGCGCCGCCGCCAGCAGCAACAGGCCGGCGCCGCCGAAGGCCACCGCATCGCGCGGCTGAATGCCGAAGACCCGAATAGAGCTGCGGACAGGCACCGGCGGTGCATAATAGATCGATGCGCCTGTTCCACACGTTCGTACTGTTCGCGCTGGGTCCGCTGGCTTCGCTGATCGCGCAATCGTCCCCTCCATCCTCCGGCGAAAAGGACGCCGTCGCGGTCGTCCAACACATCTTCGACGGGATGGCCGCGCATGATGCCGCGCTGATCCGCTCCGTCATGCTGCCCGACGCCCGCCTTTTCGCGATTCGCGATAACGGTGCCCCGGTCTCCACCGCCGCCGCGGATTTCGCCAGCCAGATCGCCGCCAACCAAAGCGCGCTGGTCGAGCGCTTCACCGGCCAGCCGAAGGTTTTGATCCGCGGCCGCATGGCCCAGGTATGGGGCGAGTACGAGTTCCTGCGCGACGGCAAATTCCAGCACTGCGGCGTCGATTCCGTCAGCCTGCTCAAGACCGCCGACGGCTGGAAGGTGGCGGCCATCGCCTACACTTCCGAAACCACCGGCTGCAAGGCGCCGTAACCGCCGCGACTACCGCACAATAGAAACATGATCTCGTGCCGCAAGCTCACGCGCCGCTTTGGGGATTTCACGGCCGTCGATAACCTCAATCTGGAAGTCGCCGAAGGCGCCATCTGTTCCTTCCTTGGACCCAACGGTGCCGGCAAGTCCACCACCGTGAAGATGCTCACCGGTCTGCTCGCGCCCACCTCGGGCGAGGTGGAAGTGTGCGGCCTCAACGTACGGCGCAGCGCCACGGAACTAAAGCGGCTGATCGGCGTGTTGCCGGAAGACCTCGGCCTCTTCGACGACCTCACGGTGGAAGAGCACCTGCTGCTCACCGGCGATGTCTACGGACTCCCGCGCGCCGAAACGCGCGCCCGCACCGGCCAGTTGCTCCACGCGCTCAGCCTGGAGCACGGCCGCCGCACTTTCGCCGCCGCCTGCTCCCACGGGATGCGCAAGAAGACCGCCTTCGCCATGGCGCTGCTGCCCAACCCGCGGGTGCTGTTCCTGGACGAGCCGTTCGAAGCCATCGACCCGGTGACTTCCAAAATCATGCGCGACCAGCTGGAGTCGGCCGCCCGCCGCGGCATCACCGTCTTTCTCACCTCGCATGTGCTGCCCATCGCCGAACAGCTCGCCACGCAGCTTGTCATGATCCGCCAGGGCAAAATCGTTTGGGATTCGCCGGCCGCCGATCTGCCCCAGGCGCTTGAGCAGCACTATTTCGAGCTGGTGGAATCGCCCGTCGTTGAGGAACTGGAATGGCTCGGCTCGCCGCGATCCTGAAGTCCCTCATCAGGGCCTTCGGCCGCGACTGGCAATCGTTCGGATCGATCGGAGCCAACAACCTGCTGTTCGTCACGGTGCTGTTGCTGCAGAAGGCCGGCACGTTCATCTACCTGATTGTCGGCCTGGTGATGCTGGTGCCGATGAGCGCCGATCCGCTGCGCAAAATTCCGCCATCGCGCCTGTCCCTGTGGCCGCTCTCGCGCCGCCAGCGCTGGCTGCTGCGCGCCCTCAGCCCGTGGATCAACCCGATCAGTTGGCTGGTGGCCGGCCTGGCGGTGTGGGCCTTGCGCGGACGCGTCACCGCGGGCCTGGTGCTGGCGGCAGCCGGGCTGTTCGCGGCGGGCTTCGCGCTCTCTTCGCTGCCGTTGCCGCGCGGCGTAACCATGTGGCGGCACGTGCCGCACTTCCCTGGCCCGCTCGACCAGCTCCTGCGTAAAAATCTGCGCGAGCTGTTCTCCACCCTGGATTTCTACTGCGCCCTGCTGCTGGCCGTGTCGCTGCTGGTTTATCGTTTATTCGGGCGCGCTCTGCCGGATGAGGCGTTCCTCGCCATGACCCTGCTGATCGTGCTGGCCATCTCCACTCATACCCAAAGCCTCTTCGGCCTGGATGGCGAGGGCGGCCTTTCGCGCTACCGGCTGCTCCCGCTGGCCGGCTGGCAACTCCTGGCCGCCAAGGACGGCGCCTTTCTCGCGGTTACCGTGGTGCTGACGCTGCCGGGCGCGCCGTTCGCCGGTCTGGCCGCGGCGCTGATCGTCCTGGCCACCGGCCACGGACCCAGCGTGGACCGTCCCACGCCGCAAATCCGCTGGCGCTTCACCACCGGCGTTTCGATTATCTACGGCCTGTTTCAGGCGATTCCGATGGGCGTAGCCGGCGCCGCCGTCTTCTTCCATGGACCGCTGCTGCTGATCCCCTGCATCGCCATCTGGGCCGCGACGGTCTGGTGGTACGGACGGCGGCTATTCGATTCCGGCCTCCGGTAAGAGGCCGCGGGCGTCACTCCTTCACGGCTCGTGCGCAGGCCGCGGTCGGCCGCCACAACACGGATGTTCTAAGTTTTGATCAGCGTTCATCAGCGTTTATCAGCGGCTGATGATTTTTGCCGGCACGTAAGGAATAGCCGCTGATAAACGCTGACGAACGCTGATCAATTTTGGATTCCCTTCTCAGTAGCTGCGGCGCTGTTCCGCGTCCGGACTACAACCGGTTTATCGCAACTAATTGCAGCATATGGCCGCCTTCACGCCTCCGGCAGCATCCCCGCAATTTCCGCGCCGATGGCCAGCGACGCCGTGGCGCCGGGGCTGGGCGCGTTGAGCACGTGCAGCGCGTCAGGCCGCGGGATCAACTGGAAATCCTGGATGATCTCGCCCGCCGGCGAAATGGATTGCGCGCGCACGCCGGAGCCGCCCTGGGCCAAATCCGAAGACTGAATCTCCGGCACCAGGCGCTGCAGCGAGCGGCAGAACAGCTCGCGGCTGAAGGAGCGCCGCAGCTCGTACCACGCCATCGATGGGTAGCGGCGCAGGAAGCGCCACAGGCCCCCGTAGCTCAGGGCGTCGAACAGGTCGCGCAGGTTGATATCGCGCTTGCGGTAGCCCTCCCGGGCGAACGCCAGCACGGCGTTGGGGCCGGCTTCGATGCCGCCGTGAATCAGCCGCGTGAAATGCACCCCGAGGAACGGAAACTGCGGATCGGGCACCGGGTAAATCAGGTTGCGCACAAGCTGCTGGCGCTCGGGGCGGATCTGATAGTATTCGCCGCGAAAGGGAACAATGCGCACCTCGCGGCGCTCGCCGGCCAATACGGCCACGCGGTCGGAGTGGAGGCCGGCGCAGTTCACGATGAAGTCGGCTTCGAAGGCCCCCACGGGTGTCTCGGCTACCCAGCCCGCAGGCGTCCTGCGCAGACGCTCCACGCGCGCACCGGTCACCACTTTGGCGCCGCGCGAGGCCAGCCTGGCGGCCATGGCGGCGCACACCGCGGCATAATCGACAATGCCTTCCTGCGGCACGCGCAACGCCGCCACACCGCCCACGTGCGGTTCGATCTCGCGCATCTCCGCGGGCGAGAGCCAGCGCAGCCCTTCCAGCCCGTTGGCCGTGCCGCGCTGTTCCAGGTCGCGCAGCCGGGGCACCTCGGCCTCGTTGGCGGCCACCACCAGCTTGCCGCAGACTTCGTGCGGAATGGCGTTCTCGCGGCAGAAGGCCACCATCTGGCGGATGCCCGAGACCGCCAGCCGCGCCTTCACCGACCCAGGCTTGTAGTACAGGCCGCAGTGCAGCACGCCGCTGTTGTGGCCGGTCTGATGGCGGCCGAGGCCGCCCTCCTTTTCGACGAGGGTGATGGACTCGGACGGAAACCGCTCACCTAAACGCAAGGCAGTGGCCAAGCCGACGATGCCGCCGCCGATGATCAGGGTGCGCCTGGATCTCACCGTTCCAGCGTACCGCGACGCACCCGGCAGCGTATGCTTGCGGCATCCGTAAGCCTGTTGCCCCTTCGCCCCCGTGGCTGGTTGTTGCTTCTGGACGTCTCTCAGACAACCGCTTGCATCGGTATATCTCCCGTCGTGCAGATTTCGCCAATCGGCGCGATGCCGTAGACCTCGGGGTCAATTCACCATAGCCCCTCTCGCTTTTGCGTTCTTTGCGTCTTGGCGGCTTGGCGAGAGATCGACGAATGCCGCCTGGCCGCGGTTCGTTACCAGACCGCCCTCAAGCCGGCCCGCCCGCCTACGAAAGTAGCATCTCCAGATCTTCGCGGTGCAAATCGCGGATCAGGCTGTTGTCTTCGCCGATGATCGCGGCGGCCAGGTCGCGCTTGGTCTTTTGCAATTCCAGCACTTTCTCCTCCACCGTGTCGCGGGCAATCAGCCGGTAGGCGAACACCTGGCGGGTCTGGCCGATCCGATGGGCCCGGTCCACCGCCTGCGCTTCCACCGCTGGATTCCACCACGGGTCCAGCAGGAAGACGTACTCCGCGGCGGTCAGGTTCAGCCCCAGGCCGCCGGCTTTCAGGCTGATCAGAAACAGCGGGCACGCGGGATCGTTCTGGAAGCGCTCCACGCGGGCCTGGCGGTCGCGCGTCGAGCCATCCAGGTACTCGTAGACCATCCCGGCCGCCTGCAGGCGCGTCCGCACAATCGCCAGCAGGCTGGTGAACTGCGAGAACACCAGGGCCTTGTGGCCCGAGCCGATGACCTCTTCCAACTGCTCCATCAGCATCTCCAGCTTGGCGCTCGGTTCGCCCGCGCGCCTGGCGTCCAGCAGCCCCGGATGGCAGGCGGCCTGCCGCAGGCGCAGCAGCGCTTCCAGCACCTGGATCTTGGATTTCGCCATCCCCTCCTTTTCCACCCGCGCCAGCAGCGAGCGCCGGTAATGCTGTTTGAGCTCGTTGTAGAGCCGGCTCTGCGCGGGCGACATCTCGCAATACATGGTCTGCTCGTTCTTGGCCGGAAGCTCGCGGGCCACCTGCTGCTTGGTGCGCCGCAGGATGAAGGGGCGCAAAGCGTGCGCCAGCAGGGCGCGCGTCTCCGGATCGGGGTTGCGCGCCGCCGTGCCCGCCAGTTTAAACACGCTGGCCGCGCCCAGCATGCCGGGGTTGAGGAATTCGAACAGCGACCACAACTCGCCCAGGTGGTTTTCCACCGGCGTGCCGCTGAGCGCCAGGCGATGGTTTCCGCGCAGCAGCCGCACCGCCTTGGCCGATTCGGTATCGGCATTCTTAATGGCCTGGGATTCGTCCAACACTACGTAATCGAACTCCACGTCCTTCAGCCGCACGGCATCGCGCCGCAGCGTACCGTAGGTGGTCACCACCAGGTCGTACCCCGAGAAATCCGACGTTTCGCGGCCCAGGCCCGTGTAGTCCAACACCCGCAACCGCGGCGTGAAGCGCTGCGATTCCTGGATCCAGTTGAACACCAGCGAGCGCGGCACCACCGCCAGCGAAGGCCCCACCGGCTGCCCCGAGGCGCGCAGCTCGCGGCGGGTTTCGAGCAGCGCCAGTACCTGCGCCGTTTTGCCCACCCCCATATCGTCGGCCAGGCATCCCCCAAAGGCGAAGCGCCGCAGAAATTCCATCCAGCCCAGGCCCTCGCGCTGGTAGTCGCGAAGCTGGCCCACAAAGCCGTTGGGCTGCGGAGCCGCCTCGATGCCCGAAAAAGCGCGCATCTCCTGGCGCATGCGGGCGAAAGTTTCGTCGCAGGTGGCTTCCGGCTGGGCCGCCAGCAGGGCATCCAGCAGGCCGGCCTGGCTGCGGCGGAAGCGCATGTGGCCGTCCTGCGCCTCGCCCATTCCGGCGAACATGCCGATGCGCTTCAGCCACTCCTCGGGCAGCACGCCATAAGTGCCGTCATCCAGCCGCACCATGCTCTCGCCGCGCCGCACCGCATCCAGCAGCGCCGGAAGCTGGGCGGTCGTGTCGCCGTATTCCACGTCGCCGTGCAGTTCGAACCAGTCCACACCGCTCGAAACGCCGATGCGGAAAGCGCCCGGCCGCCGGAAAATCTTGCCCTCCGCCTCGATGTGCCAACCCGCTTCCACCAGCCGGCGCACCACCCGCGGCAGCTTGCTGGCAGTGATTTCCCAGCCGCCCGCAGTGTTGTTGTACCCCCAGTGCTGATAGCGCAGGCCGGCGCTCTCCAGCAGCTCCTTGGCCGCCGCTTCGGCCGTGGCGTCGCGCCGCAGAAACCGCCGTGTGGAGGCGTCGTAGAATCCGCGCGATTTGTCTTCGGCCGCCACCGTGCGGCCGTCGTAATCAAACGACAGGTGGCCCGCCAGTTTGTTGGCCAGCGAAGATTGATTGGCCGCCTGAATGCGCAGTGCCGGATGCGGCGTGGGCTGGACGGCCTCGAAGCGCAGTTCCTCGGGAACATCCACGTCCGGCGCGCCTGCCGCGCTCAGCAGCGCGCCCAGCAGCGCGTCGCCATCCGGCTCGGCCGCTTCAATGTTGTTGCCCTCGCGGAAATGCGCCATCCAGGCGAAGGAAGTGTCCGCAGCCAGCGCCGCCGCGCGTTCGCGGGTGAACAGGAAACCGCCCGGAATCACCAGCGTGGGCGTGCCCACGTCCATCGTCTCCGTGCCCCGCCAAAACTGGCCGGTCACCATCCACCGGTCGCGTTTTCCGCGCCGCATCAGCAGGCGGAACCGCCAGGGATCGCCTTCGTCCCAGGCCAGCGGCGCCGCTCCATCGGGACGCAGCCCCGCTCCCAGGTAGCACCGCCCCGTGCGCACAATCTGCGGCAGCAGGCTGGCCGCCAGGGGGTAGGTAACCTGCCGCGCCGGCGCAATCGGCGAATAGCCTTCGTATCCCCAGCCATGGTGCTCCGCGCCGCCCACCAGCGCGGCTACAATTTCGCGGTCGGGCGACGGCAAATGGAAAACCTGCTGGCGCTTCAGCGTGAGGGGCGTAAACACCGTCCAGCCGCCATCCATCTTGCGGTCGTGCGATCCCAATCCCAGCACCAGGTTGTGGGCCGTCCTGCTGGCCGGCCCGTCCACCACGTAGACAATCTCGCGCTTGGCCGGCCAGATTTCGGGCGCCTCATCCATCAGCGAGCGGCTGGCAATCAGGTTCAGGTCGGACATCCAGGCGGGCGTCTTGGGCGCGGAATCGGCCGCCGGCTGGGGCATCAGTTCCCCGGATTGCGTCGCCGCGTTTCCGCCCGCCGCGACTTCCCCGTCGGACCCCACCGCGCCGCCGGGGTCCTCCTCGCTGTAGTCCCTCACCACCCGGAACGCGCCTTTGGCCTGCGCCAGGTAGCCCTTGGCGTCGGCCGCTAACACCGTGGCCCACAGGTGTTTGCAGGGACCTATGGTATCGAAATAATCGCAGTCGCAATCCAGGCTGAGGGTGCCGTCGGCCCAGTCCAGGTTGACATCGTAGGTGCGCGACCCGCGCACGCTGGCCTGCACCTCGCGATCGGTTCCGCGCCGGATACGCACCCGGCTCTGCCAGTAATAAATTTTGCCGCGGTTCCGGATGGAGCTGTCAAAATCATCGGACAGAATGCTGGCAAGGTTCATCGCAAGAAAAGAAACTACCCGCGGGGAGGCGTCTTTTTATTTTACAACGCGAGGGCCGCAAAGCGCTCAATTCGCGCTCGGCCGGGCGGCGGAATCCACCACGAAGTACGATACGGGAACCTTCTCCGGTTCCATTCTCAGGCCCAGTTGCTCGCGCAAGGCCGTGGAGAGCGCCGGGCCGGCATTCTCGTCCCAGGAAAGCGTGAAATCGTATTCGCCGGTGAGGCCGGTTTTATCGACACCGGGCCCATGCCCGCCGATCACGGAAAGAATGTCGAGGAGCATCGCCATGGAATATTTGCGAGCCTTCATGGAAACGGCCTGGCCCGGCATCGGCTTGAGCACCGCGGCCCCTTCGGGGCTGCTGAAATCCGCTCTGGCATCCTCGGCGTGAGACGCCTGCAGCTTCGGCCCGCCCTTGGCCACCACCAGCGAGAATCCGGCCATGTTTTTGGTCTCGCGGTGATATTTCAACTGGAAACGGTCGATGAGCAGTGTCTGGAGCATACTCAGAAGCTGCGCCTCGGTGGTCTTTGGAGGATCCTCGGCTTTAGCCTCCACGTTGAACCGCTCGGCGCCCCGCGCGATCCAGTCCGGACCGGTTTCAAGCTGCGCCATGGTCTGCAACCCCCAGGCGATGGAGATGAGATGGCTCAGCCGCGCGTCGCTGATCACGCACCGCCCGAGCGGCGCGGCCTCGGCCTGCTCCCCGGGAGTGTAGACTGAGTCGATGCCGTGACAGCCTCCTCGGACGCCGTAACGCCCCAGCGTGGCTGGTTTCACCGAAGCAACCTCGAACGCCAGTGGCGGGTGTGCCGGCCGCGGCTGCGCCAACATCAGCAGGCCGCCGGCGCCGAAGAGCCAGATCGCTATGGCTTTCATAGGAACCTCCGCGGAAGACTTTAAATCAGGATAACGCTCCCCGGCCGTTTCCTGTGACAGGGAAGCCGGCAGGGTCCACCGGCTTCGGGCCGAGGCCGGATGGCGCCCGCGGCTTTCGGTACCGGCCTTCAGCGGCGCTCCCCTCTCTTCGTATAAGATAGAAGATCAGGTACATTTCTCATGCAGACTGCGTTGTTGAGCAAATTTATTCAAAAAAACAAGCGGGCCGACACCCCCACGTTCCGCCCCGGCGACACCATCCGGGTCCACGTGAAGATCAAAGAGGGCGATAAGGAGCGCTTGCAGGCGTTTGAAGGCACCGTCATCGCCCGCCACAATACCGGGCTGGGCGCCAGCGTCACGGTACGCAAAGTCAGCTTCGGCCAGGGAGTGGAGCGTATCTTTCCCGTCCACGCCAAGGTAATCGATCATATCGACGTGGTGCGCACGGGCCGCGTACGCCGCGCCAAGCTGTATTATCTTCGGGCATTGAAGGGCAAGGCTGCCAGGCTCCGCGAACGCGAATAGCGCTGGCTTTACATCCCATGCGACCCGAGTCCGCGGGTGGCAAATTCCGGTGCGAAGCGACCCTGGAACGAGAGTTGCGCGCGCGCGGTTACGCGTGTGTCGCAGGGGTCGATGAGGTCGGCCGCGGAGCGCTTTTCGGCCCCGTCATGGCCGCAGCCGTCATCCTTTCGCCCGAGCGGCCCGTCCGCGGCCTCGACGATAGCAAGCTGCTCGAACCCGATCGCCGCGAAATCCTCGCCGCCCGCATCCGCGAGCGCGCCGTCGCCTGGGCCGTGGCCGCGGTGGATGCCGCCACCATCGACTGGATCAACATCTACCAGGCCTCCCGGATGGCCATGCGGCTGGCCGTCGCGCAGCTCCATCCGGCGCCCGATTTCGTGCTCATCGACGCCGTCCCTATCGAGGTTCCCCTGCCCCAGCGCTCGCTGATCAAAGGCGATGCCCGCTGCCACGCGATTGCCGCCGCTTCCATCGTCGCCAAAGTGCATCGCGACGATTGCATGCGCGTCTGGGACCGCGTGTTCCCCGAATACGGGCTGGCTTCGCACAAAGGATATTCCACCCCCGAGCACCTGCGCGCCCTGGAACGCTTCGGCCCCACGCCATTGCACCGCCTCAGCTTCGAGCCGGTGCGGGCGCACTCCCGTTTTCCCCTCGCGACCAACCCGCAGTTGGAGTTGTTCGATACGGCAGGCGCCGCATGATGCCCGAACCTACTTCCGGCGTTCCGCCCGCGGTGGAAGATTCCACCCGCGAACTCTCCCCCGCGGCGACGCCTCCGCCGCGCTGGTATCACAAAGTATCGGCCATCCTGTTCATCACCTTTTGCCTGGAAATCGGGTTTTTTTTACTGGTGTTTCCGTGGACCGAATACTGGGATTCCAACTACTTCTCCGGGCTGTTCCCCGCCTGGCTCCCGTATTGGGACAACATGTACGTACGGGGCGCCATCAGCGGCATGGGCGTGGTGAATCTGTACATTTCCTTCATCGAGATTTTTCGCCTGCGCCGCTTTTCCCGGCACTAACCGCCGCCGCCTCGCAACTCAACCGGCATTCCGCGGGTTAGCATAGGAGCAGGAGGCCTGCATGCACTTACCGGCTCTTCTCTTATCGCTGGCCCTCACCGCCGCCGCCGCGGAGATTCCCGAGGGCACCCATGTGCTTCTCCGCATGGTGAATTCCATCAACACCCGCACCGCGCGCGAGGGCGACTACGTGTACCTGCGCACCGCCAGCCCCATCGTGGACAACGGGCAGATCGTGGTGCCCACCGAAAGTTATGTGCAAGGCGTGGTGTCCAAGACCGTCCGCAGCGGAAAGGTAAAAGGCCGCGCCGAGCTGGCCCTTCGCATCGAGACTCTGACCCTGGCCTCTGGGCAGACCATCCACGTCGCGCCGCACCCGGTCTCGGTGGATGCCGAAGGCACCGGCCAGCGCGTCAATCCGGGCGACGAGCATGAGATCGAGCAGGGCAAAGACACCGGCAAGGACGCCGCCACCGTCGGCACCCTGGGAGGCGCGGGCGCGGCCTTAGGCGGCCTCACCGACCGCAGTTGGACCGGCGCAGGCATCGGCGCGGGCGCCGGCGCTGCCGTGGGAACCGCCATCGTCCTGCTCACCCGCGGCCACGAAGTCGTCCTGCACACCGGAACCACCCTGGACGTGGTCTTCGCCCGCGCCATCCCGATCCCGTAAGATTGCGCCGCCCGCGCCGGCGGCCGCGAGGCCCCGAGCCGGGCGGTTGGCAGGGCTTGCGGATACCTAAGCTGCGACGGGCTGGCCGAAAGCGCGGTCCAGGAGCGCGGTCCAGCGCTCGCGCATCGCGCCCGCGCCTTCAGCCGGCACATCGTACAGCAGCCACACGACCGTGACGGCGGTGGCGCCGCCGCAGCCATCGCAGAAGAGGCTGAGCATGGCTCCGTGGCGCGATGGGAATTCGATGGCGCAGTGGCCTTTCCCACTGCGGTGGCGCTCGACCCCGGCGTGCACCTCTTCGGCGGCCTGTGCCATCAGCTTCTCAAACGCGCCTTGGGCGGAGTCGTTCACCATCCGCAGGATGGTCACGTTGCGGCAGGTATCGATGCCGTGCTCCGCGCTGTGCTTGAGCAGTTTCATGAAGATCGCCCAGCCGTGGCCGGTGGATTCGTACTCGGAATCGAAGTCGGCGGAGGCGTCGAAGCCGGAGTGTACCAGGCGTAGAACCGTGGCTCCGCCGCGGCCTTCAATGAAATAGTCGATGACATTGGGCGGCGCGGGCTCGGGGCGATCGCTGGCGGTCTGCAAGTGGCGCTCCGGCTCCCAGATGGTGATGCGATTGGTGAACTCCATGCCCTCGCCCCAACCGATCGTCATTTTGCCGCCGGCGCCCGGCTCCACGGTCGCCTCGGGGGCGAACCAACTGGCGATGCCTTCGCCTGTGGTCAGCGCCTTCCAGACTTCGGAGGCCGGCGCCGCGATCTCGATTTCTATTTCGTGTTTTCGCATAAGTCCTCACTGAATTTGGATGGATTGCGGATCGACCGGCTCCTCGCGGGTGATCACGGGATAGACGCCGCCGAAGAAGCGGAACCGCCGGCCGCCGGAAGCCGACTCGTCGTGGTATTTGGCGGCCAGTTT
>DATJRE010000519.1:0-6204 GCA_035505095.1 Bryobacteraceae bacterium | reverse complement strand
ACGCGGATGTAGAGGTTGGCGGCGACTTCCTGGTACTCGGAGACGATCTTGGCGTTGGGGATGTTGACCAGGCTGTCGCGGACCATCTCGCGGAAATGTTCGTCGCTGGAGGCGACCATGAGGGCGGTGTTAGGCATGAGGACCCCCGAAAGGCTTTGACGCGGAGACGCGGAGGCGCGGAGAAAAACGCGGAGAAAGAAGAGAGACAGGCAAAGAGTTGCGTTGGGGGTTCATGGTATGCGCTTCGCGTTCGTCGCTTGAGGCGATCGTCAAGGTGGTGTCAGGCACGGGGGCCTCCACAAGACTTTCAAGGGGAGGCGCGGAGACGCGCAAAAAGGCCAAGAGAAGTCGAAGTGCCTTCTCCGCGAATTTCTCCGCGACTCCGTGCCTTCGCGTCAGGTTTTTGGGGTCGGTCGGAGATGTTCCGCGAGAAACGCGGAGGAAGGGCGGAGAAAAACGAGAGAGGGGCAAATTGGTGCGCTGCGGTTTCATGGTATACACGTCCCGGTGATGTCGCAGCCGGCGCTTTCCATGGGGATTTGGGCGGTGAAGGGAGGAATGGTGACCGGCGGCAGTTTGAAATAGCTTGAAAGACGGGTGAACTGATAATTGGCGATGCTTACGCTGACTACGTCCGGAAGGCAGGTGGCGCTGCAATCGGCGCCGCAGCCGGCGAATGGCGATAGGGTTCCGGCGACCGGGTCCTGCGCGTAGTAAAGCACCTGGATGCTGGCGGCGCCGCCGGACTGGAACTGGTTCTGGTCGATCATGGCTGGCACGTTGCTCTGCATGTAGCCGAGGACGTTGCTGCCATTGGCCATCCAGCAATGGGTGGCGGCGTAGCGCGCGCCGTCGCGGGTGAAATCTTCGACGCTGTGCCAGATCCAGAGCATCTCGGCGACGAAGATGGTGATGAAGGTGAGGGGCAGAATCACGCCGGCGAAGAGGAGCGAGAATTCTACGGCGGACTGGCCGGAACGGGGCGATGCGCATTCACCGCGGAGACGCCGGAAACGCGAAGAAAACGCCGAGAAACCCAAGGGAAAGCCAAAGGTTTTCTCCGCGCTTCCTCTGCGTTCTCCGTGTCTCCGCGGTGAATCGATGGCCGCGATTGTCAATTGGTACCTCCGAAGGGCACCAGGGCGCTGGGCGAGAGGAGGATCGGGGTGAGTGTGGTGAACGGGAGGCGCGGGGTGACCAGGTAACCGTTGGGGATGGTGACGGCGACGTAGTCGGGGCGGGCAGCCAGGCTGGGACTGATGCCGCAGCCGCTGGTGTCGCAGGTGCCTACGGCGCCGTTGACGATGCATTCGGTGGAAACTTGCAACATATCGGGCGTCAGGTTGGTAATCAGGGGGGCGCCCGAGGCGTCGGTGGTGCCGGTGACGGCGAAATTGACGGCGGCGACGATGTTGGGGTCGGCGGGATCGCAGAAGTTGGTGTTGCGCTGCACCGAAAGATAGCGTGCCGCGGTGTAAACCGTGTTGCGCAACGCGTAATAGGTGTAGGTGATCTTGCCGAACTGGATCATCCCGACGATCAGCAGCATCATGACGGGCAGGAAAATCGCCGTCTCCAGCGTTACGCTGCCGCTCGATTGGTGCTTCATTGGTGCAGTACCACCTTTCCCGGCCCGGTTGCCACGGGCGCCGGACAACCGAGGGCGAAGCGGTCGTCCACCCAGCCCTGATTCACCGGCGCGGGGGTTCCGATGTACATGGCGACGAAGCGGCCGTTGGGGTCGGCGGCGGTGAAGAAAGTGCCGTCGGGGTTCGGCTCCAGGAAGAACTGGACGAATCCCAGCACGGTCATGGTGGTGGTGGTGTTGGGGGACAGGGCGTTCACCACCGGAACGGTGAGGATGCGGCGGCCATCGCCCACATAGGAAGTGTAGAGGCTGCTCTCGCCGGTGGTGACATCGGTATCCGGCAGAAAGGGCGCGCTGACTGCGGAGAAATTGGTGACGTCGGTGGTGCAGACCGAGGCGGGGTTGGTGTTGTCGAAGCGCGAATAGAGGCCGCAGAGGGCATCCACCACGGTGGCCGGCGGCAAGACCGCGGTGCAGGCGCCGGGGACCGCCGAAGCCCACACGGTCTCCATGGCGTCATTGATGCCGACGCAGCCGATGGGCACGGGCGAGCCGGTGGGGTTGGGGTCGGTGGATTGGACCAATCCGGCGGCGCCATCAACGTAGGCTTGCCCGGTTTCATCGAGGGTGGCGTTGGCGGTGTCGTAGCGGTTCAGAATGATGTAGGGCAGCAAGGCGCCGGCCAGGCTGGCGGGCAGCGGCGTTCCGGTGCAGGAGGAATAGAAGGTGTAGAGGGTGCCCGCGGTGGGGTCGCCGAATCCGAAGTTAATGGTGTCCGAAGAGTCCACCGCGGCCACGGCGAAAGGGGCGATCTGACAGGCGGTACACAGCGGCGCGCTGAGGCCGGCGGTGGCGATGGCGCCGACGCTGGTCTTGCGCGTCTGGCCGCCCGGCAGGAGGCTCCACCAGAGCAGCGGCGCATCGGCCAGCAGGGTGATCTGGGCGTAGCGGGCGGTCTCGCCGGAGGCCTGCGTGGCGGAAGCCGAGAGCGCATCGGCCATGGTGTCGAAGTAAGCCGGCGGGTTGACGGTGCTGTTGAGGATGCCGCTGGACTGGCCGATGACGATGGCGCCGAAGTTGTACTTGTTGGCGAGGCCGTTGGTGTTGTCGAGGGACTGGCTGGCGGCGTTGGTGGCGTTGCCGAGGGAAGCGTCCGTGCCGACCAGTTGCGCGGCGGCGGCCAAGGCCATGGCGTTGGCGGCCTGGTTCAACTCGCCCTTGATGAGATAGAGGCGGCCGAGATCAAGGGCGAATCCCATGAGGCCGAAGAGGACGGGGACGAGGATGACGAGGAGCGGGAGGGCCATGCCGCCGGCGGCCGTGGATTCACCGCGGGGGGCGCCCTCCGAGCCCAGAGGGCGCAGAGGAAGCGTGGAGAAAACCAGGGAGGTTCGGCCCGCGCGAACACGGTGGCTACGGCTGTTTGGGAATGATTTGGCCACTGGGTCCTACGAACTCCGGTTTATCGCTCGTCGTCGCGGGGGGCGGCGGCGAGGTGGTTTTTTTCTTGCCCTTCTTCTTGGCGGCATTCTCCTGCTGGACGGTGGGCAGGAAGGCCGACGGCATATCCGGCAGCTTGGCCCTCTCCTCAGGGCTCAGCGGTTTGACGAAGTGCGGGGTGATGACGACCAGCAGCTCGTCGGTGGATTTCTGGGTGCTGCGGCTCTGGAAGAGCTTTCCCAGGATGGGCAGGCTTCCCAGGCCCGGCACTTTCTCGATGGTCTCGATCACCTGGTTATTGAGCATGCCGGCGATGGCGAAACTTTCACCATCGTGCAAGACCACTTCGGTTTCCGCGCGGCGCTGGGCTAGCGCGGGAATGGTGAAGCCGTCCAGGGTTACGGCATTGGTGTAATCGAGCGAGCTGACTTCCGGCGCCACCTTCAAATCGATCTGGCCGGAGGGCGTGATCGTGGGAGTGAAATCGAGTTTGACGCCGAAGGGTTTGAATTGCACGGTGATCACCGGCGCGGTGGAGCCGCCGGTGGGAGTGGTGGTGATGGTGGGGAAGGGGAACGATCCGCCGGCCAGGAAGCTGGCGTCTTTGCCCTCCAGGCAGAGCAGGTTCGGCTCCGCCAGAATCTGGAGCAGGTTGCGTTCCTGCAAGGCCTCAATGGTGGCGCCGATGTTCAAATCGGGGCGGAATATGAAGAGGTTCAGCAGGTCTGAAAAATTCACCGAATTGGAGTTGGTGCCGCCGGCGCCCGATTGCACCTGGCTGAAGCGCGGCGCGGTGAACTGTTCGGTGCTGGTTTCGCCGGTGAGCTTGGGATTGAGGCTGAAAAGGTTGAAGCCCACCTGGGTGAGCGCCACGCGGTCGACGTCGGCGAATTTGACTTGGAGCAGGATCTGCCGCGGCTCAGGCGGCGTGGGGGCTTTTAGCAGGTTGATGACCGTCTTGGCGCGCGTTTGCGCCATGCCTTGCAGGCGCTTGACATCGTCAGCGGACTTCACCATGCCCGCCAGCACGATGGTTTCGCCGGAGCCGGTCACGGAAATGGGGCTGCCAGCGACGCTATCGAGCATCTGCTTGCGGAAGGCGTCCCAATCGCTATCGTCTTTGCTGACGGCGATTTCGTACTGCTGCGGGGCGGCGTCCTCTTCCCAGATCAGGAGCGTGGTGTGACCGGGGCCTTTGGCGTTGACCATGACCTCACGCGGCGAGATGACCACGGCATCGGCGATTTTGGGCTCGGCGATCACCACCTTCTGAATGTCCTTCTGGAACTGGAGGAGGTGGCCGGTTCCTTCGACGAGCGCGATGTTGTTGACCTGCGCGTGGGTCTGGGCGGCGCTGGGCGCGGCGAGGCAGCAGCACGCGAGCAGGAGAATCGACGCGGAGATGTGGAGTCGCGGAGAAAGGCGCGGAGCTGATCGGGACATCCTCATCGGAACAGTTCCTGGACGTGTTTGTCGCCGCGGTAGACATCCACCACCACGCGCGGGGGCTTTTCCGCCTCTTTCCTTGGCGGCGGCATTCTTTTCAGCTCGTCGAATGCGGGGTTGTTGCGGCTGTTGCGCTTGGCCAGAGCCAGGCGGTCGGAGAGGCCGGGATCGAGCGCATCGGTGGTGACGGGGCCGGCGTCCTGGGTCTCGGAGTTGTCCAGGGGATTGCGCAAGGACAAGCTGATGCGGCCCTGGCTCTTGGCCAGTTCAAGTTTCTGGGCGTCTTCGGGAGTGAGCACCAGGGTGACGGTTTGCGACTTGGGAGCGCGCGGGTCGGCTACCTGGCCTGCAGGCAGCAATCGTCCGGTGGAGATGACCTTGACATCCTGGAGGATGGTGGTGGTGGCGGCCTCCGCGAGGCTGCCGGTGCGGGTGAACAGCACGTCCACCTTGGAGTTGGGCTGGATCAAGCCGGCCACGCCGCTGGAATCGGTGATGGGCACGGACACGGCCCGGTAGCCCGGTTCGATGATGGATGCGAAGCCTTCGAGCGATGTGGGCGCGGAGAGCTTCGAGACCAGCAGCGGCTCGTTGGAATAGAGCGGCACCAGCGCTACGCGATTGGTGGCGTCCTTAGTTTGTACGATGACGCCTTTGGGAACATCGTGGGCCGGATAACTTACCAGCCGGAGATCGCCGGAGCGCAGCAGCGTACCGGGCGGCAGATCGTGAGTGGCCACCACCACTCGAACCTGACGCTCCTGCTGCGGCGCCACGGTGCGGGCATATAGAAACCAGGTGAGCAGCATGGCGGACACCCATGCGCCAGCAAAAATCAGAATTTTCTTCT
Source organism: Bryobacteraceae bacterium (assembly GCA_035505095.1). GTDB lineage: Bacteria > Acidobacteriota > Terriglobia > Bryobacterales > Bryobacteraceae > JOPF133. The sequence continues at coordinate 880 of DATJRE010000519.1, read as the reverse complement.
GCCGATCCATTCAGCCCCCTATCGAAGCGCGCCAAGGGCCTGGGGCGAGATACTCGTCCACGGCCGTTTGCGTTTGCTGATGTTCTGTTGTAGCACAAGCACCGGGGGCGAGTCCCGGCGCCGCCAGAAGAGTGACTACGCTGTCCCTATAAGTGGCGCGCCAGCCGATTTGTTCGAGCGCCGGCACTAACGGATAGTCATTGGGCAGGAGGGCGTGGCTGAAATGCCAACTATCCCAGAGGTCGCGCCAGCCCGGCCGCACTTGGACGAGGCGGCTATATTGCTTCAGGAAATCGGCTCCGTAGAAATCGCTGCGGCCATCGAAGAAGACTTTGCGCCGGCCGGCCGAGCGGTAAATGAGATAGCCGCCGAACTTGTCGGGCGCGAACAGGCGGCCGCCCGCAGGTAAGTGGGAGTAAGCGGCCACGGGAAACTCGCTGGGGGGAAACCCGGCCGGCGCAGCGCGCAGCAAACCACCCGCGGCCAGCACGAGCAGGGGCGCCAGGGCCAGTCCGCTGAGCCGGGCGTCCAAGGCTCGCAGGCGGCCGCAATAGGCCTCGAAACGTTGGAAGGGCAGATTTTCGGCGATGGCGCGATTGGCCACCGGCAACAGCAGCAGCGCCGAAAGCGGCAGCGCCCGCGCCGACCGCAAAGCCATTGCCGAAATTGCCATGGCGAGGGCGAAATGCTCCCAGCGGCCGGCGGTGAGGGCCAGCGTGCCGCCGGCGATTCCTATGATTACGGTGGCGAGGATCTGCGCGGAACCGGGCGTATGGAAATCGAAGCTTTGAAATTCGCCGATGCGGGAGAGCAGTTCGGAGTCGGTGAGGTAGCGGTAAACGTGCTGGTAGAGATGCCAGCCGTAGGGATTGGCCAGGGG
>DATJRE010000518.1:0-5830 GCA_035505095.1 Bryobacteraceae bacterium | reverse complement strand
CTCCTGGGTGTTGACGGGCCGGTAGCAGGCCATGGCGGCGGCGGTGAGTTCGGCGACGGCTTGGAGGTCTTCGACGCGGATGACAGTGAAGGCCTCGGCGCGGAAGCCGTGTTTGCGGGCGTTGAGCGCGGCACGAGCCTTACCTTCGGCGGTACGAGGACCGGTGGAGCGCTGAGCGTTGCGGCGATTGGCGGCAAGCTGCTTTTCCGAGAGTGATTTGGGGGAATCCGGCAAAATGAAAATGTCCTCCTGATTCGAGGCATAGCACGGCGACAGGGAGTGAGTAGCGGAGAGAAACGGGAAGTAGGGGGAAAGAAAGAAGATCGAGGTGAGGGAAGTTTGGGAACCGGGCGCCAGCCAGGGGTTGTGGAAGGGCGCGTCACCGGCACTGTTAACTTCATTCATCACTGCGATGGTAAGCCTAGTCGGCACTCGGTACCTGCCCAGGTACTTGCATGACTTTTGATCTGCGAGCGGGTCGGCCAAACTAGAACTGGATGGGATCTCTGTAGGGCGCGCCGTTCGGCGCCGCCTGTAACCGCCCGGCTGGGATGCGGAGCCCTTCCGACTAGCGTAAATCACTTAATTTCCATGAATCTCCAAGACCCTATTACTGTCGCATTTGCCCAACAGATGAAGAAAGGGCTGACGCTCGCTTTCGTGGTGGCGCTCTCGCTGCTCTCGACCGCGGCTATTCCGGAACTCAGAGGCCTGGCGCCGAAGCGGATGGAGGAGGTGCGCCACGCGAATCCTCCGGGCCCGCTGCAAGTGGTGCCTCGGGTGATGTCGGGCGAACATGCCATTGTCTACTTTGTCCACCGGGCGATCTCGGTGCATGGTTTACTTGCCGACCAGGCCTACCGCCTGTTCGCCGCCATGGTGTTTCTGGGGATCTACGGCATCCGCATTCTGTCTTCCCACCGGGCCGTCCGGAAGGGGCTGGCGGTCTGCGCGCTGGCGGGCGCCGGGGGCTGCCTGAGCGACGTCATCTCCTATTGGACGGCCGGCGGAGTGGTGGACTGGATCGGGGTGAACGCGCATAGTGCTTTCGCCCCGAGCGACCTGTGTTTGTGCCTGGCGCCGGTTGGGATTGTGCTGACGGTGATGCTGGGATTACGGACGTTCCTCCAATCCCCTGTGGCGGACCTGGAAGCCGGCGTCCGCAGTGGCGAACCGATCTACGCGCCGGGACGCTATCCGTTCAGCGTCCAGCCCGAACGGTAGCTGCGCTTCAGCCAATCGTTGGCGGGCGGGTGGTTGGTGATGCGGCCGGTGGCCGGATCGTACTCCAGGCGTTTGCCGGCGCGGTGCGCCACCAGGCCTAGCAGCATCTGCTCCATCATGGAACCGGAGTAGTCGAAGTCGCAGTGGGTTTTGGTGCTGGTGCCGTGGGTCGCTGCGGCGTTCTTCCCCTTGCAGGCATCGATCCACTCAAGCTGAAAGAGGCTGCCGTCCAGGTTCGGGCCGCGGCCGGCCTGTTCGGCCTCCAGGATCTGCTGCACCTCGGTATTGGGCATGCCGAGAGCGGCGGGCAGGCCGTTCGCCAGGAACTGCACCACCGGAAATCCGTTGGCTTGCGGCTCGGAATTGGGCATGGCGGTGAAGCCCGCGGGCAGCGCCGGACGCGTACTGCGCGCCACCGGCGCCTGGTTGCGCCGGACGGCCGGATGCGCCGATTGCGTCACCTGGCCGGTGCCTTCCACCAGCGGCAGCAGATCGCTCTCGGGGCGCCGCTTGTAATAGGTGAAATCGCCATCGTCGTTGTTGGGCAGGATCACGCGGCTGGTGAAGTCGGCCACGATGCTGCCTTTGGTGCCCTCGAAAATGGCGCCGTTTCCGATCTTCTGCACGTCGATGTAACTCCTGGGCGCGACGGGCTTCAGCCCGCCCTGGTACCAGACCACGGTCACCGGGCCGCGCCACTGGTTGGCGGGATGCTCGAAGGAAGCCTTCAGTTTCACCGGCGTGATGTCGGGGTTAAACCGGTCGCTGACTTCCTGGTCCACCTGGATGGCCGTGGGCGCGCCGGCGTCGATGGAGTTCCACAGCAGGTCCATGGTGTGGGCGCCCATGTCGCCCATCTGGCCCACGCCGAAATCGCGGTACATGTTCCAGAACAGGCAGTTCAGGCCGCTGGAACCTCCGAAATACTGCGGGCTGTAGGGATGGTAGGGCGACGGGCCGATCCACTGCTCGTAATGCAGGGCCGCCGGCACGGCGCCTGCCGCCTGGGGATAGCCGGGGCGGGGAAGCTGGCGGCTATCCCACCCGTGGATGGTCTTCAACTCGCCCACGGCGCCATCCAGAATCAGCTCGCGCAGGCGCTCGAAATTGGGATAGGCGTGCCGCTGCGTGCCATGCTGGGTGACCAGTTTGGCGCGGTTCTTGCGGTAATTGGCGCGCAGGGTGCGGACCTCCTCCACGGTGATGCCCATGGGCTTTTCGCAGTAGACGTGCAGGCCGCGGTTCATGGCCCAGTTGGCCAGGAAGGCGTGGTGATGGTCGGCCGTGCAGATGATTACCGCCTCAATGTCCTTCTGCTCCAGCATGCGGCGCCAATCCCAATAGGTCTTCGCCTTGGGGAAGAGGGCCAGGGCCTCTTTGGTGCGCAGGTCGTTGACGTCGCACAGCGCCACCACGTTTTCATTGCGCAATACGTTGTAGTGCGCGGTTCCGCGGCCCCACACGCCGGCCAGCGCGATGTGGAGCCGGTTGCTGGGCGCCGTCTGGCCGCGCAGCAGGCCACTGCGCAGGATGGTCAACCCGCCCGCCGCCGCCGTCTTCAGGAAACTCCGTCGTTGCATGGCTCGCCTTTCGATACTGGGGTAACATGCTTTGGGGCCGTGCGCAATGGGTGCGGGCGCGGTGGGGCGCCATCGCCGAATGGTCGAGAGACCGGGAAACGAGAGCATGGTCCGGTGTGACCGGGAGGGCATTCGTGGGTATCGCGTGGTGGGGCTGGTGTTGTTCTTTTTGGGCTGGTGGTGGTGGCGCTGCGACGTGATTGACAGCCGTGCGGGCGTGTGAGAATCTAGCCTCAGCGCGCTCTGGGGCGCCTCCTGTCCGCGGCAAGGGAGATTGCTCCCACCCGATCTTCGAGTTGCGTTTGGCACGGACCTTTCCTCCGGCCCTGAGCTCAGCGGACCTGGGCAATGACGGAAGGAAGGTACATGCAGCGAAAACTCACCTCTGCCACCACTCTCGACAACCTGAGACGAGAAGCGCGGCGCTGGCTCAAGGGCCTGCGCGAAAACCAAGCGGAAGCGCGCCAGCGATTCGAGCGCGCCTGCCCGAAACACACCCGAACGCCCGTGCTGCGCGACGTGCAATATGCCCTCGCGCGCGAGCACGGCTTCGAAAACTGGAAGGAGCTGAAGCTGGCCGTGCAGCAGGCGGCGCGGGTGCGGACCAGCGAGGCGTACGAGCAGGCCGCGCGCGATTTCGCCGGCGCTTTCACGGGCGACGCCGCGGCGCTGGAGCGGCTGAACCGCCACTACGGCCGGTCCTTCAGCCTGGCCGATCTGAAGGCCGAAATCTGGCGCCGCGATTACGCCTATCGCCAGCGGTCGTCGCGCGTCCCGGAGAACTACTTCCCCATCGAAGAGGCACGAAGCCTGATTGCGCAGGACGCCGGCTTCGGCAGTTGGGAGAAGTTGATGCAGGGCCTGGCCGCCGGGACGCCGCCCGAGGGCGCGCCCTACGCCATCGACACCAAGGACCATCGCATCGGGCCGCGCCGCCGGCTATCGGCCGTCGATTGGGAAGAGTTGACCGGTGTGATGCGGGAGCAGCGCATTCCCGCGCTGGACGCCAACGGGCTGATGACGGATGAAGCGCTGGCGCGCGTTGCCCGGCTGGACTTCGTGACCAGTCTGAGCCTGGGCGGGTCGCGCGAACTCACCGACGACGGCCTGCTGCATCTCGCGGGGATGCCGCAGCTTGAGCGCCTGGAGCTGAACGAGTATCCCGGCGGCAAGCTCACCGACCGCGGCCTGGAAGTGCTGCGGCAGTTGCCCAACCTGCGGCAGTTTGCCATGACGTGGCAGGCCGGCATCACCGACCGCGGGATCGCGAACCTGCGCTTCTGCGAGCGGCTGGAGGAGGTGAACCTGATGGGGTCGCCCACCGGAGACGGCGCCATTGAGGCGCTCCAGAGCAAAGCGAAACTGCGCCGGTTCAGCAGCGGAAGGCTCGTCACGGACGCCGGCATTGCGCTGCTGCACCATTTCCCGCTGCTGCGAGCGGCCGATGCCGATGGGGCGCGGCTGCTGATCGACGGGCCATTCACGAATGCCGGCCTGGCGGCGCTCGCCGGCCTCGATGGGGTCTTCGACCTGGACCTGTTCTGGCACATCGATCGCATCACCACCGACGGCTTCGCCCACCTGGTCCACCTGCCCAATTTGCAGGTGCTGGGCTGCGATGGCAAACTGAGCGACGACATTGCGCTGCGGCACATCGCGGCGTTGCCACGGCTGAAGCGGCTGCGCATTCAGGAATCGGTGGCGACCGACGAGGGATTTGCGGCCCTGGCCCGCTCGCAGACCATCGAGGGCATCTGGGGGCGCGTCTGCCCGAATTTCGGAAGCCGCGGGTTTGTGGCGTTCTCGCAGATGCCCTCGCTGCGGAATCTGGGGATGGGGTGCCGGAACGTCGACGGGGCGGCGCTCGCCAGGCTGCCGGAGTTCCCCGCGTTGCGCGAGCTGACCCCCATCGACTTCCAGGACGACGGCTTCCGGCACATCGGGCGCTGCCGGAACCTGGAAAAGCTGACGTGCATGTACTGCCGCGAGACCGGCGACCGGGCGACCGAACACATCCGCGATCTCGCGATCAGGTATTACTACGCCGGGCTGACGCAGATCACCGACCGGAGCCTGGAAATTCTCGGCGGCATGCCGGCGCTGGAACAGATCGAATTCTACGAATGCTTGAAGATCACGGATGCCGGTCTGCCGTTCCTTGCGCGGCTGCCGGCGCTGCGCGACGTGCGCCTTACTGGGCTGCCGGGCGTGACGCTGGAGGGAACCAAAGTCTTCCGTCCGGGCGTGCACGTGTATCATTCGACCTGACGGGGCGGACGCGAACCCGCCGCCCAACGCCGCGCGCGATAATGGAAATCTCCCAGGAGCGATCGAATGATGCGAGCAGCGTTTTGGCTGGTGCCGTTATCCCTGCTACCGGCCTGGTGCGCCGCGCCCGTTCGGGAACGGCTGAACTTCGACGCCGGATGGCGATTTTACAAGGGCGATGCGCCGGGCGCCGAACGGGCCCGCTTCGACGACGCCGGGTGGCGCAAGCTTAACCTGCCTCACGACTGGTCCATCGAGGGACCTTACAGCGCGTCGAATGCCAGCGCCACGGGCTACCTGCCGGGCGGCATCGGCTGGTACCGCAAGACGTTTCCGTTGGACGGGGCGCTCGCCGGGCGGCGAATCTATATCGACTTCGATGGCGTGTATCGCGATAGCGATGTCTGGATCAACGGGCATCCTCTCGGCCATCGCCCTTACGGCTATTCGTCGTTCGAGTACGAACTTACGCCCTACGTCACTTTCGGCGCGACGCCCAACGTGGTGGCCGTCCGCGTGGACCACAGCGTGAACGCGGATTCGCGGTTCTACACCGGGTCGGGCATCTACCGGAACGTGTGGCTCACGGTGACGCAGCCGGTGCACGTGGCACATTGGGGAACCTACGTGTATACGCCGGTGGCCGGCGCCGGGGAGGCGCTGGTCTCGGTGGAGACGAGAGTGCAAAACGGCTCCCATGCTGCAGCCGCGGTGCGGGTGGTCACCACCATCGAAGATGCCGCCGGGAAAGAGGCCGC
>DATJRE010000517.1:0-12820 GCA_035505095.1 Bryobacteraceae bacterium | reverse complement strand
CCGTTCATAACTACCTACCTGGTGAAAAACTGCAGAACCCCCGTGACCGCCTTCGATAAAATGGAGTCCACCACAAAAAAGTAGGCTGCAAAGGCGAACACCGCGAAGATCACCACGGCCGTGGTGCTTTCCACCTGCGTGCGGTTGGGCCAGGTCACGCGGCGCATCTCCAATTTGAGCTCGTTGACGTAATCGCGCGTGCTCTCGATCCAATTTTTGGCATCGGCCATAATTCTCTGACTCCCAAACTGTGTACAGGGGTGAATGGCAGGGGCGGAGGGATTCGAACCCCCACTCGCGGTTTTGGAGACCGCTGGTCTGCCGTTAAACCTACGCCCCTAATGTTCAACCCCTCGGCGGGGGTCCTCCCCCATTCTACTTGATTTCCTTATGCGGCTGGTGCTTGCGGCAATGGCGGCAGAACTTGCTGATCTCCAGCCGCTCGGCCTTGGTCTTCTTATTCTTAGTGGAAGAATAGTTCCGGTTCTTACATTCCGAGCACTGCAACGTAATAATCTCGCGCGGCATAAATAACTCCCAGCTCTCCGCCTTCAGCCGTCAACGATCAGCCGCGCCAGGCGGCTGAAGGCTGACCGCGGAAAGCAGCTACTTTATGATCTCCGTTACCGTCCCGGCGCCCACCGTGCGGCCGCCCTCGCGGATGGCGAAGCGCAGCCCTTTATCCATGGCGATGGGCGTGATTAGCTCCACCGTCAGGTTCACGTTGTCGCCCGGCATCACCATCTCCGTGCCTTCCGGCAATTGCGCCACTCCCGTCACGTCCGTCGTCCGGAAGTAAAACTGCGGCCGGTAGCCCTTGAAGAACGGCGTGTGCCTCCCGCCTTCATCCTTGCTCAATACGTAGACTTCGCCCTTGAAGGTGGTGTGCGGCGTGATCGACCCGGGCTTCGCGATCACCTGCCCGCGCTCCACTTCGTCCTTTTCCACCCCGCGCAGCAGCAACCCCACGTTGTCGCCCGCTTCTCCCTGGTCCAACAGCTTCTTGAACATTTCCACGCCCGTGACCACCGTCTTGCGGGTCGGCTTGAACCCCACGATCTCCATTTCCTCGCCGACTTTGCACACCCCACGCTCGATGCGCCCCGTCACCACCGTCCCGCGCCCCTGGATCGAAAAAATATCTTCGATCGGCATCAGGAACGGCTTGTCCTTCACGCGCTGCGGCAGGGGAACGTAGCTGTCCACCGCGTCCATCAGCTCCAGCACGGTCTTCTCCCACTTCTCTTCCCCGTTCAGCGCCCCCAGCGCCGATACCCGCACCACCGGCAGGTCGTCGCCCGGAAACTGGTAGCTCTTCAGCAGGTCGCGTACTTCCAGCTCCACCAGGTCCAGCAGTTCCGGGTCGTCCACCATGTCCACTTTGTTCATGCACACCACGATGTAGGGCACGCCCACCTGGCGCGCCAGCAGCACGTGCTCGCGGGTTTGGGGCATGGGTCCATCGGTGGCCGCCACCACCAGGATGGCCCCATCCATCTGGGCCGCCCCGGTGATCATGTTCTTGATGTAGTCCGCATGGCCCGGGCAATCCACGTGCGCGTAGTGCCGGTTCTTGGTCTCGTACTCGATGTGGGCCACCGCGATCGTGATGCCGCGCGCCTTTTCCTCCGGCGCGTTATCGATCGAATCGAAACTCCGGAATTTCACCTTCGGGTTGTTCTTGCCCAGCACCTTCGTAATGGCCGCCGTCAGGGTGGTCTTGCCGTGATCGATGTGGCCGATCGTCCCGATATTTACGTGCGGCTTGCTGCGGTCGAATTTTTCCTTTGCCATACTCTCAACCTTCTCTGTACGGAATTCGCTACAGGAGGAAACGCTCTGGCCCCGGCGGACCGGCCCGGGGGCACCCGGCACCCCAGAGGGGCCTGGGGCGAGCCAGGGAAGTTGACCTCAAAAAACTGGAGCCGTTGACCAGGATTGAACTGGTGACCTCGTCCTTACCAAGGACGCGCTCTACCAACTGAGCTACAACGGCCCGAAGGGGAAACGCCGGATTGCGCGGATCCCTTTACCACAGTGTACAAACTTCTGGTGGACGGGGGAGGATTCGAACCTCCGTAGCTCGCAAGGAGCGACAGATTTACAGTCTGTTGCCATTAGCCGCTCGGCCACCCGTCCGTAAGCCCACAATCCACCTCACCAAAGCGAGATCAGGATTGTCGGGAAACTTTTAGTTTACAAAGAGGAGACGGGTCTTGGCAACTGGGTTTAGCGGGTGGCGGGTCGGGGAGCGTGGAATCCCGTTCGCACCGCGGAGCAGACGTATCGACTGCGGTCGACGTTCTTGGGGCGAGGAAACTCCCGGCAGGCGGCGGCGGGCCCATTCGACGCCGGGGGCCACCGGGCCGGAGACGCGCAGGAAATGCCGAGAAAGGCAAGAGCCACTAGAGGCGGAGGGCCAGATTGCCGGCGGCAGCGGTGGCGCGGGCGGCGGCGGGGGTTTTGGCCGGCGCGGGCGGCGGTGAAGACGGGGCGGCGGGCGCGGTTGCGAGCGGTGGGGGCTTAAGCGACGGCGCGGCTGGTTGGGGCGCGGGCGGCGCGAGGCCGCGCTCGGCTTGGAGAGACCGCAATTCCTTGACGGCGTAGCGGTAAGAGCGCTCGGCCTGGGCCTGGTAGCGGAGGAAGACTTTGAAAGCTTCGGTTTCCAGGATGGTGTGCAACTCGCCTTCGGGCGACGAGGCGAAGAGGCTGGTTTCGAGGCGGGCGGCTCGCAGCATGGATTGCTGGGCGAAAGCGACGCGCTCGACGGCGAGCCGCTCCTGAGAGCCGACGGGGCGATAGAAGGCGAGGAGGTCTTCGCGCAGGCGGGCGAGTTCCTCGGGAGTTTCAATGAGGACCGTTGATTGGTTGGGCATCCGAGTTCCTTTCCGAAAACTCACGTTTATCACGCGGGAAAGCGGTGACCTGGCAGGTACATCCGCAAGTGATTGAAGGGAAAGGAAATCGATTGGTAATAATATATTTGACGTACCTGTTGGGTCTATGCCACTATAGACGGTGGCGTGATCGGCTGGCCGTACTGGCGTGCATTGTCGCCTTAGGGACATTCCAATCAGTCAGCGAGGGTGGCGAATTCCGCCCATATACCCAATCTATATCCGCTATCCGACCGACGAAACATGATGGGAATTTGCAGTTCCTTGTCTCTGTACTGGTAGCAAAACGAAGTGCGGTATGTGCGGTATCCAAGACCGGAACTGCGATATGCCAACCTGCCGATCACATACAGCACCAATGCTACGTCATCGCCGGTTTGACCAGAAAGGGCGTGAGCCTGCTTGATCTCACTAAAAACTCGCTTTCCGCTCGGGAAGATGGTTTGCGCACTCCCTTTCTTTGGAACCTTACCGCTATGAGCGCCCCGCAACGTCTTTCCTATGATGTTGTCATCGCCAAATTGTGCCAGGATGAACGTAATCTCCATTTCTTTGAGCGCGCCCGGGAGTTTCCCGTGATTACCAATCAACACGTTCACCGTTGCCCACAACTGACCGTTCCTCCACTCGATCATCGTATTGGTAATCGGTATGTCTCCGTCTGGACCTATCCAAGGTCTAGTTTCGTTGGTCATATGTTTCAACTGACCCTTGATCGCCCAAAGCGTGAAGGTGGCAGCGATAGCATAAACGAAAGTCGAAACGGCTACCATCCAGTCCGTGAAACTGGCCTCAGCCATGATCCAATCGAGAAGCACGCGGTAAAGCGATTGCTTGGACTGTTTCTGATTGTCGTTGGTTTTTGGTGCGCCTATTTGTGCGGGGGCAGCGATAGAAGCCTTCTTCGCGCGTGCGCCGCTCTGTGTTTGGGTATTATTCTGTGTGGAATTTTGCTGGCGGACGGGCTTATCTAAATATGGACTGGGTATTTGAAGAACCGCGCCAATAATAGTCACTATAACGGCGAACAGAATGAGCTTTATCAGCAATTGCGTTACCGCCGTGATTTTGCTCCGGGGGCCCTCGGGTTTCCAGTGCGCGGTGATGCCTCTTTCGCCGCTTGCACACGCTCGTCCAATTCAGCCTTTCGGACTTTAAGCAACTTTCTCATGCCGGTCTTCATATGTCGAAACTCCGGGCTTGCCTCAAACTGCTCCGTAGTCAGCGGGGGCGGGTGTGTTTCCCCCGCCCTTGTCTCTTCAGTCTCGTGCCGTTCAGCCATGAGCAAGGTCCTCCAGTTTGCCGGTCAACTCCGCGTAGGTCAAGCGCCGTCCGATCACATGCCGCCAAACACAAAGCGGTGCATGTCGTCCATGTCCCGGTTATTGTAGCGGAAAGCCTCTTCGTCAACGTACCGAAACAGGTGATAGGGTTCTACCGCTATGTAGGTTCCATTCAAGCAACGCTTCAGCAGACTCCAAAAGTTCTCCATGCAGTTGGTGTGAACGTTGTCTGCCACGTAGGATTCCAGATGGTTCACCAGTTGATGAGTGAATTGGTCATCCATGCGCCAATTGCTCCCCCATTCATCGGAGTGGACGGTGGAACCCGGCTCGACATTCTCTTGAACGATGGGTTGCATTACCTTCTTGGTTCTCTCTTCGATAACAGCCGTGCGAACCGTCCCGTTGCGCTCCAGCATACCCATCACGATTGCTTTGCCACCGATGTTGCGGCCTGCTGCCTGAACCTTGCGCTTACGTGCCGGGTGCATGTTCTTTGTCTTGCCGCCGATGAAGGTTTCGTCAACCTCAACCACGCCGCCTCCGGGACCACCCAGTTTATTGAAGGTTTGACTCTTCATGGCGAGCCGGATTCGATGGAGCATGAACCACGCGGTTTTTTGGGTCACTCCGAGCGCCCGGTGAAGTTCCCAACTGGAGATACCGTTTTTGCAGTTGAGAAGCATCCACACTGCTGGCAGCCATTTCTCAAGGCCAATAGGGGAATCCTCGAAAATCGTCCCAGTCTTCAGAGTGAAGCGCGGCTTGGGGTGTGGCGCATAGCACTTCCAAACGCGATTCTTGGCAAGGTAGCAGACCTTTTCCGCGCCACACTGGGGGCACTTCACCTTCCCATCCGGCCATCGCAGGCTGACCATGAAATCGTGGCAGTGCTGGTAGTCGGCGAAGTAGATAACTGCATCGTGGAGAGAGGGTTTGCCTGCATTTCCGTTATCCATGATCCAAGCATACATCGGAAACGCGGGTATGTCAAGTATATTATTACCAATCGATTTTGGAAACTTTGCGAACAGGAAACGGCGGCGCTTCGCTTCGGCACAGGAGAGGATGAAAATGAGCTTGAGCCCGGCCCGCGCCGTGGGAGGGGCTGCAGAGGCGTAAGGCTCACATTCTGCGGGACTAAGCGGCGCCGGAGGAATTTTCGTAGGAACGGGAGGTAAGGGGTGCTGGGATTCGACGCGGAGACGCGGAGAAAGGCGCGGAGAGGGCAGGGGGTTAACCGGCCTTCTTTTCGGCGACGCCAATACGCGTTTCGGCGCGCTTCAGGGCCGCCAGGGCGACGGCGGGGTCCACACCGAGGTTGGGATTGATCATTTCCTCGGTGGCGCGCTCGGCGGCGCGGCGGGCGCGCTCCACGTCGATTTCTTCGGCCCGTTCGGCCATGTCCGCGAGGACGCGTACGTGGTCCTGCCGCACTTCCACGAAGCCGCCGTGCACCGAGAGATAGCGAAGCTGTCCGGCGGCCGGGTAAGTGAGGAAACCGATGCCTAACTGGCTGAGCAGCGGAGCGTGGCCTGGGAGAATGCCGAGATAGCCATCCTTGGCAGGTATCTGGACCTCAGTTACTTCCTCGCGGACTAACTCGCGTTCGGGCGTAGCTACTTCGAGTTCGAATCGCTCGGCCATGACTAACCTCGCTTGAGCGTTTCGGCGCGCTCCAACACTTCCTCGATGGTGCCCTGCATATAGAAGGCCTGCTCGGGAATGGCATCGTGCTTACCGTCGGCGATCTCGCGGAAGCCACGGATGGTGTCGGCGACTTTGACGTACTTACCGGGGAAGCCGGTGAACTGTTCGGCAACGTGGAAAGGCTGGGAGAGGAAACGCTGGATCTTGCGCGCGCGTGAGACGGTGAGCTTGTCTTCGTCGGAAAGCTCGTCGATGCCGAGGATGGCGATGATGTCCTGCAAATCCTTGTAGCGCTGGAGCACACCCTTGACGGACTGGGCGGTATCGTAGTGCTCCTTGCCGATGATGTTGGGGTCGAGGATGCGCGAGGTGGAGGCCAGAGGATCGACGGCGGGGTAAATGCCCAGGGCGGCAATGTCGCGCGAGAGATTGGTGGTGGCGTCGAGGTGGGCGAAGGCGGTAGCCGGAGCGGGGTCGGTATAGTCGTCGGCTGGCACGTAAATTGCCTGCACGGAGGTGATGGATCCCTTCTTAGTGGAAGTAATGCGCTCCTGTAACTCGCCCATTTCGGTGGCCAGGTTGGGCTGGTATCCCACGGCCGAAGGCATGCGGCCCAGAAGGGCGGAGACTTCCGAACCAGCCTGGGTGAAACGGAAGATGTTATCGATGAAGAGGAGCACGTCCTGGCCCTCTTCGTCGCGGAAATACTCGGCGACGGTAAGACCGGTGAGGCCCACGCGCAGGCGGGCGCCGGGCGGCTCGGTCATCTGGCCGTAGATCAGGGCGCACTTGGACTTTTTGTAATCGTGCGGGTCGATGACGCCGGATTCCTGGAATTCGAGCCAGAGATCGTTGCCCTCGCGGGTGCGCTCGCCGACACCGGCGAAGACGGAGACGCCGCCATGCTTCATGGCGAGGTTATTAATGAGTTCCTGGATGATGACGGTTTTGCCGACGCCGGCGCCGCCGAACAGGCCGATCTTGCCGCCGCGGAGATAGGGTTCGAGCAGGTCGATGACCTTGATGCCGGTTTCGAACATTTCGAGGCGGGTAGACTGATCCTCGAAGGAGGGGGAAGGGCGATGAATGGGGTAATGGAGCTTGGCGTTGACGGGACCCATCTCATCGACCGGCTCGCCAATCACGTTGAGCACGCGGCCGAGGGTTTCGGGGCCGACGGGGACTTCGACCGGATGATCGAGGCTGATGGCTTTCATGCCGCGGACGAGGCCTTCGGTGGGCTGGAGGGCGATGGTGCGCACGCGGCCTTCGCCGATGTGCTGCTGCACTTCGCAGATGATATCGATAGGCTGGGGCGTCTCGAAGCCCTCGCTGGTGATGCGAATGGCAGTGTAGATGAGAGGAATGCGGGCCTCGGGGAACTGGCAGTCCACAGCGGGTCCCGCCACCTGAACGACATTGCCGACTACCATTCCGTTAGTGGTTGACATAGATTCTCACTTACCGATTGTCACTTACCGATTGTCACTTATCCAGGCGATTTTCAAGGCGCCGAAGGTTCTCCTGCATTAGGGCGATGGCGCGTTCTTCGCGCTCGATGGAGGTATCCACCTTCTCGGACCACTGGGTGATGCGCGCCGACCAGCGGCTGCCGACCTGAATGAGACCGCCCTGGCGCTCCAGGCGGGCCGACTGCGCATCGAAGCGGCCGGCGATGGCCTGGAAGCCTTCGCGCATTTCGCGCTCCAGAATGCTAATCTCGCGCTCCAGGCTGTCCTTGAAATCGACAATCAGCCGCTCCAGGTTGGTCCTTACGTCCGCGATCTGGCCCTGCAGGTTCTCCTTCACTTCGGCGATTTGTCCCTTCACGTCCGCGACTTGTCCCTGCATGTTCCCGATCTGGCCCTGCATGTCCGCGATCTGGCCCTGCATGTCCGCGATCTGGCCCTGCAGGTTGGTAATCTGGCCCTGCAGGTTTTCTTTCGCGCCGGTGATGGCCGCTTCGAGGCGTCTTACGTCGCCATTTTCCATGTCATCCTCATCTTCCACTTTACTCTGCGGCGGCGGCGCCACTGACCACCTCGATAATTTCCTTGGTGATACTGGCCTGGCGGACGCGGTTCATGTAAAGGGTCAGTTTATCGATCATTTCGCCGGCGTTGGAAGTGGCGGCATCCATGGCGGTCATGCGGGCGGCGTGCTCGGCGGCAGCGGATTCCAGTTGGGCACGGTAGAACTCCATTTCGACGTACTTAGGCACCAGCGCCGCGAGCATGGCGGCGGGAGGCTGCTCGAAGATATAATCCACGGGCTCGGCTTCGGCGGGCAGTTCCATGGGAAGAACCCGCGACACGGTGAGTTTTTGCGCGGCCACGTTTTTGAACTCGTTGTAGATGACGTAGACGGCGTCGATTTCCTCGTTGCGGTAGGCCTCCATGGCCTGGCGGGCGATGCCGGCCAAATCCGCGAACTTAACTTTGGCGGCCAGGCCGAGGTGTTCGCCGGCGATGGTGACGCCGCGTTTGCGGAAGAAATCGCGTCCCTTGCGCCCCAGCAACTGCAGGCTGACGGAGGCCTCGCGATGATCGGCGAGGAAGTGCTGGGCGGCTTTGATGAGGTTGGAATTGAACGCGCCGGCGAGGCCCTTGTCACTGGTGATGACGGCAAGCAGAATGCGGTTTTCGGGGCGGCGGGCGAGCAGCGGGTCGAGGGCGGATTGCTCTTCGGTGGCCACGGCGGCGGCCACGTCGGCCAGCACTTTACGCAGCAGGGAGCCGTACGGGCGGGCGGCAATCACGCGATCCTGGGCGCGGCGCAGCTTGGCGGCAGAGACCATCTTCATGGCCTTGGTGATCTGCTGGGTGTTCTTGACCGAGCGGATACGCCGCCGGATGTCGATCAGGCTAGGCATTGGGTTTGCCGGCGGCGGTGGATTGCAATTCCGCCACAAACCGGGCCTTGAACTCCTCGATGACCGCGGTGACCTCTTCGCGCAAAGGGTCGTCGAGCACTTTCTTAGTCCGGATCCTCTCCCACAGGCCGCGGTGGGCATTGTCCACGAAGCGGTAAAGTTCCTCTTCGAACTTGCGGCAGACTTCCACCGGCAGATCGTCGAGGTAGCCGCGGGTGCCGGCGAAGATGATGACCACCTGTTTTTCGAGCGGCAGCGGTTGATATTGCCCCTGTTTGAGGATTTCGACCAGGTGCTTGCCGCGGTTGAGCTGATCGAGCGAAGCCTTGTCGAGGTCCGAGCCGAACTGGGCGAAGGCGGCCAGGGCGCGGTACTGGGCGAGGTCCAGGCGGAGGCTGCCGGCGATGGACTTCATGGCCTTGGTTTGGGCGTTGCCGCCGACGCGGCTGACCGAGATGCCCACATTGATAGCGGGCCGCACGTTGGAGTTGAAGAGATCGCTTTCGAGGAAGATCTGGCCGTCGGTGATGGAGATGACGTTGGTGGGGATGTAGGCCGAGACGTCGCCCGCCTGAGTCTCGATGAAGGGCAGGGCGGTGAGCGAACCGGCGCCGTGGGCCTGATTGAGTTTGGCGGCGCGTTCCAGCAGGCGGCTGTGGAGGTAGAACACGTCTCCGGGGAAAGCCTCGCGGCCAGGCGGGCGGCGCAGCAGCAGGGAGATTTCGCGATAAGCGGCGGCGTGCTTGGAAAGGTCGTCGTAGATACACAGCGCATGCTTACCGCGGTCGCGGAAGTATTCGCCCATGGCGCAGCCGGCGAAGGGGGCGAGGTATTGCATAGGGGCGGGATCGGAAGCCGACGCCGAGACCACAATGCTGTATTCCATGGCGCCGTGATCTTCCAGGGTCTTGACCACCTGTGCCACGGTAGAACGCTTCTGGCCGATGGCGACATAGATGCAGATCATGTCGCCGCCCTTCTGGTTAATGATGGCATCCAGGGCGATGGCGGTTTTGCCGGTCTGGCGGTCGCCGATGATGAGCTCGCGCTGGCCGCGGCCGATGGGGATCATGGCGTCGATGGCCTTGATGCCGGTCTGCATGGGCTCTTTGACGGGCTGGCGGGCGACCACTCCGGGGGCCAGGCGCTCCACGGGATTGAACTCGGTGGTCTGCACGGGGCCTTTGCCATCGATGGGCTGGCCGAGGGCATTGACCACGCGGCCGATGAGGGCTTCGCCCACGGGCACGGACATGATGCGGCCGGTGCGGCTGACCTCGTCGCCTTCTTTGATTTCGGCGAAATCGCCCAGCAGGACCGAGCCCACCTGGTCTTCTTCCAGGTTCATGGCAATGCCCGCAACGCCGTGCGGGAACTCGATCAACTCGCCGGCCATGACCTTCTCCAGGCCATGGATGCGGGCGATGCCGTCGCCCACCGAGATCACCGAACCGGTCTCGGTGACGTCGATAGCCCGTTCGTAGTTTTCGATCTCCTGGCGGAGAATGCTGGTAATTTCGTCCGCGCCAATATGAGCCATAGAACCTCGTTAAGTCTCCGCGCTGAGCCGGCGCTCCAGGGATTGGAGGCGGCCGCGCACCGAACCGTCGTAGATGGTGGAACCGATTCTGGCGATCACGCCGCCGAGCAGGGCGTGGTCGATGGTGAAATGGGAGCGGATGCGCTTGCCGGTGAGGCGCTCGAGTTCCACCCGGAGGGCCACGTGCTGCGTCTCGGTCAATTCCGCGGGGGCGAGGATTTCGGCGCGCGCAAAGCCGAGCCGCTCGTCGAGCACCAACTCCAAGGCCTGGACGATGCCGACCAGCAAGCCGGTACGGCGGTGGTCCACCAGAACGAACAGAAAATTGCGGATGATGCGCGAAATCCGGAGCTTTTCGGCGATGCGGGCCACCACGGCCTTTTTGCGGCTGCCCGGCACGGCGGGGGTGACGAGCACCTCGCGGAGGGCGTGCGATTCGCCCAGAGCGGCTTCGAAGGAACGCAATTCCTCAAGCGCCTGGGGCGGCTTGACAGGCGACCCCGGCGCGGTGATGACGTCAGCCAGGGCATTCGCGTATCGTGCAGCTACGACGGAGAGTGTCATCTTTTAATTCCGGGAGCCGGCGGGGGAAGAAGCCAGGTCGCGGACGAAGGTGCGCACCAGCGCGTCCTGGATGGGGCTGGTCATGCCGGCGCGGATCTTCTGTTCCGCCAGATCCACGGCCAGCACGGCGGCATAGCGCTTGAGCTCCAGGCGGGCGGCTTTTCCGGCGGATTCGATTTCGCGCTCGGCGTGGGCCTGAATTTTGGCGCGTTCCGCGGCGCGGTGCTGGCGCAGGCGCTCGGTTTCGGCGTGGCGCTCCTGTTCGGACTCGGCCTTGAGGCGGGCGATATCGGTAGCCAGATTGGCGAGCTTATGTTCCACCACGGCGGCCCGCTCTTCGGCCTCTTTACGGACGTCGCCGGCCTCCAGCATGTCTTTGCGGATCTGGCGGGAGCGGGCGGCGAAATAGGGACCGCCATTCCGGACGGCGACGTAGACGATGACGCCGGCCAGCACCAGGAAGTTGGCCCAGTTCCAGAGGGTAAGGCTGGATGGGTCGTGGGCCGGGGCGCCGCCGCTCTTGGTCTCCTGCGCGAGAGCTGCGGAGGCGGCCAGCAGGGAGATGGCGAGAAAACCCAGCGTGGCGCGTTTCATGCGGCTCTCCCGCGGAGGATGGCATCGGCGATCTGGGTGGCCAGGGCATCGCTGGAGGCCGCGAGGGAGGCTTTGGCGGCTTCCAATTCGCGAGCCAACTGTTCCTTGGCCTCGCGCACGTGCTTCTCGGCGGCGTTGCGCTCGGCCAGGAGCGCGGCGTCTTCCTCTTGCTGGAGGCGCTTGTGAAGCTGCTCGGCTTCCTGGTAGATGACAGCGCGTTCGGCGCGCATGGCCTCTTCGTACTCGGCGGTTTTCTGCTCGGCGCGCTGGAGGCTCGCGGCGGCCAGTTGGCGCGCTCCCTCGGTAGCCGCATAGCGCTCACCGAGGGTTTTCTGCAGGGGCTTGAAAAACATGAACTTCAGATAGTAGTGGAGAAGAATGACGAGAAGGAACGTGGGTAGAGCATTTAGCAGTAGTCCACCCAACTGGCGCAACGTGGCTTCCATGAGATTTCTTTTAAGGAGAGACTAGACCCCGTTCTTAAGGAGTACAGGTTAACACTCTGCCAAAACACCCGTCAACCGCGGCAGCGGCGGGTTGATGATGGGGGCCGGAGGGCTTGATTCGACGCGGTGACGAGGAGACGCGAGGAGCGACAGAAGGCGAGGGAATTGCGAGGGGGCGATGCCGGCTGGCGGCGGTGGAGGCGAAAGATTGGACGCGGAGACGCGGAGACGCGGGGGGAAGAGGCGGAGGGGAAGAAGCCTGAGCAGCGGGCAGAGGCGAGGGGTTGCGAGGAGGCGATGCCGGCTGGCGGGGGGTTCAGGCGAAAGATCGGACGCGGAGGCGCGGAGACGCCGAGGAAGAGGCGGAGGGGAAGAAGCCCGAGGAACGGGCAGAAGCCGAGGGGTTGCGAGGAGGCGATGCGGCTGGCGGGGGGTGGAGGCGAAAGATCGGACGCGGGGACGCGGAGAGGGGCAGGGCGTGGGCGGCCGCAGGCCAAGAGAGGTCGAAAGGTCTTCTCCGCGAATTTTCTCCGCCTCTCCGCGCCTCCGCGTCAGGGTTTTTGGTTCGGTTGGAAAGGCTTGGAGAGAGACACGGAAGACGCGCGAAACTGGATGCGGACGAGACTCGGCTTAGACCCGGTGTCCGGCGACGAAGGCCGGGCGTTCCTGGGCGATGCGTTTGGCGGCGGCGCGCATGGCGTTGACGTAGGCCTCCACGCGCTCCAGTTCGGCGGTGCAGCGCGGGCAACCTAAGTAGTGCTCCTCCAGGGCGGCGATTTGCGCGGGCGTGAGGTGGCCGAGGTGGTAACTTTCGGCCAATTCGCTAATATCCTGCGGACAATCCCCGTTCAAGATGTCCATCTCCCATCCAATTTTATACATCTCTTCGAAGCGCTGCGCCATATGTCTTTAGGACTATTGCTACCGGGACTTGCGGCATGGCTGCCCTATTACCTGGTCCTTCACTGGTTCTA
>DATJRE010000516.1:0-2334 GCA_035505095.1 Bryobacteraceae bacterium | reverse complement strand
GGTGAATGCGGCCGGCTACACTTTCATGCAGGACACCGCGACGGTGTGCGACGACCAATGGACGTCGTTGCTCGATACGAACCTGAGCGGCGCGCTGCGCGCCTGCCAGTCTTTTTATGAACCGCTGAAAGCCTCGGGGCGCGGGCGCATTGTGAACATCGCCTCGCTGGGGTCGTTTCTGGCGTTCCACCGGGTAGCGGCGTATTGCGCGGCCAAATCGGCGCTGCTTTCGCTGACGCGCAGCCTGGCGTGCGAATGGGCGCGCGACGGAATTTCGGTGAACGCCATCGCGCCGGGAATTTTCCCCACCGAGCTGAACAGCCAGATGGTCAACGATACGCCGCGCGGGCAGGAACTGCTGGCCCGCACTCCCATGGGGCGCTTCGGAAAGCCGGAAGAGTTGGTGGGCGCGGCGGTGCTGCTGTCGTCGGACGCCGCCAGCTTTCTTACCGGCCAGTGCATCGCGGTGGACGGAGGCTACCTGGCCAGCGGAGTAAATTTGTAAGGAGAGCCCGCCATGTTGCCGAAGCTCGTGATGGCCGCGTTCTGCGCCCTCGCCCTGCACGCCGAAACCGGCTATGACGCCTGGCTGCGATACGCCCCGCTGGAAGGCGCCGCGCTGGCGCAAACCCGGCAGGCCGTGCCGGCGGTGGTGACGCTGTTGGACGATTCGGCGCTGGCGCGCAGCGCGCAGGCTGAAATGGTGCGCGGCGTCCGCGGGATGCTGGGCCGCACGCTGCGAGCCGAAACCACCCTGCCGGCGGAGAATGCCGTGGTGCTGGGCACGCTGGAGGAAATCCGCCGCGCCGCGCCCGGCTGGCATTTGGAGGCCACCTTGCCCGCGGATGGCTATTGGCTGAAGACTGTGGCCGCGGGCGGGCGCCGCTACACCGTGGTGGCCGCATCGGATGCGCGCGGCCTGCTCTACGGCAGCTTCGCGCTGCTGCGCAAAATCGCCCTGGGGCCGCTGCCGGCCGACCTGGACGAGCGCCAATCGCCCTACGCTCCCATCCGCTGGGTGAACCAGTGGGACAACCTCAACGGGACCATCGAGCGCGGCTACGGCGGCGCCTCCATCTTCTGGGAAAACGGCCAGGCGCGTGGGGACCTGACGCGCGTGGGCGATTACGGCCGGCTGCTGGCATCCCTGGGCATCGACGGCTGCTCCATCAACAACGTCAACGCGAATCCGAAGGTGCTGGCGCCGGACTTTCTGCCGCAGATTGCGCGCATCGCCGCGGCCTTCCGCCCATGGGGCGTGCGGGTGGTGCTGGCGGTGGATTTCGGCAGCCCGCAATCCATCGGCGGCCTGGACACGTTCGATCCGCTGGATGCACGCGTAGCGGCCTGGTGGAAATCGGCAGCCGACGCGGTCTATCGCGCGATTCCCGATTTCGGCGGCTTCGTGCTGAAGGCCGATTCGGAGGGCCGCGTGGGACCCTCCACTTATGGCCGCACCCACGCCGACGCGGCCAACGTGGTGGCGCGCGCGCTCGCCCCGCATGGCGGCCTGCTGCTCTACCGCGGGTTCGTCTACGACCATCACATGGACTGGCGCAACCTGAAGAACGACCGGGGGCGCGCGGCCTACGACAACTTCCACGACCTGGACGGCAAGTTCGACGACAATGTGGTGATTCAGATCAAGAACGGCCCCATCGATTTCCAGGTGCGCGAGCCGGCTTCGCCGCTATTCGGCGCGCTGGAAAAGACCAACCAGGCGATTGAGCTGCAGGTCACCCAGGAGTACATGGGGCAGGCGCGCCACCTGGTGTTTCTGCCGCCTATGTGGAAGGCGACGCTGGATTTCGATATGCACGCCGCCGCTGAGCCGACCCCTGTGAAGGCGCTGGTGGCCGGGCGCGTGTTTCACCGGCCGACCGGCGGCTTCGTGGGCGTGGTGAACGTGGGCCTCGACCAGAACTGGTTCGGCAACCATATGTCGCAAGCCAACCTCTACGGCTTCGGACGGCTGGCGTGGAATCCGGATTTGAGCGCCGCCGAGATTGTGGGCGAATGGACCCGCCTGACGTTCGGCAGCGACGCCACGGTGGACCGCACCATCGACCAGATGCAGCTCAGCTCCTGGCGCACGTACGAGAATTACACCGGCCCGCTGGGCTTGCAGACGCTCACCGACATCACCGGCAACCATTACGGCGTACACGTGGAGGCCAGCGAGCGCAACGGCTGGGGCCAGTGGCACCGCGCCGACGAAAAGGGCGTGGGGATGGACCGGACCACCGCCACCGGCACCGGCTACATCGGACAGTACCGGCCGGCCGTGGCGCGGGTGTATGAATCGCTGGCCACCTGCCCGGACGACCTGCTGCT
>DATJRE010000515.1:0-4055 GCA_035505095.1 Bryobacteraceae bacterium | reverse complement strand
GCCGGCGGAACCGTCAGTGGCGGGCTGGCGTCGGCCGGCAAAGATGGGTATCAGCCCAGAACTCTACAACTCCGCATCTCGCGCCTGGCCCACGTGTTGGGCATCGCGATCAGCGCCGATGAAATTGTTCGCGCCTTTTTGCGCTTGCAATTGTCTCCGGTGCTGGAAGGCGAAACGATCAAGGTGCAGGTCCCAAGCTGGCGACTGGACCTGAATATCGAGGCCGACCTGATTGAAGAGGCGGCGCGATTGATCGGATACGACCGCATTCCGGTTCGTCCGGAGATCGCCATTCGGCTTCAGCCGCTGGACTCTGGCGCCAAAGCCGTCGAGACGATTCGGCAGACCCTGATCGGCGCCGGGTATTTTGAAGCCGTGACATTCAGCTTCGTCAGCGACGTATTGAAGGACGATTTCTTTCCGCCGGATGCCAGGCCGCTCCGTGCCGACGCGACAGTTCGCAAGGCCGACGCGACGCTACGTCCAAGTATATTGCCGGGGCTTCTCGAAGCGATTCGGCGAAATGAATCCAATGGCACGCCCGATGCGCGGTTATTCGAGATCGGCTCGGTGTTTCTCTCCGGTGGCGAGCGGCGGACGGTCGCCTGGGCAGGCGCAAAGAACTGGGCCGACATTCGCGGCGTCGCGGAAGTCCTGCTGGCCCGGCTCGATGCGGCGAAATCCGCTCAATTCATCGCCGATGAACGCGTCGGATTCGAGCGCGGCGCCTGCGCCCGCGTGCAGTGGCATGGCAAGCCGATCGGCTTCGCCGGCCAGATTGCCAGAACCGTTTCCGAGAAGCTATCTCTGCGCGAGCCGCCGTACGCAGGCGAGCTGGACCTGGCCGCGCTGATCGCCGGGACGGTGCAGGTGGCGCGATTGAAGCCATTGCCGCAATTTCCGCCGGCGCGGCGGGACCTCTCATTGGTGGTCGACGAATCGACGCCGTATGAGCGGATCGAGCAGACGCTGCGCAATTCCCGGCCGCCGCATCTGGAGGAGATCGAATACGTCACGACGTATCGCGGCAAACCGCTGGAGGCGGGGAAAAAGAGCGTGACGGTGACACTCGTGTTTCGACTGGACAGCGGGACGCTGACCAGCGAGCAGGTGGAGGCGTCGGTGGCGATGGCGGTCGCGGCGGCAGTGAAGGAACTAGGGGCGACGATGCGGCAATAAATCCCGTCCGCGCATCGGCCGGGGGTTTTCCCACCCTGCCCATCGCTCTGACAGATCATCTGGGCTTAGCAGCCTGCGGCAAAAGTCTCGCGGTCGCTGCTTGCGTCCTCGGCCCCGGCCCGTCGTTGTCAAGACTCGCTCGTATTTAGATTCAATACTGCTTCGTCTCGACGCCTCGGTCCGGGGCCGATGCCGCGGCGCATCGCCGCGCGGGACTTTTGCCACAGGCTGCTGGGGTGGGATTCGCCGAGTTGGATTTTCTTCCGTTCGGCCGGGACTCGCGCTGCCATAGACGGCGAGGAAACAGCGACGCGTCTTGCCCGACTTGAGTGGCACTACAGCGGGTTCACTTCGCTTCTGCCACGCGACAATGGCCGTAGACAAGATGATCCGGCACAACGGAACCGGCGCAGGACGGCACCACGGGCGCCACCGGTGGAAGCAACCACCATCCACCGAATCATCTTCGTTCCATCAAAGCTCCGCGTGGTTCATCCGAGGGGATGAGCGATCTCGATAACCGGTGAGCCGATCAGCTTCACCGGGAACCCTTCACTAAGCTCGGGGCGGGCGAGATCGCGCGGAGCGGGACAGAACGCGGCGCAGGCGCCAGGGCTGAAATGGATCGGTCAGTCGATCCTGGCGTTTGACGGAGAGCATCGTCCAGCCATCTACCCTTCGACTTTGCTCAGGACAGGCCGCTTCGATCTCGCACGAGGCGAGGGCGAAGCGGCTCTTGGCTACAAATGAACGATGGGGTGGAGGTCGGCCATGGCGTTGGGAGCGAACCAACCGCTGGCTTTCACACCGCTTGCGGGCAGCCGGCCCATCGTCCGCCGAGGCGGACGGCTGAGGGTCTTTGCAGCAAGGAGGAGTCTTCACTCCCCTTTCCCTAATTATATGCACTTGACTTGGCGACGGACGGAAGAGCAAAATTTTGGTCCAGTGAACGTTAAACAAAAATCGGGGATTTAAAACACAACAAACGCGCGGCGGTCGGCGCTTGAAATTCGGATTTGGCCCGGAAGTCTTCCTGACCGTCTTCGACGGCTGGTTCGTGGAGCGAGCCGGCCAACTGGTCGCGGCTGGCGAACGCCCGTTTGTCGGAAGCCGAACTGGCCGGCGTTCGCCGGTGCGTTTGCCGCGGCCGGCCGTGGGGCGAGCCGGCCTGGGTGCAGGCCACGGCCGACCGCCTCGGACTCGGCTTCACACTCCGCGACCGCGGGCGACCGAAGAAATCGGAAAATGAGTGATGTCCCGAATGGCATTAACTTAAGCCTTATCGCTCGGCCCATCGCGGATGCTTTCGCAGATACGCGCGGGATTTGGTCATTTTTCGATAGCTGTCCTGAAGGTCTTTGATGACGCGCGGCTCGTGTCGGTCGGGTCGCGAAGGATTGACCAGCAGGGAAGGCATTTCTTCTCCGGGACGTGCCGACAGCAGCCATCGCACCGTGTCCAGAAAACTGATTCGATCCGGGTCCACCTGCTGGCGACGGGCCGCCTCCATCATTACCACGTGAACCAAGTTGTACACCAAGGCGTAGACCGCCAATTCCTTGTACACCCCCTGCACCGTCAGGCACTTGAGTTTCCGCATCTTCAGCGTGGTTTTCAGTTCGGCAAAGTGCGTCTCGACTTGCCAGCGGACGCGGTACAACTCGGCGATGCTCTCCTTGGGATAAACAACGGGATCCAGCAACGTGGTCGCGATCGTGACCAGGCGGGTTCTCTGCCCCTTGCCCTCCAACTGGTAACGCACCTCGCGCACGTCCAGCGTGTCGGGCAATTGTTCGTAGTCTTCCACCGTCATCCACCGCGGCTTAAAACGTCGGAGTGGCTTATGCCATCGCACGAGCTGGTCCTGCCGTCCCAGTCGCTTGAGGAAGGTCGAGGCCGGCTTGCCTCGTTGCCGGCGGCCCCGCCGTTTCCGGCCAGGCCGGAAACTGACGATTTGCCGTTGATGCATGCGAAAGCAGGCGGCGACGCCCCGGAGGCGCAGCAGAGCCAGGTGGCCATAGGAACAGAAGCCGCGGTCGCCCACCAACAGGTCACCGGCACCCAACAACGGATGCAGGCGAGCGACCTGGCTCATCTCGTGGGTAAACAGGGGAAAGGTCAAGACCTCGACGATCAAGCCCGTGACGGCGTCGAACAGTCCCAGAATCTTGGGGACCGGAAAGCCGCATCCTTTCTGCTGACCACTGGGATGTCCAAAGGCCTGGTCCAACGCCGGGCAATCCGGCGTGATGGTGCTGGAGCCATCCACCAGCCAGGTTCGCAAGCCGCGCCATCGCGCCGAAGCGGAGTGAGCCATCGACGCGGCCGAATTCCGCAAAAGCAGTTGCAGCAGCGCCAGCGGCAATCGCATGCGAGCCTTGCAAAAGGCAGCGGCGGTTACGGGCATCTTGGTCAGATGCCGCAGGTGGGTCAGAGCGGTGTTGAAGCAGAGAATCTGAAGGATAAACAAGTGGAGCGTGGCCGCCGGATCGAATTGCCGCCTGCGGTATCGATGTCCGAGGTGCTGACAGGCGAGCCGTATCGACTGTTCGGGTAGAAAGGGTTCCAAGTCCTGCTTGATCCGTGACAATGCGCCGGTGATACTTGCCATCCGTGGCCTCCTGTTGGTTGGTGGTTTCAGCACCTACCATTCTGACAGGAGGTCATATCTTGCGCAACTGTTGTAAATACAGTTTCGGCGCGGAGTTATGGCTTAAGTTAATGCCATTCGTGATGTCCCCTTTTCGCTTTCGCCGCTCAATTCTTGCGCAGGATAAGGTCGAGCGCCCAACAGCCCCGCACGTGTGCGGATGGACCCCGGCAGTGAATGAGGATTTCGCTCAGTTGGCAGCCAGATTGATCCAACGCGGTTGCCA
>DATJRE010000514.1:0-6821 GCA_035505095.1 Bryobacteraceae bacterium | reverse complement strand
CCACGGTCAACGATATCGAACACATGGAGTCGCAATCCCTCGACGGGCGCGCCATCATCAAGGTGTTCTTTCAACCGGGAGCCAATATCAACGCCGCGGTGGCCCAGGTGAGCGCTATCTCGCAGCCCATTCTGCGCCAGTTGCCGCCGGGCACCACGCCCCCGTTTCTGCTCACCTATAACGCCTCCAGCGTGCCCATCATTCAACTCGGTCTCTCCGGCCGCGGACTCAGCGAACAGGCGCTCTTCGATTACGGTGTCAATTTCATCCGCACCCGTCTGGTCACCATTCCCGGCTGCGCCATCCCTTATCCGTACGGCGGCAAACAGCGCCAGATCATGGTGGATATCGATCCCGCCGCCATGCAGTCCAAGGGTGTTTCGCCCGCCGATATCACCGCGGCCGTGGACAATCAGAACCTCATTATCCCGGCCGGCACCTCCAAGATCGGCCAGTTCGAATACGACGTGGACCTGAATTCCAGCCCCACCACCGTGGAGGCATTTAACAATTTTCCCGTCAAGGTAGTCAACGGTACGCCCATCTACATCCGCGACATCGGCCACGTGCGCGACGGATTCGCGCCGCAGACCAACATCGTGCGCCAAGATGGCAGCCGTGCCGTGCTGCTCACCGTAATGAAGGGCGGGAACGCGTCCACGCTGGCGGTGGTCGGCGGCGTGCGCAAGCTGCTCCCCGTGGTGGCCGCCACGCTGCCCCCGGAATTGAAGATCCAGCCGCTGGCGGACCAATCCATCTTCGTGCGGGCTTCCATCAACGGAGTCATCCGGGAAGCCGTCATCGCCGCCTGCCTTACCGGCCTGATGATCCTCCTGTTCCTGGGCAGTTGGCGCAGCACCCTGATCATCGCCATCTCCATCCCGCTCTCCATTCTGACGTCCATCATCGTGCTCAGCTTCCTGCATGAAACCATCAACATCATGACCCTGGGAGGCCTGGCCCTGGCGGTGGGTATCCTGGTGGACGACGCCACGGTCGAGATAGAAAACGTCAATCGCAATCTGGACCAGGGCAAGGAGATCGAGCGTGCCATCCTGGATGGCGCTTCCCAGATCGCGGTTCCCGCCCTGGTGTCCACCCTGTGCATCTGCATCGTTTTCCTGCCCATGTTCTTTCTCAGCGGCGTAGCCCGTTACCTGTTTGTGCCGCTGGCCGAAGCCGTGGTGTTCGCCATGCTGGCTTCCTACGGTCTCTCGCGCACGCTGGTGCCGACCCTCGCCAAGTACCTGCTGAAACTGCAGCACCACGGGCCCAGCCGCAATCCCGTGGTACTCTTCCAGCGCTCCTTTGAACGCGGCTTCGAGCGCCTGCGCGGAGGCTACCAGGCCATCCTGGCCGTGCTGGTGCGCCGCCGCGCGCTCTTCGTGCCGGTGTTCCTGCTGGTCTGCCTTTCCGCTTTTCTGCTGTACCCCTGGGTGGGCCAGGATTTCTTCCCCACCACGGATACCGGACAATTCAAGCTGCACATGCGCGCCAAAACCGGAACGCGCATCGAAGAGACGGCCCGCCTCTGCGATCTGGTCGAACAATCTATTCGCCGCCAGATCCCCCACGATCAGTTGCTGAATGTTCTCGACGAGATCGGCCTGCCGTATAGCAGCATCAATACCATCTACAGCAATTCGGCGCCGGTGGGAACGGCGGATGCCGATATCATGGTTTCGCTGGTGGAGAACCACCGCCCCACCGAGGAATTCGTGCACACCCTGCGCGCCAGCCTGCCGCGGGAATTCCCGGGCACCGACTTCTACTTCCTGCCCGACGACATCGTAAGCCAGATCCTCAATTTCGGATTGCCGGCCCCCATCGATGTCCAGATTATCGGCAAGAACGTGGACGCCAATCGCGAGCTGGCCGATCGCATCATGAATCAGATGCGCCGCGTTCCCGGTATCGCCGACCTGCGCATCCAGCAAACCTTCGACATGCCCAAGCTGCATATCTTTACCGATCGCACCAAGGCCGCCGAGAGCGGCTATACGCAATCCGACGTGGCCCAAAGCCTGTTGATCTCGCTCAGCGGCAGTTTCCAGACGCAGCCCACCTTCTGGCTGAGCCCGCAAAACGGCGTCAGCTACAACGTGGTCACGCAGGCGCCGCAGTACGACGTGCAGTCGTTGCAGGCCCTGCGCAACCTGCCGCTGACCGTGGGACAGTCCGGGACGCCCGAGATCCTGAACGATATCACTTCCATCAGCCGCGGAACCGGGATGGCCGTGGTGAATCATTACAATATCCAGCGCACCATCGACATTTTCGGCGCGGTGGATGGCCGCGACCTGGCCAGCGCCGGCGCCGAAGTGGAGCGCATCGTGAACGCTGATCGCGGGCGCCTGGTGCGCGGTTCGGAGATGCTCATCCGCGGCCAGTTGGAGACCATGCGCCAGTCCTTCACCGGCCTGATCGCCGGACTGCTCTTCGCCATTGTGCTGGTGTACCTGCTGATCGTGGTCAATTTTCAGTCCTGGCTGGACCCCTTCATCATCATCACGGCGCTGCCCGCCGCGCTGGCTGGCATCCTGCTGATGCTTTTTACTACCCACACCACCCTCAGCGTACCCGCCATGATGGGCGCCATCATGTGCATGGGCGTAGCTACCGCGAACAGCATCCTGGTGGTCAGCTTCGCCAAGGAATTGCTGCTGCAGATGCACGACTCCGTGCACGCGGCCGAGACGGCTGGATTCACGCGCTTCCGCCCCGTCATCATGACCGCGCTGGCCATGATCATCGGCATGGTTCCCATGGCCCTGGGAATGGGCGAAGGCGGCGAGCAGAACGCGCCCCTGGGCCGCGCGGTGATCGGCGGCCTGCTGTTCGCCACGGTGGCGACTTTAATCTTCGTCCCCGCGGTTTTCGCACTATTGCATGGCGGGCACCAGCCCGGTACGCCGGAGACACCCGTACATGAGTAGCCCAAAACCCGTCCCGGCGGACGCTCCCCCTCCACCGCGGGTCAAGCTGGCCTTGCGGGTGGTGATCCTGGTGGCAGGCTGTCTGGTGGCTGGCGCCATCGCTTATGACGTGGTCACCGGAATCGCCGCCCGCACCCGCGCCGCGGAAACGCTGCGTAGCGAGACCCTGGAGATGGCGGTGCCGACGGTGACGGTCATCCATCCCAGGCGGGGCGCCATGGCCGAGGAAGTGGTGCTTCCGGGCAACGCCCAGGCCTACGTGGCCACCCCGATTTACGCCCGTATCGACGGCTATCTCAAGAAGTGGTATTTCGATATCGGCGCGCACGTGAAGGCCGGCCAGCTCCTGGCCGAAATCGAAACTCCGGAGGTGGACCGTCAGCTCGATCAGGCCCGCGCGGACCTGGCCACCGCCCAGGCCAACTACGAGTTGTCCCGCACCACCGCCGCCCGCTATCAAAACCTGTTTAAGAGCGACTCCGTGGCGAAGCAGGATGTAGATGACCGGGTCGGCGATCTGCAGGCCAAAAAGGCCATGGTGGATTCCGCAACTTTTAATGTGCGGCGCCTCGAGGAGACGCAGAGCTTCCAAAAGGTGTACGCGCCCTTCGACGGCATCATTACTACGCGCAACATCGATATCGGCGCGTTGATCGACGCGGGCGCCAACGCGCCGGGCAAGGAACTGTTCGATATGGCCGCCACCGGCCGGCTGCGCGTCTACACCAATGTGCCCCAAGCCTACTCGCGCGATGTGCGGCCCGGCGGCCAGGCCACCCTTACCTTGGCGGAATTCCCCGGCCGCCGGTTCATGGGAAAGATCGTGCGCACCTCTGATGCGATCGACCCGGCTTCCCGCACCCTGCTCACCGAAGTGGACGTCGATAATCCGGCGGGCGAACTGCTGCCTGGCGCATTCTTATCCGTGCACTTCAAGTTATCTTCCAAGATCGGCGCGGTGGTGATCCCCGTCAATACCTTGATCTTCCGCTCTGCGGGCATGCAAGTGGCCATCCTACGTGGCGATCGCGCGGAGTTGGTCCCGGTCACCATCGGGCGGGATTACGGCACCGAGGTGGAAGTGCTCTCCGGCATTGCGCCCTCCGACGATATCATCGAGAACCCGTCGGACTCGCTCACTTCCGGCACCCAGGTGCGCACGCCCGCCGCCGCGAGGGCGCCTGCGAAATGACCCGCCGCGTGGCATTCGCGCCGCTGGCCGTCTGCGCGGGGCTGCTGGCGGGTTGCATGGTCGGACCGAAGTACTCGCAGCCGCCCGTCCCCGCTGCTCCGGCCTACAGCGAGCAGCCGCCCAAATCCTTCACGGAGTCGCCCGGATGGAAGGCCGCGCAACCCGCCGACGCCACCTTGCGGCTGGATTGGTGGCGCATCTTCGGCATCCCCGAGCTGGACGGCCTGGAAGAGCAAGTGAACCCCTCCAACCAGACGCTCAAAGCCGCGGAAGCCCGCTTCCGGGAGGCGCGCGCGCTGATCCGCCTCAATCGCGCCGGCCTCTTCCCGACTATCTCCACCACCCCATCGGTATCCACCAATCGCTACTCGGTGAATAAACCCAGCGGTACGGTGCCCGGCGACTTTGGCGATTATGTGCTGCCGGTCGACGTCAATTATGAATTGGACGCCTGGGGGCGCGTCCGCCGCTCCATCGCCGCGGCGCGCGAAGAGACGCAGGCCAGCGCGGGCGATCTCGAAACCATCCGCTTGAGCCTGCATGCGGAGATGGCCATCGATTATTTCGAGATGCGCAGCCTGGACGCCCAGAAACAGCTCCTCGATGCGACCCTGGTGGCGTACCAAAAAGCTCTCGAGCTGACCCAGAACCGATTCGACGGCGGCCTGAGTGCGCGGACTGAAGTAGCCGAAGCGCGCACCCAACTGGAGACTACCCGCGCCCAGGATATCGGCGTGGGCGTTGACCGGGCCACCTTCCAGCATGCCATCGCCATCCTGGCGGGCCGCAATCCGGAGAATCTCAGCCTGCCGCCGATTCCGCTGGAAACCGCTCCGCCGGTAATTCCCGTGGGCGTGCCGTCGCAATTGTTGGAGCGGCGCCCCGATATAGCCGCCGCGGAACGCCGCACCGCCGAAGCCAATGAACAAATAGGGATCGCGCGGGCCGCCTTTTTCCCCACCCTGATGCTGACGGCGATAGGGGGTTTTGAAGGCGGCACGCCGGTGAACTGGTTGGTTTGGCCCAGCCGCTTTTGGGCGGTGGGCCCGAGCATGGCGGAAACGCTTTTTGATGCGGGCCGCCGCCGCGCGATATCCGAATCCGCGGCCGCCTCGTACGACGAAGCGGTCGCCAACTATCGCCAGGCGGCCCTGTCCGCCTTCCAGCAGGTGGAAGACAGTCTGGCGACTTTGCGCGTTCTGGAAGAGCAAGCCAAAGCGCAGCGGGTGGCCGTGGAAGCCGCGCAGGAATCCCTGGCGCTTTCTCTCAACCGTTACAAAGGCGGCCTGGTGACCTATCTGGAAGTTATTGCGGCGCAGAGCATTGCTCTACAGAATCAGGCGACGGAAGTGGACATCCTGCGCCGCCGCATGGAAGCCAGCGTCTTGCTGATCAAAGCTCTGGGCGGCGGTTGGGATACTTCGAAGCTGCCGCCGGTGTAAACGTGCAGGTCGAAACCAGGCCTACTCGATCTGGCGGCCGCAACCTGCGCAGAAACGCGAGCCGCTAGCCACCGGCTTTCCGCAATGGGGACAGAAACCTCCCGATGGATTGGGAGACGGGAGGCGGTCGGGTAGAGACGGGCTAGCTTTGTTGCGGTTCACCAGGAAATAAATCAAGGCCCCGATGAGAATCAGCGGAAGGAACAGGCCGAACAGCCCACCGAATGGCAAGCACCCAAGGCAGCCCAAGCCTCGGAATCTTCGCAGACCCATGGAGTTGGGGACCTCCTTAACGACCCTCGCATTGTATCAAACGACGCTGTAACTGGTACGTTCCGTAGCGGAGCAGGTGCGCAGGCGGGCGACTTTGAAAATGGGCTGAAACCGATCGAAACTGTGCAGCGTGGTGAAGGTTTGCGAGGGGATTGGAATCGCCGTCATGGCGCAGAGCACACAAACAGCGCACGCCAGCGAGCTAACTAACGATTCGTTCCATTGATGCGCTCCCATCTCACCAGCTATACACCCGTCGCCGGGATTCCGGCGACATCTTCGACCGCACCGGTACTGGATTGCCCGGCCATCCGGCGCGCAGCCCGTCTACCGTGTTGGCCGGCGCCGCGCCATGCGGGAAGTAACTGGCCCAGAGCTCGGAGATTTCCACTTCCACAATAGAGGCCGATATTGCTTGCTGACGCCGCCAAGACGGGATCATCTCCCAAGCCGCTTAGTACAAGCAAAATCCGGGCCGCGTCTCACTGCACAGCCATAGTAACGGTGTTCGACTCCACTCCACCTATGGAAATCACGACGGGCGCCGCAGGCCCTGTGGCTGCCCCAGCGGGCACCTGCGCGTTCACTTGGTAGAGGCCCACATAGCCGGGCGCGAGGCCGGAGAACAACACGTCCGCGGGAACTCCGCCGATCATCACCGTGGGCGTGGTGGACTGCGAAAGCGGGTTGCTCAGAGCGGGTGAGCCGGTCGGGGGTTGGTTGGTGACCGCCCCGAGACCGGTACAGTAGATCAGGACGACGCTGTTGCCGGCGGTCGCCGGATTGGAGGAATCCACCAGCCGATAAGATGTGTCGAGGATCGCACCCTGGCCCGAGCCTTCCGCGTTTTGGCTAAAGATCGCCGGCGCGAAGGCCGCCAGACCCACCGCCTGCGCGGCGCCTGTCTGGTTGTTCAGAGTGCCGGTCAGGCTGGTCTGCGATTGGCCAGTCAATTCCCAGGGGACCTGCACATTCACC
>DATJRE010000513.1:0-5085 GCA_035505095.1 Bryobacteraceae bacterium | reverse complement strand
TACGCGCACTGGCGCCTTTCCAACGGCGATCGCGACCGGCTCAACAAGGCCGAAAAACAGCTTCGCGGATTTGCGGCGGACTGGCGGCACGCCAAGTTCGACAAAGGCGACCTGGACGATTCCATCGCCGCCATCCAGCACGTTCTCGACAACAACCACCTCACGGGTTCGGAACGCGATGCCCTCTGGAACGACACCGAACAGCTTCGCCAGATGCGGGAGGCGTACGACCGGCACGAAATCGGGCGCTGGTAACATCCGTCACCGATACTGAGCTTTCCGGCGGTGGGGCGGTTTCCGCACAAACTGCGCCGGGCGGACGCGAACCCGCGGTTGGACCATGTTATGGTCGGTAATAGAGGGAGAAGTATCCTTGCTGCGACGAATCCTGCTATTACTTGCCGTGGTTTTGCTGGCCGGCTCAGCCGCGCCCGACGATCAAACACACCAATCGGCCGTCCGGGCCACTTTGGATAATGGGCTGCGCGTAGTGATTGTGCGCGATCCGCTGGCCCCGGTGGTCACCGTGGAAGAGAACTACATGGTGGGCGGCGACGAAACGCCCGCCGGCTTCCCCGGCACCGCGCATGCCCAGGAGCACATGGCCTTCCGGGGCTGCACGGACCTGAGCGCCGACCAGATCGCCGCCATCTATGCCCAGCTCGGCGGAACCGTGAACGCCGACACCCAGCAGAACATCACCCAGTATTTTGTCACCGTGCCGGCGCAGGACCTGGAGGTGGCGCTGCGCCTGGATTCCGCCTGCATGAGCGACATCCAGGATTCCGCCGCGCAGTGGGCCGAGGAGCGCGGCGCGATTGAGCAGGAAGTGTCCCGCGACCTTTCCAACCCCACTTACAAGTTCATCACCCGCCTGAACGAGGACCTTTTCTCGGGCACGCCGTACGCCCACGACGCGCTGGGCACCCGACCTTCTTTCGACGCCACTACCGCCGAAATGCTCAAAAAGTTTTACAACGAGTGGTACGCGCCCAATAACGCCATTCTGGTGATCACGGGCGACGTGGACCCGACGGCGGCGCTGGCGCGCATCAAGCAGTTGTACGGTCCCATCAAGCGCCATCCGATTCCGGCGCGCCCGGCGGTGGACCTGCACCCGGTGAAGGCGGAGAGCTTCACGCTCGAAAGCAACCTGCCCTATGAGCTGGTTTTCGTGGCGATGCGGCTGCCGGGCACGTCGAGCCCGGATTTCGCGGCCGCCCGGATTCTGGCCGATGTGGTGGGCAGCCAGCGCGCCGACCTTTACGGGCTGGTACCTGCCGGCAAAGCGCTGGGCACCGAATTCGGTCTGGCCGAGACGTATCCGAAAGCCAGCGTGGGTTACGCGGTGGCCGCCGTGCCGGCCAGTGCCGACCCCGCACCCATCACCAGCGAGATTAAGAAGATCCTGGCGGGGTACGCCGATAAGGGCGTGCCGCCGGACCTGGTGGAGGCCGAGCGCAAAGGCGAGGTGGCCAGCGCCGAGTTCAACCAAAACTCGATTTCGGACCTGGCTTCCACCTGGTCGCAAGCCCTGGCCGCGGAAGGCCGCACCTCTCCCGATGAGATTGTGGAGGCTATGAAGAAAGTCACCGTGGCGGATGTGAATCGCGCGGCCAAAACTTACTTCACGGTAGACAATGCCATCGTGGCCACGCTGAAGCCTTCGGCCTCCGGCGCGCCCGTATCGGGCAAAGGTTTCGGAGGCGCCGAAGTGACTACCGCCGCGCCCACCAAGCCGGTGGCGCTGCCGGATTGGGCCGAAGCCGTAGTGAAGTCGCTACAGGTACCGGCGGCCGGGCCGAAGCCCACCGATATGACCCTGCCGAACGGGTTGCGGCTGATTGTTCTCACGGAAAAGGTCAGCCCCACGGTGAGCGTGATCGGCTCCATCAAACACGAAGCCGACCTCGAAACCGCGCCCGGCAAAGATGGCGTTGGAGACGTGCTTTCGGATCTCTTCTCCTATGGCACCACCACGCTGGACCGGCTGGCTTTCCAGAAGGCTCTGGACGATATCGCCGCCTCGGAAAACGGCGGCGCGAATTTCAGTCTGAAGGTGCTCCGGCAGTATTTCGACAAGGGCGTAGAGTTGCTGGCGGATAACGAACTCCACCCGGCGCTGCCGCCGGATGCGTTCGGGGTGGTGCGCGGGCAAACGGCGCAATTTACCGCCGGCCAGCTTGCCAGCCCCGAGTACAAGATGCATCGCGCGCTGGACGTGGCGCTGCTGCCCGCCGGCGACCCCGACCTTCGCGAGGCCACCCCGAAAACCGTCTCCGCCCTGGCCCTGACGGACGTGAAGGATTATTACGGTAAAGTCTTTCGCCCCGACATGACCACCATCGCCGTGATTGGCGACATCACGCCGGAAGAGGCGCGCCCGGTGATCGAGAAATATTTCGGAGCGTGGAAGGCCTCGGGCGCCAAGCCGGATGTGCTGCTGCCGCCGGTGCCGCTGAACAAGCCCTCCGCCGTCACGGTGCCCGATCCGACCGCGGTGCAGGATTCCGTAGAACTGGCGCAAGAGGTGGAGATCAACCGCTTCTCGCCCGATTATTACGCTTTGCAACTGGGCAATCACGTGCTGGGCGGAGGGTTCTACGCCACCCGCCTGTATCGCGATCTGCGCCAAAAGAACGGCTACGTGTATAACGTGGACAATGCCCTGCACGCCAACGAAACGCGGGCGGCTTACTCGGTGACTTACGGCTGCGATCCCGTGAATGTCTCCAAAGCGCGGCTGCTGATCGACCAGGATCTGACGGCCATGCGCACTACCAACGTCACGCCCGCGGAACTGCAGCAGGCCAAGGCGCTGCTGCTGCGCTCGATCACCCTGAGCGAATCGAGCGAGGATGCCGTGGCCGGAGGCTTCGTGGCGCGGGCGCTGGTCGGCCTGCCCCTGGATGAGGCGCACCTCGCCGCCGAACGCTATTACGCGATTACCGCCGACCAGGTGCGCGCCGCGTTTGAAAAGTGGATTCACCCGAACGCTTTTGTGCAGGTGGTGCGCGGACCGGCGCCGAAGTAGGCCCTTTGTACCGATCCTCACGCGCGGCGCGGCCGGTAAGTCACCCAGCCGGCCGCGCGGGGGTATCATGGCGGGGATGGCATCCTCTGGCCCGCAAGCTAACTCCGTCCGCTTTCCGCTCGGGTTCGCCGAGAACCCGGAAGGCATCTCGCCGCCGACGCGCGATGGCGTAGTGCTGGATGGGGCGTCGATCCATGGCGAGGGAACCGGCCGCCAGGCGCTGCGCGACATCGTCAGCATCCAACTGTGGCCGTTCGGTAAGGACGCCGGCCGGGAGGGATTCTGCGACATTCGCTTCCGCGACGGCGCGCTGCTGCGCATCTTCAGCCTGAACGCCGGCGCCGGCGAGTGCGGCCTGGCGTATGCCGGCTTCCTGCGCCGCCTGCACGGCGCCTTGGATGCAGACACCCGCACGCACATCGCCTTCCTGGATGGCATGCCGGGCCCCGGCGCGTGTCTGATCGCGGTGGGCGGCCTGTTCGGCACCGTGGTGATGGCGGGCAGCCTCTATAAGGCTGCGACAGCCGGTCCGGTCTGGCTGATTGGAACGCTGCCCTGGCTGGCCGCCATGGCTGCCTACTCGGTCTGGCGCTACAAGGCCAGCGGCCCTCATGTCT
The DNA here is from genome assembly GCA_035505095.1 of Bryobacteraceae bacterium. GTDB lineage: Bacteria > Acidobacteriota > Terriglobia > Bryobacterales > Bryobacteraceae > JOPF133. The sequence goes on along the minus strand of DATJRE010000513.1, from coordinate 1,434 downwards.
ACTCTCCCGACTGCCTGCCGGCGCACGCGTTGCCGCACGCGGGGTAAGCTCAGCTGCGAGCGCCGTTCTTTGCCGGGCCACTCAGCGGGAGCGTTCTTCCAGAGCCTTCTTCAGGTCCCGCCTGCGATGCAACACGGCGACTACCTGCAGTGGAGCCGTATCGGGCCGATAGACTATCAGGTAATTGGGGAATTTTGTGACGGTCCAGAACCGCACTGGCAGCGGCGTCACGTACTGCCGCTTTGTTCCCACCAGAGGATGTCTCGCCAGCCGCCCACAGGTCGCCATGATTTCCGATTCCACCCGGTCGGCGGCGTCCACGTTTTCCTTGGCGATAAACCGCCAGATGGCATCCAGGTCCTCCGTCGCCTGCGGCGTGAACCGAAACGGCGCTCTCATCCCTACGGCTTTAGCTTGGTCCGCCGTTGGCGCAACGTTTCGAGGACCTCCTCGCCGTCCATCAATTCGCCGCGCTCGGCTTGGGCAAAACCTTTCGCGATGTGGGCGGCGACAGCTTCGCGGTCTTCGAGCATCCAGTCTTCCAGGTCAAGCTGCTCGCGGATGATCTCAAAAGCCTGATCGAGAACCTCGCCGGGGTTTTCATATGCGCCGGATTGAACGGCCAAATCAATCACGCGTTGCTGTTCGGGCTTCAGGTCAATCGTCACAGGTCTCCCCCCTTCCAAAATAGCTGTTTTTTGCACTCTCCGCCGGGTGCCCGCGCTTCCCGCGGCAGCACTCTCGGTTACGCGTGGTCATACGAACCCAGCTTGCGGATCCAGAGGTTCCGGTAGCGCACGGGGTTGTGATGGTCCTGGAGCATCAGCGGCTCTTCGGGGTCGTGCGGGATGTAGTGGGCCACCTGGCGGTAGACCATAGCGCCCAGGATCTCCTTGCGGTTGTGCACCACCACGCCGTTGTAGAACACCGTGGCGTAGGCCGGCTTCACCAGGTTGCCGGCTTCCCAGCGCGGCACTTCGAAGACAATGTCGTAGGTGTTCCATTCGCCCGGATGGCGCGCCGGGTTGGCCAGCGGCGGCCACTGGCCGTAGATCGCTCCGGCTTGGCCGTCGGCGTAGGTGGGGTTGTTCCACGCGTCCAGCACCTGGATTTCGTAGCGGCTCATCAGCAGCACGCCGCTGTTGCCGCGGCCCTGGCTGTTGCCATGCACCTCGGCGGGAGACGACCACTCCACGTGAAGCTGGCAATCGCCGAACTTCTGGCGGGTCAACAGGTCGCCGCCGGCGCCCACGGTGAAGTAGCCGTTTTCCACTTTCCACTGGGGGTCCACCATGGTTCCGCGCGCGGCGCCCTGGCCGCGCTGGCACCACGCGGAAAGGTCGTCGCCGCTGAACAGGACAGTGGCGTCGGAAGGCGGTCCACCGGGATTCGCCGACGGAGACACCTGGTGCGGATGGGGCCGGGCCGGGTCGT
>DATJRE010000512.1:0-8877 GCA_035505095.1 Bryobacteraceae bacterium | reverse complement strand
AAATGACCCGGCTCGTACTGTTGCGCCACGGGGAAAGCTCGTGGAACAAGGAGAACCGCTTCACCGGTTGGACCGACGTGGAGCTTTCGGAAAAGGGCCGAGCGGAGGCCAAAGAGGCCGGCCAGGTGCTGCGGCGGGAGGGCTACGTCTTCGACGTAGCCTATACCTCGGTGCTGAAGCGCGCCATCCACACCCTGTGGACGGTGATGGACGAAATGGACCTGGCGTGGATTCCGGTGAATCGCTCGTGGCGTTTGAACGAGCGCCACTACGGCGCGCTGCAGGGGCTGAACAAAGCCGAGACGGCGGAGAAGTTCGGCGAGGCGCAGGTGAAGATCTGGCGGCGGAGCTACGACATCCGTCCGCCGGCGCTGACCCCGGACGACGAGCGCTACCCCGGCCGCGATCCGCGCTATGGCAGCCTGAGCGCGGCAGATCTGCCGCTCACCGAGTGCCTCAAGGATACCGTGGCGCGGTTTCTGCCGCTTTGGCACGAAACCATCGCCCCGGCCATTCGGGAGGGACACAAGGTGCTCATCGCGGCCCACGGCAACAGCTTGCGGGCCCTGGTGAAGTACCTGGACAATATTCCCGAAGCGGAGATCGTGGAGTTGAACATCCCAACCGGAATGCCGCTGGTGTACGAACTGGATAGCGGCCTGAAGCCGCTCAACCGGTATTACCTGGGCGATCCCGAGAAAGTCAAAGCGGCCATGGAGGCCGTGGCGGCGCAGGGCAAGAAAAAGTAAAGCGGGCGGGCGGCCCCTACCGCCCGCAACTTTCCTTAGCGTTTGCGCGCGTACGTGACGTTGACGGTGGTGTGCTCGGCGCTGCTTCCGACGACCACGGTAAGCGAGCGCTCGTCAGCTTCACGGCTGAGCACCAGCATGCCGCCATCCGGCGTGGTCGTGGTCACTTTGGCTTCCATCCCGAGGTCCTTGGCTTTGTCCTGGTAGAAGGACATCACCTTGGCAGCCGGGTCGTCCGTAGTGTAGGTGAAGTTGCCGCCTTCCTCGCCCGAATCCGCCGATCCCTTGATCGCGTAGGTCGGGTGCGAACCAGGATACTCCGGCACCCACGCGGGCGGTTTCCCGGTGGCGCCGAATTCCACCGTGGCCCGCTTGCCGTTCTCGTCTTCCGCGCTGAAGGTGATCTTGCCCTGGCGCGCCTGGTCGAACGTGATGGTGGTTTCTTTCCCCGTCCGGCGATCGCGCACGGTGATGGTGCCGGCGTTATCGTCGGTGCGCACCACGTCCAGGTCCGGATTGGTGGCGGCCAGCATTTTGCCCACGGCCATGCCGGGATTGCGCCGCAAAAGTTCGGGATCGACTCCCGCCTGGTGGAGTTTGTGCACCACGAACCAGCCGGCGCCAAAGATGCCGATTCCAAAAAGCACGAACAGGCCCAAGACGATCACCAGCACCCAGACCAGCGGGCTGGTCTTGCGCGGGGCCGGCTGCGGGGTGTACGTGGCCGCGGAAGGCTGGACCGGCGTGAAACCCGTTGGCGCGGCATAGGTTGGTGCGGCGGGCTGGGCCGGCGTGAACCCGGTTGGCGCAGGCGCTGCGGCGGGCGGTGTGGCCGCTGTGGCGGGATCCGCGCCGGGAGCGCCAGCGCCGGAATTCACCCGCGTCCCGCATTGGTTACAGAAGGCGCCGGTTACGGTAGCGCCGCAATTGGTACAAAAAGCCATGTCATTCTCACCCCGCCCTATTTTACGCAATCTTCGGAGAATGGGAAGGCCCTGGCGCAGCTTCAGCGCAACTTTAGTACCGCGTCCTCAAACAGCAGTTCCACGGTCTTCAGCGAACCAGCCTTGCCGCGATAGGGAAAATACAGGTAGCCGCTGACGGCTGCGGAATGCTTGCCTTCGGGCAGTTGGGTCTCGGTGAGCAGTTCTTCGGCGCTAATCCGGGGCGTGCGGGTAACTCCGCCCGCAATGGGATCCTCGTCCGGACCCGGTAGCGGCTGCGGGGTGCTGGCGCCGCGCGGCTGGCCGGGGATGGGGCTGGGGCGCGGGGCTCCCAGAACCACGCCGCCGTCCCCCACTCCGGCGCCGGCTTCCAAGTGGGGCGCCTGGCGCCATTCGGGATGCTGGAGCGAGGACGTCACCAGGCTGATGCTGGCGGGATCGAGTGTCTTCTTACCGTTCAGCCGCAGGGTAAAGGCCAGCGGCTGGACATCGATCTGCGCGCCCTTGGGCGGATACAGCGCCACCTCCACCACCAGGTAGTCCGGGGCGACATAGGTCACCCCGTGGCCCTCGAAGCTGTGGATCATGAACTCCGCCCCGAGCGCGGCGCTTCGGGACTGGCCCTGTACGGCGTAATCCCCCGGCGTGGGCTTCGGGTCGGTGCCGCTCTGTGCCAACAGGCGGAAAGCACACAAGAAGATCAGCGTCCAGCGCACGGATCAATGATACCGCCGGCGGGGTACCAGGGTACGGGCGTGTGGCTTTTTGAACGAAGACGCACCCGAAGATTGCACTCTCGCGGGACCGGTGTGGCGGTGAGGCAGGGCATTCCCCTACCAATCCCTGCCTTACTGGAATTTCTCTGGGGAATGTCCCCGATTGTCCTCAGATGGGGATAACTCCCCCCGGCAATTTCCTACAGCATTCACCCGACTTTTCTGAAACGCGATTAGAACTTGGACACTAGGACGGACGGTACCTATCAAGTACCACGATGCCTTTTAGCTCGTTTCCACGACATGCATAATGAACTTAGATCGGTTCGCGGGGAACGTGAAGAAACGGACTAAATCGATATGAGTTGGCGGAAACCACAGCAACCGAATGAGCAAATCGGCGGCGAGCGGCGGTCCGACCGGCGCTATGAAATCTCCCTGGATTTGCGCTGGAAAGTACTACGCCGTAAGAGGACCCTGGACTCCGGCATGGGCCGTACCATCGATATCTCCAGCGGGGGGATTTTTTTTGAGACCGGCCGGAAGCTACCCGTGGGGCTGAAGGTGCAACTGTCGATTTCCTGGCCCGTGCTGCTGCACAACTCCTCCCCGCTGCAGTTGACGGCGTCTGGCCGGATCGTGCGGTCGGACAACCAGCGCGCCGCGATCGAGATTATCCAGCACGAATTCCGCACCGCGGGAGTATCGGCTGACCAGCGCGGGACGCTGTCGGCATCGGCGCGCGCACCGTTTACCTTTCGCGCCGGCGCCTGACCCAGGGCGCCGCACGAAAAGACCACCCGCTCCGGATCATCGCCACTGAGCCGCTATTTGCCGTGCGAGTCCCCAAAGTGGCCGAAGACGCGCAAGGCGCCGGTGCACGCTAGTCAATGTGCGGCGCATCTTCAACCAAGCGGCTGTCAATTCATGGCCGGGGCACGAACACCACCCGATCAGGCCCGTTCCTGGTAAGTTCCTTCGGCCGTGTTCACGCGGATCTTTTCCCCTTCGGTGATGAACGGCGGCACCTGCACCACCAGGCCGGTTTCCAGTTTGGCCGGCTTGGTGACGTTAGAGACCGTGGCGCCCTTCAAGCCGGGCTCCGTCTCTACCACCGTCATATCCACCGTGGCGGGCAGTTCGACGCTCATCGGTTTGCCCTCGTAAAACTCCACCGTGACGTGTAACTGCGGAATCAGGTACTGCGTGGCATCGCCCAGCAGATCTTTCATCAGGTGCATCTGCTCGTAAGTCTCGATGTTCATGAAGTAGAAGTACTCGCCGTCGTCGTAGAGGTACTCCATTTCCTGCTCTTCAAGATTCGCCTTCTCCACCCGGTCTTCCGACGAAAAGCGATGCTCGATCATTGTCGAGCTGCGCAGATTGCGCATGCGAACCTGCACAAAGCCGCGCAGGTTGCCCGGCGTCCGGTGAGTCATGCTGAAAACCGAATACAGTTCGTTGTTGAACTTGATCACCATGCCCGGACGCAACTGTGTTGCTGAAATCATGAAAGCCTCTATTCTTTTGAATGTGAAACCATAGTATAGCGCGAGGCCGGCAGCCGCGGGCGGGGTTCAGAGCGGCGCGCACGCGGCGCCACGCACTCAGCGCGCGCCGCCGCGGCGGTTCGCCCATCTCGACCGTCCCGCGGTCCTCAAGCGCTGGGAAGGCTGTCGCGCAGGTTCAGCAGGCGGATCAACCGGCGCAGCGAGTTGGGATGAATCTTCAGCCGGGCGGCGGCCTGGTTGTGATCGCCGCCGCTTTCCCGCCAGGCCGTCAGGATGAGTTCGCGCTTGGTCTGGCTGACGGATGCCCGCAACGCGCCCGGCCCGGCAGCCGCCGCCGCGGCCCGGGTTTCCACAATGGTCTCCGGCAAATCCTCCGGGATCAGTTCCTCGGATTGTCCCAGCACCACCGCACGCTCAATGGCATTTTCGAGCTCCCGCACATTGCCCGGCCACCCGTACGCCGTCAGGCACCGTTCCGCCTCCTGGGAAATCCCCGAGACCGCGCGCCCGCAGCGGTCGCTGGCCCGGTCCAGGAAGTAGCGCGCCAGCAGCAAAACATCCTGGGGCCGTTCGCGCAGCGGCGGCACGCGCAACGCCACCACATTCAGCCGGTGATAGAGGTCCTCGCGGAAAGCCCCGCGGTGCGCTTCGGCAGCCAGGTCGCGGTTGGTAGCCGCCACCACCCGCACGTTCAGCTTCAAGGTGCGCGTGCCTCCGACGCGTTCGAACTCCCTCTGTTGCAATACGCGCAGCAGCTTGGCCTGGAGCAGGGGGGCCAGTTCGCCGATCTCATCCAGGAAGACCGTGCCGCCTTCGGCCATCTCCAGCTTGCCCTTCTTCTGCGCCACCGCCCCCGTGAACGCGCCCTTTTCGTGGCCGAACAATTCGCTCTCCAGCAAGGTGTCGGTGAGCGCCGCGCAATTGATGGCGATGAAGGGCTTTTCGGTCCGGGGACTGAGGTGGTGCAGCGCGCGCGCCACCAGTTCCTTGCCGGTGCCGCTCTCGCCCAGCACCAGCACCGAAGCGTCCCGGGGGGCAACCCGCGACACCATCTGCAGCAGCTTCCGGATGGCCGGGCTCTCCCCGATGATGCCCACGTCGATGCTCTCGATGCGGTCGCGCAGCAGGGTGTTCTCGGTGCGCAGCCGCTCCACGTCGCGGATGTTATCCAGGGCCGCACCTGCCAGGGTCGCCACGGCGCTCAAAACTTCCCGGTGGCTCGCCAGGCGCCCGGCTTCCTCGGGTGGAAACCATACCGCCAACAGCCCGCCGCGCTCGCCGCGCACGTAGAGCGGGAGCGCGATGCAGTCCTCGGGAATCTCGTCGTCGGCGGGTCCCAGCACCACCGCGCCCCCGGCGCACGGCACCAGGTCGGCGATGAGCCGCACAATCTGCTCCTCCCAGATGATCCGCTGGCCCTCGTCGCGCGTCCGCGCCAGCGCCCGAAACAGGAACAGCAGCGCGCAGGCCTGCAGCAGCGTGGTTTCCGGCGGCGTATCAGGATCCGAAGGCATCGGCCGATGTCAGTTTATCAGTTCGCGGCAGCCATGAGCCGGCCGGTTCACGGGCTGAACCGTCAGGTTCATCTATGCCTCGCAGCGGAAGCTGAATTCCTTTCTTTGCAACAGCTTACGATTTGGCCGCGGGCGTGCCTTTATAGCGCCCGTGAATCGGGACCCCCAAAGGGCCGCCGAAGGAGGGTAAGACGATGAAGACTTTGACGATGCGTTCGATGATCGTGGTGGCTGCCCTGGCGGTCGCTGCTGGAAGTGCTTCGGCACAGACGTACCGAGCGGAAATCCCGATGGCCTTCCGCGCCGGCAACAAGGTGATGGAAGCGGGTGCGTACGATTTCATCGTGAAACTGCAGGGCGGCGGCCAGGAAATCCTGTTGGTCAGCAGCCTCGCCACCAACCGCATGGCCCTGCTGATGCCCACTCAGGGAGACGATGCACCGAACGCCTGGAAGAAGGCCGGCGCCGCGGTGGTCACCTTTGAATGCCTCGGCCGCGTATGCACGCTGCGGCAGTTGTGGGATGGCAATAAGCCTTATACGTACGCATTCCCGAGCCACAAGTTGCCTGCGTCCGAGGCCAATCGGTCGGTGGTCAACGTACCGCTGACCAAAGGCGATTGAAGGCTGCGAGATCCATCTCCCCCGAGGGCTGACCTTGACCCCTTTGCGGCGCCGCTCCCACGGCGCCGCGATTTTTTGTTGGCGGCCCACACCGGCCGCTGGCGCCGGGCGTCTCCGGCTCACCGCGAACCGGATCTGCCGGCCGACGGGATCACACCGGGCACACCAGGCCACGTCGGCTCCGAGGGAACTCCCTGATCAATCGGCCCAGCCGCCGGCACTCGACCCGCCAGGGCCCGCTGCCCGAGCCACTTCCTGCTGGCTTGGCCGACGGACCCCATATCCGCCCGGCGCCTGCCCGGCTGCCGCCTTTCCGCTATCCTGAATAGTTGGAGCCAACTATTTGAATCGAATCGTTCTTGCTTTTCGTTGTTTCTTTAACCTGCTGTTTCAGGGGGCGCTGTCCCGGGAGACTCTGGCCGCTCTGCGCCTCGCGCCGCGCGATGCCGCACCCAGCAAACCAGCGGCGCCGGCCGCTCCGCCTCCGCCGGCCGTCCGCGCTTCGGATGGGGCGCTCCAGATCCTCGCCATTCTGCAGCGCGATTCGCGCCTGCTGGACTTCCTAATGGAAGACATCAGCGGCTATTCCGACGACCAGATCGGCGCCGCCGTGCGCGAGCTGCACGACCAGTGCCGCGATTCGATCACCCGCTACGTCACCCTGGAGCCGGTGATCGACGGAGTGGAAGGCACCTTCGCCAAGGCGCCCTCCACGGACCCGGGCGTGGTGAAGTTCGTGGGGAATGTTCCCGCCAAGCCACCATCCGGCGGTCTGCTGCGCCACAAAGGCTGGCGCGCCGCCAAAATCGAACTTCCCGCGGCCGGACGCCAGGACGCCAGCATCATCGCTCCGGCTGAAATTGAAATCGAGTAACGACGTTGCCGCCAAAATACGTTATCGGAATCGATCTGGGCACCACCAACTGCGCGCTGGCCTACGCGGAGGTCCAGCCGGATGCCGATCCGTTTGCCCCGGCCAATGTGCAGTTGGCGCCCATTCCGCAGCTCGTCAATCCGGGCGAAACGCGCCCCGAGGATCTGCTGCCGTCGTTCCTCTACCTGCCCGGCGCGAGCGATTTTCCGGACGGCTCGCTGGCATTGCCGTGGGACGACGCCAACGGCTTGGTGGTTGGCGAACTGGCGCAGAAACGGGGCGTGGAAAACGCCGGGCGGCTGGTCTCGTCGGCCAAGTCCTGGCTGTCGCATTCGGGCGTAGACCGCACCTCGGCGCTGCTGCCTTTTCGAGCACCGGAAGGCGTGGACAAAATCTCGCCGGTGGAAGCCAGCCGGCGCTACCTGGAACACCTCCGCCAGGCGTGGGACGCCACCTTGGCGGATGCGCCGTTCGCCGCCCAGCAGGTGCTGGTGACGGTGCCGGCCTCCTTCGACGCGGTGGCCCGCGAACTCACCCTGGAGGCCGCCAAACAGGCCGGCTACCAGGACATCACGCTGCTGGAGGAGCCGCAGGCGGCCTTCTATGCCTGGATCGAGCGGCACCCCGACTGGCGCGAGCGCGTGCATGTGGGCGACCTGATCCTGGTAGTGGATATCGGCGGCGGCACCACCGATTTCACGCTCATCGCGGTGACCGAACGGGCGGGCGAGCTTTCGCTCAACCGCGTGGCCGTGGGTGAGCACATCCTGCTGGGCGGCGACAATATTGACCTGGCGCTGGCCGGCGTAGTGGCGCGCCGGCTGGCCGAAAAGGGCACGCGCCTGGATGGCCGCCAGCACCAGGCGCTGTGGGCCAATTGCCGGGTGGCCAAAGAGCGCCTGCTCGACCCCGCTTCCACCGACAAAGAGCAGCCGGTCACGATTCTGGGCCGCGGCTCGGGGCTGGTGGGCGGCACCATCAAAGCCAAGCTGCTGCGCGAGGATATCGAGCAGGTGTTGGGCGATGGCTTTCTGCCGGCGGTGGGCAGCAACGATTTGCCGGCGGCGCAGCGCCGTGTGGGCTTGCAGGAACTCGGCCTGCCCTACGCCGCCGATGCGGCCATCACCCGCCACATGGCGCGCTTTCTGCGGCAGCAGGCGGCCAGTGCCGAGCATGGCTCGGTGCGCCGCGGGCCAAGCGGGCTGGCCTGCCCCACGCACGTGCTGTTCAATGGCGGGGTGCTGAACGCTACGATGGTCCGCGAGCGGATTCTGGCCACGCTGGATTCCTGGCTGGCGGAAGAGGGCCTGCCGCCGGTGGCGCCGCTGGCGGGTGAAGACCTGATGCACGCGGTTTCGCGCGGCGCCGCCTACTATGGCCTGACGCGCCACGGCCGGGGCGTGCGCATCCGCGGCGGCGTGCCGCGCACCTACTACGTGGGAGTGGAAAGCTCCATGCCGTCGATCCCCGGTTTCCCCGCCCCGCTGAAGGCGCTGACGGTGGTGGCGTTCGGGATGGAGGAAGGCTCCCAGGTGCGGATTCCGGGGCGCGAATTCGGCCTCATCGTGGGCCAGCCGGCCGAGTTCCGCTTCTTCACTTCGGCGGCGCGCAAGAACGACCAGCCCGGCGACCTGATTGAGGACATCGGCGAAGAACTGGCCGAGCTGTCGCCCATGGAAGTCAGCTTCGCGGGCGCCGAGGCCTCCGCCGAAGTGGTGCCGGTATCGTTTGAAACCGTGGTCACCGAAACCGGCGTACTGCAGTTATGGTGCGTGGCCCGCGACGGGCGCCGCTGGAAGCTGGAGTTCAACGTGCGCGAACGCGTGGGGGCATAGGCCCCCGGCCGCTTGATATCCGGAATCAGCCAACCGCCACTGGAGGCGCCGGCATTCGGAGTCACTGTCGCCGTCCAGTTGATGGAGGCCACCCCGGAACTGGTCATCAGC
>DATJRE010000511.1:0-22038 GCA_035505095.1 Bryobacteraceae bacterium | reverse complement strand
CACGGGTCTGGCGATTGCTTATCTAGCCGCGTGGTCGTTAGCGGCAACGCTCTATGCCGCCTCAGCGCGCAAGCAGATTCATGAAGAGGAGCAGTCATGAGTACAATGTCTCATTTCAACGGCCCGCGCTCCGTCGCGAGTGCCGGCGCGTCGACGTGGGCGGCGGCACTGGTTGCCGTTATGGGCGACCGGCATGCCCACCGAGCCAGCGCTCTGGCGTCGGTGGAGAACAGCGATTTCAACATCAAAAGATCTTTGGGGGGATTGTATGCACTCTATCGCGCTTGAACCCTCTGTGCCTGCCCCGATAGGAAGCTTCGTGATGTCCGGACGAATCAGCCGTTCGAAGGCAGTCCTGCTGGTTCATATCATCTTGACCAGCATCGTTGCCGGGGCTGGCGTACTTCTGCCGGTGGTGCAACTGGATCCGGAGCGGCTGGTATACCCGGCGTGCGTTCTGGTCACGGGATCCTTCGTCTGGGTTCTCTGGAGTTGGTATGCACTCCGCAAGACCTTGTTCGATCCGTACGCGCTTTTCATCTTCTCAGCCGGCCTATTCAATGGAGGGCAGGCACTGCTGGAGATCTTTGGGATGAACACCGGCGGAATTCTGGCGGGCGAAGTGCAAGCGGACGTTCTGACCAAGGCGCTGTTCCTGGTCGCCGTCAGCGCGTTGTGCCTTCACGCCGGCGCGTTGCTCGCGCTTGGCCGCAAATCGCGGCGCGAACCGATCGAGGACTCCAGCGCCCGGGAGCGGGCCACGCGGTTGGTGGGCTGGTTGCTTCTCGCCATCGCCTTTGTCCCAACTCTGAATATGTTGCGGGGCTCCTTTGCCCTGGTTTTGGATTACGGATATATGGGCCTTTACTCGCACCGCATCGCGGCGCCGGTGTCGTTTGCCCTTTCTGGATACCTGGTGCCAGGCACGATCTTCTTGTTGGCTGGCTCAAAAAGAAACCGGTGGACCCAGGTGTTCTGCGTGGCGTTCATTTCCAGTTATGCCGGGGCCTGTCTTTTCCTGGGTTCTCGGGGGACAGCCACCATGAGTTGCGTGGCCGTAGCCTGGGTTTTTGACGGCATCCGCCGAATTCCGCGATTCCTGATTTGCCTTTGCGCCATCGGGGCTCTCCTGGTTTTCCCGCTCGTCCGCGAGACCCGCAACACCAGTGGGAAAAACAGGCTGTCCTGGGAGAGCCAGTTAGAGAGCGCAAGCAACCTGGAAAGTCCAATCTCCTCCTGCATCTCGGAGATGGGCCATTCGTTGACGGCCGTAACCCATACCATCGCGTTGGTGCCGGACATCCGACCATACGACCTGGGCGCCAGTTATCTCTACGCAGCCGCAGCGGTCATTCCCAACCTCGGTTGGGAAGTGCATCCCAGCGTAGCCCACGGCCTTCTAGCCGATTGGCTGATCTCCACCGTCGATCCGGAGACTGCCTATTCGGGAGGTGGCTTAGGTTTCTCTTTCATCGCGGAGTCTTACTTGAACTTTGGATGGTTCGGAGGGCCGCTTTGGCTGGGTTTCGTAGGGTTCTGTATCACCACTTTGTTTCTGAAAGCCGACGTAACCGACCCTGCCAAGCAGGCGCTAGTCGGCAGTTTTCTCGCTTTCTTCTTCATCTTCGCGCGCGGAGAGTCGGCGGTTGTAACCCGAGGCTTGAACTGGTACGCGGTTGTGCCGTACCTGCTGGTTACGGCCGTGACAATGCGCGGCCGCGCGAAGAAGGCTCGCCTATGAATGTCGTTATCACCCTCGATCACCATTACTTCCGCACGCCGGACGGTGCCGTTTGGACCCATGGAGTGCATGCATACCCTTTCTGGAACCGCTATCTTTCGGTTTTCGATGGAGTCAAGGTAGTGGCACGGGTCCGGGATGTACCCCGGCCAGAACCGGATTGGCGAATAGCAAACGGGCCCGGAGTAAAGTTCTTTGTGGTACCCGAGCACCTCGGGCCCTGGCAGTATCTGGCAAAATCAGTTTCGATCCGCCGCGCGATTCGCGGGGCGGTGGCTCGGCAAGACGCCGTTATCATGCGGGTGAGTTCCCATATTGCGGGATGTCTGGAACCGATCCTGGTTCGCCGCGGCCGGCCCTATGGTCTCGAAGTGATCAACGACCCCTTCGACGTTTTCGCGCCCAAGGCGGTGGACTATCGTCTGCGCCCACTGTTCCGCTGGCGCATTACGCGGGAGTTACGCCGCCAATGTGCACACGCTGGCGCCGCGGCCTATGTGACTGAGAATGCCTTGCAGTCACGATATCCATGCGCCCGGTTCGCGGTGGGCATTTCTGACGTCGAGATCCCCGCAGTAGCTATCCGGGAGGTCCCCAGGTCATTCTCGAACTCAATCGTTCCGCGGCAGGAATTCCGGATGATCACGGTAGCTTCGTTGGCGCAGATGTACAAAGCGCCGGACGTCTTGATTCGCGCCATGGCGGAAGGGGTTCGAGCCGGGCTGAACCTCAAACTCCGCATAGCAGGTGATGGTAAGCACCGCGCCACTATGGAGCGCTTAGCCACGGATTTGGGACTGGCGGACCGGATCCATTTTTTCGGGCAGTTGCCGGCTGGAGCGAGAGTGCGGGAGGAATTGGATTCCTCCGATCTGTTCCTGCTGCCTTCGCGGGTTGAAGGTCTGCCGCGTGCCCTCGTGGAGGCTATGGCTCGATCTCTACCCTGTATCGCTTCCAATGTAGGCGGAATTCCGGAGTTGCTGCCGCTGGAGGATCTAGTGCCTCCAGGCGACATTGATGGATTGGCCGGCAAACTGATCGAAGTACTCCGTGACCCAATTCGGATGGATGCGATGTCAGCCCGCAATCTCCGCAGATCCGGCGATTTCCGCGAAGACCTCCTGGTGGGCCGGCGCAACGCATTCTTTCGCGAAGTGCGCCGGTTTACGAGCCGGCACCTTGAGGTCTCCGCCCAAGATCAACTACTGAAACAGGAAGGGGCAGAGTGTTAACAATGGGGACTTCGCGGCTCAATGCCTCCGCGTCGGACTCCTGGGTGTCCCCAACTCACCAGTCGCGGCTCCGCAACCTGATCGACTCACAAGCGAGGCTGACGCTGTGGTTCGACCGGCTGTTTCCGGATGAGTTTCAAGTTGACGGCAACCGACACTTTCTGGAGGATCTGGTGCCGGGCTATCTGCAGCCAGGGTCGCTTGTCTACGACGTCGGGGGCGGTAAGAATCCCGTGGTGAGCCGACGTATTAAGGCCGACCTTGGATTGAGTATCGTCGGCTTGGATATCGACAACGCGGAACTGGCCGCCGCGCCGCCAGGACTATACGACCAAACGGTCTGCGCCGATATTGTCACTTATCCCGGCCATGGCGACGCGGACCTGGTGATTTGTCAAGCCCTTCTGGAGCATGTTCGGGACACCGATCGGGCCATCAGCGCCATCTCCAGTATTCTCAAACCGGGCGGAAGGGCACTGATCTTCGTGCCCAGCCGAAACGCTGCCTACGCCCGCCTGAATCTGATTTTGCCGGAAGCGATCAAACGGCGGATTCTTTATAGTGTTTTTCCTGAGATGCGAAAGGATCATGGCTTTCGAGCCTACTACGACCGATGCACTCCGAGCAGTTTCGACCGCCTGGCAGGGCGGCATGGCTTGACCCGGGAATCGCGCCGGTTGTATTTCACAAGCGGATATTTTCGGTTCTGCCTGCCACTACACGCGATGTGGCGCGTGTGGCTTCTGCTGTTCAGGCGGTTGGCCGGCCCGGAAGCGGCCGAGACCTTCGCCGTGGTTTTACGAAAGGAGCGATGAGACGGTATGGCTACGCAGGCTATTGTGTTTGGCATGAACAGCATCTTTGCGGTCCGGCACCTTCTTCCCGAAATTCTGGCGCTAATCCAGGAGATGGGCATGGAGGCAACAGTCGTCGCTCCAACGGCACCAGGCGAAGATACACGATTGGTCTGCCCCGGAGTCAGGTTTCGCTCCGTGACGATGAAGCGAGAGATTGCCGTACTCAGCGACATAAGGTCCCTTTGGCACCTCTGGCGGGTGTTTCGCTCCATCCGCCCGGCAGTTACCAATATGAGCACACCGAAGATGGGCTTTCTGGGCGGGATTGCGGCTTGGCTGGCGGGTGTACCCCACCGTATCTATACGCTACGCGGATTGCGTTATCAGACTACGCGCTCCTGGAAACGGGCTTTGCTAGTGACATGCGAGAGGATTGCCTGCCTTTGCGCACATAAGGTCATCTGTATCAGCCGCAGCGTAAAGGACACCGTCTTACGTGAAGGGATCGCCGATGCAGGCAAGGTCGTGTTGTTGGGCGAGCGCGCCAGCGAAGGCATCCGTCTCGCGGACTATCCTGTCCCCAAGGCTGCTTCCGAACTGGCGATGCGTCGCCTCGTAGGCATCCCCGAAGGCAGCCAGGTCCTCGGTTTTGTGGGCCGGCTAACCAGGGACAAAGGCGTGCAGCAATTAGCGGAATGCTGCCAGATCCTGCGGAACGAGGGACGGGACGTGCATCTGTTACTCCTGGGGGCATTCGAATCGGGTGATCCCGTGGACTCCGCGACTGTCGCCTGGATCCACAGTTGCCCGCAAGTCCATTGGCCCGGTTATGTCGCCGATCCAGCGCCGTATTATCCGCTGATGGATGTGTTCGTATTTCCTACCCATCGCGAGGGATTGGGAAAGGTGCTCTTGGAGGCGGCAGCGGCGGGAAGGCCGGTCGTGTCGACCCGAACCACGGGCGTGATCGACGTGGTTCTGGATGGTGTCACAGGAATACTGGTGCCCATAGGTGACTCAGGGGCTCTGGCTCAAGCCGTCGGCCGCATTCTAGATGACAAAGGCATGGCCATCCGAATGGGCGAAGCGGCCCGTCGCCTGGTGCAAGAACAGTTCGACAACACGATTTACATGAACCGACTCGGAAATTTGCTGAGGTCCCTGGTGTCGGCCGAGCCGATCGCAGCCGGCGACGGCGAATAGGAAAACGTTATGTATGCACTCTGTCTGCTCAGTTTGCTGTCCTTCGTTCTGAGCTTGATGTTGACTCCGGCCATTCGGATTTGGTCGATCCGTTTCGGCTTGGTGGATCGTCCAGACCATCGCCGGAAAATCCACAAGATGGACACACCTCGAACTGGAGGGATCGCTATCATGGCCTCATATGGTGGCGCGTACGGCCTGTTACTGTTGCTCCCCTTCAGAGCCAGCGGAGTCATTCAACAGAACTTCGGTACGGTATGGAGACTCCTGCCGGCCGTGGCGATCATATTCTGCACGGGTCTGCTGGACGACTGGCTGGATCTCAAACCATGGCAGAAACTGCTTGGCGAACTGGCCGGCGCCGTCTGGGCGTACATGGCCGGCGTCCGCATTCTGGGAGTCACCGGGCATGCGACTTCGCCGTGGATAGCCTTTGCTCTTACCGTCGCGTGGCTGATTCTGTGCGCCAACGCGTTCAACCTGATCGATGGGATCGACGGCTTGGCCACAGGCGTCGGCATAACTGCCACTTTGACGATATTGATGGCCGGAATGCTTTATGGAGACCTCAATCTGGGGTTGGCGACCGCCCCTTTGGCCGGCTGCCTGCTGGGGTTCTTGCGCTATAACTTCAATCCAGCCTCCATATTCTTGGGCGATTCGGGAAGTTTGGTGCTTGGATTTCTGCTCGGAGCTTACGGAGTCATTTGGACTCAAAAAGCTGCCACCATGTTGGGGCTGGCGGCTCCAGCTATGGCGCTGGCCCTTCCGCTAATCGAAGTAGGCTTGTCTATCTTGCGGCGTTTCCTACGGAATGAATCTATTTTTGTGGGGGATCGGGGCCATATTCATCACCGTCTCCTGGATCGCGGACTAACTCCCAGGCGAGTGGCGCTGCTGCTTTATGGCGCCGGGACGGTGGGGGCGGTGCTTTCCCTGCTGGAAAGCGTCATCCAGAAGCGTTATGCCGGTTTGGTGATTCTCCTGTTTGCAGCCGTAGCTTGGGTTGGCATTCATCAAGTGGGATACGTGGAATTCGATGTAGCCAGGCGATTTTTGTGGACCGGAATTCGCCCCCAACTTAGTGCCCATGTCAAGCTGCGGTCGCTGGAGCGGGCACTGGAATCGGCTGTCAGTGTGCACCAATGCTGGCAGGCCCTCGAACAGGGCGCGCGCGCGCTGGGGTACAGCAGCCTTACAGCGCGCCTGAAAGGCGTGCGTTTCGCCGCCGGGCCGTCTCAACTCCCGGCCGTCGCGCATTGGCAGATGCGGCTCAATTTGCCTGGCCGCGATTTTGTGAATATCACTCAGCGCGATACGAGCCCCGCTCAGCCGGTGTTGGTAATGCCTTTTATCGAGGTGGTTCGCAGGGTTTTGCCTGCTAAACTTGCGGAACTCGAGATCGGCCTCGACGACAGTGCAATGGATTCGCAGCTGGCGAACCTGGCCGTGGCCGTCGGCTGGCGTTGTCCTGGCGGGCCGCGGAACGCCCACGCCGCTACGTCGTCCGATTTTAAACGGGGGAGTACTCCAGCGGATCCGGCGCTGTAAGTTTGAGTTAGAAGTGATATCGATGCCCCAACAATCGCCCGCCCACCGCGACACCATTCGTGCTTTGACAGGAGTGCGCTTCTTAGCCGCATTTCACGTGGTCTGTTTTCACTATGCTTCTGGTCCGATAGGTTTGCCGTTTGCACGCCATATTATCGAAAATGGCTGGATGGCAGTGAACCTGTTTTTCATTCTCTCTGGCTTCGTTCTGACTTACAACTACGCTGAGCGCCAACTGGCAGCCCAGACGTTTTGGGTCGCCCGTTTCGCACGTATTTACCCGGCTTACCTCCTGGGTTTTGTCCTGATCGCGCCAGCCGTGGCGGTTCGTCTGGGATCCCACCCCATGAAACTGCTTGGCTGCGCCGCGGCCACCGGGGGCCTCGTGCAGGGATGGTTCCCGAGCATCGCCCTGACTTGGAATGGGCCGGGTTGGTCACTAAGTAGCGAGGCATTTTTTTACTTGCTATTCCCATTCCTCCTGCCGGTCTGTGCCCGCCTGTCGGACAAGAAGTTGCTCTTGGCAATCATCCTTTCGTGCGGTGTCGAGATTGCCATTCCCGCTATAGATATCCTCGCCTACGGGTCCAAATACGGCCACGCCATACTCTATATGCCGATATTTCGTCTACCAGACTTCATCCTCGGGATTATGACAGCGCAGGTATATCTGAGAGGCTGGCGGAACTTCCCAGCCCGGGGTATGCTCTTCGCCGTCTCGATGGCGTTAGCAGTATTTACAGCGGTTCTTTTTCCGGTCGTACCCGCGGATTTCCGAGCGCCGTTAGCCACGCCACTGTTTGCTCTGATGGTGTATTCGCTGGCTGGTGATCGCGGCCTCTTGGCTCGTTTTCTCGCTTGCCGGCCGATCTACGCGCTCGGCGATGCGAGCTACTCGGTGTATATTTTACAGTCCCCGATTATGGCGTACTACCTCTACTTCACGCAACGATCCGCCGCGACCCTATCCGTATCGCGGGCGCCCCTGGGCTGGGGCGGCTTTATCCTCTACAGCGCCATTCTGATCGGCCTGTCGCTCGGCTGCTATACCTATATCGAACGGCCCGCCAGGCTGCGGATATCGGCTCTGTGGAGTAATCGTATTTGGACACGGCCAGCGAGGTCGGATGCCGTCACGATCGGCAATAACGGGCACGGTATGGATGAGTTGAATCTGCTTGCTGCTGGAGTTGCAACTGCACCAGGAAAGACCTTGGCCCAGCACGATCGGATCTCCGACTCTCTTGGGGTGCAGTAGGGGTTCGATGATTTCACGCCCATACAACGTTCTACGTTATTTATTTTACGAGGCCTTGACTTGAGCGACGCATTCCGCGGTTTGGAAAGCCAGGCCCTAAACGGTTAAGCACCAGGCACGTACGCGGTTAACTGAGACATGATAAACTTATCGATCGTGGCGTACGCCTCCTGGGCGTTCATCAAGAGCGATCTCTATCGGTATGCGGGCGAAGTCTCCTTTCAATCGTTCGTGAAGCAATACTTATCGAATTGGGCTTTCAGGTACTCTATATGGCTCAGATTGTGCAAATCCGAAAATAGGCCGATCCGTCTACTTGCGAGAGTCGCTCATTGGCTATACGGTAGATCGAGGCAAGTCTGCATTCCGTCCAATATCGAGATCGGATACGGTCTGTCCTTGGGACATCCAGTTTCCATAGTGATCAACTATACGGCTTCGATTGGGAATAACTGCAACCTTTCCAAAGCATTGACTATCGGCTCGAATCATCGGACGGCGGCGAGGATTGGCGATGGCGTCTACATAGGCCCTCATGTTTGCATTGTTGAGAACGTGCAGATTGGGGATAATGCCACAGTTGGAGCCGGCTCGGTGGTGGTAAAAGACGTGCCCGAGAGCGCAAGCGTGGCGGGATGCCCGGCGCGAGTCATCTCTATGAAGGAGCCTGGAAGATTCATCTTGAATCGATGGAAAATACCCGGCCCGCCGGAACCACATTTACCCAAGAAACACCTCGCCAGGGCTTCTGGCCCGGGCTCCGGAGGGAAACTAGCCCTCCGGCCCGCGGAATTCCAGCACCAGCACCGTAATGTCGTCCGATTGGGGAGACCCTTCGGTGAAGGCTGCGACCGCATCGTGAATGACATCGTGAAGCGCCGAACATGTGCTTGCCGCGTGAGCCGCGACAATCTCACGCAGACGTCTCTTTTCGAAGAACTCAGCCTTTCCGTTCTGCGCTTCGGTGACGCCATCGCTGTAGATTACGACCTTGTCTCCTGGCCCCAGCATCAGTTCCGATACGGGAAACTCGGCCGATTCCAGCAAACCAACCGGAACGCTAGTCGCCGGAAGACTCTGCAAGCCCCCCGTGGCGCGCACTACGATCGGAGGGCAGTGCGCCGCGTTGATGTAGCTCAGCCGGCCATCCAGGTCGAGCAGGGCAAAGAAAACCGTGGCGTACTTTTCCCCACCCGTACGGTTGAAGAGGAACCCGTTCAGCCGGTCCAGACGTTGTCCCAACGCCTCTGGGTGGTCGGTCGCCGCGATCAACGCTCCTTGCATCAGCGAAGCCAGCAGAGCGGAACTCACGCCTTTGCCGGAAACATCGGCCACCACGGCCGACCAGCACCGCTGATTCACCGGATTCACATCGAAGTAGTCTCCGCCCACTTCGTGCGATGCTACACTGCTGCCACAGGCTGCCATCCACCCGGATGAGGGCAATGCGGCTGGCAGAAGGCTCTGCTGGATGGCGCGCGCCAACTTCAATTCCTCTTCCATCTGGCGTTTGGCGCGTTCTTCTTCCAACAGGCGAGCATTCTCGAGCACCGTGGAAGCTTCAATCGCCAGCGTCTGGAGCAGTTCGCGGTTACCGCCGGCCATATCCGCGGCAGTCAGCCGGGAGTCCATGTACAAAACTCCGACTGTTTCGCTTCCGGCGGTGAGCACGCTGGTGGCGTCTCCCTGTCCGGTGCGGATGCGCACGAGGGGAACACAGATAGCGCTGCGCAATTCCAGATCGGCGATGCTGTTTTGCGGCCGGGTTTCATCCACGCTGGCCGGGTCGAAGTTCATAAACAGCAGTTCCCGCCTGTGCCGCAGCGCGCGGTGAATCATTTCGCGTGGAACCCGCAGATCGCTCTCCAACAAGTGATGGCCCTGGCGATGGCGCGCCACCCGCGTCTGCAAGCCCTCGCCAGCACGAAGCAGCATGAAGCCCCTTTCCGCGCCGGTAATGGCCAGCCCGGTATCGACCACCGAAGTCAGCACATCATCCACCGAGAACGAACTCTGCACTGTCCGGGCCAAGTCTAAGATGGCCCGAAGTTTGGCCAGATTCCCGCCGGTCCCCAACGCCGCCGGGGCCTTTTCGGAAGCGGCCATCTGTTCCATCAGTTTCTTGAGCTCGCTGCCGTCGAGAAGAAAGATCAGGTGATAAGAGTCCTGCGCGCCGAATTCGATCTTATCCGACCCGCGGAGTTCGTACCTGGAAATTCGCTCACCGTTGACGTAAGTTCCATGCCGGCTGCCGCAGTCTTCCAATACATATTGCGCGTCCTCCACCAAAATCCGGGCGTGTGTGCGAGAAACCCTGCTATCGCGGATAATCAGTTCATTTTCCGGCTGCCGTCCGATACGAAACGGCAAGGGTTCGATTGGGACGCGCGTACGATGGCCGTGCGGATCCACTACCACGAGAGAGGCGGCATGGGCCGGGCGGGCGGCAACCGAGTTGGTGTCCATTCGCCTAGGCCCTCAACTGCGGCCCGCGCGTGGTTGGCGTGCCCGTGCCGCGCCTCTTGCCGGACGGCGAGGGGGCGGAGCTGCCGGACGGTTGCGTAGCTCTTCCACCTCTCGCGCCCGCAGGGTTTGACAATGCGCGCAGTAGCCGCCCACTTCGGTCCGTGCCAGTAGCACCTGGAAACCGAAGTGCCCTTCGATCTGCTTCCGCAGGCGCTGCAACGGCTCGCCGAAAAACTCTTCCACCTTCCCGCATCGCAAGCAGATCACATGCGCGTGCTCCTGTTTGAGCCGCGTTTCGTAATAGTGCTGATCGCCCCCATAGTGCATCAAGTCGAGTTCGTCCACCAGCCCCCCGGCCTTGAGCATTTTGAGCGTCCGATATACCGTGACGCGATTGAGCTTCGGATCTTTCTCCTTGGCCAACTGATAGAGCCGTTCGGCATCCAGATGATCGCCCGTCTTGTCGATTAGTTCCAACAGGATCTGACGTTGGCGGGTGAGGCGAACGCCCCGCTCTTTCAGCGATCCTTCTATCGAGTCGAGAGGCATGAAGAGTCCCTTCAATTCTACCAGTACTTTTCACGCCCAGACGGCTCATCAGCCGGGGCGCGTCAGCCGGGGCGGGTGCGCGACACAAAAGTGACGAATTGGCGGTTTGCGCGGTTTCAGCGGATGTGAACCTCCGAGGGTGCTTGCCGGGCTCGACGTAACGGCCAAGGCCATCGAAAGAACCGCCGAAGCGATCGGAACCAACATCGCACAGGCTGAACAGCAAGAGGTGAATCGGGCCAAACAACTGGTCTTTCCGATCGTTTCCAAACAGACCATTTCCAAAATGTATGTGCTCATGGATGGCACAGGAGTGCCGGTTGTCCCCGCCGAAGCGCAGGGCCGCATCGGCAAAATCGAGGGCCAACGCGCCCGTACGAGAGAATGCAAACTCGGTTGTGTGTTCACACAGACCACGGTCGACGAGGGCAGAGCCATTCGTGATCCGGACTCCACCACCTACAGAGGGGCCATCGAAACCGCCCAGGAGTTTGGATTGCACATCTATACCGAAGCCTGGCGCCGAGGTTGGGAGTGGGCCAGTCTGCGGATTGTGATCGGCGACGGCGCTGTCTGGATCTGGAACCTCGCCGACACCCACTTTCCCGGAGCCGTCCAGATCGTCGATCTCTATCATGCCAGGCAGCATCTGTGGGCAGTCGCCGCGCTATGGTTTCCCAACGATTCAGCCCGACAAAAACGTTGGATGGTTTCCCTCAACACCTGCTCGATCAGGGCCGGATTGAGCATCTCGTCAAGCGTCTCCGGAACATCCTATCTGAAAACGAAGAGGTCGTCCAGAAGCTCTCCTCGGAAGCCGAATACTTCGAAAGGAATGCGTCGCGGATGCGCTACCCAGAGTTTCGCAAGCTTGGTTTATTCGTGGTTCCGGGGTGGTAGAAGAAGCTTAGCGATTGGTTCGCAGTCTGGCCGTGGGCAAGTCCGGATGCCAGAAGAAACCAAGCGGCTGCTTGCAATGACGCAACGAGGTTCATTTGAGTCACCTTCAGGACTGTGACTTTGGCAGCGAACCGGACCGAACGGCCTCCTCGGCACTTACGCTACATAATGTAGCGAAATTGGAATTTCAGGTCAAGCCGCTCACAAACGCCGACGCGGCTCCTGGCTCGCCATCGCCTGGAGGCTTAAACGCGAAGATACAGCGGATTTCCGTCCGCATCTTCCAGGGTCACCACCCGGGCCGGGTAACCCGCCGCGCGGATCACCTGCCGCAGGCCGAACAGGCCGGTGTCCAGGGCCGGAGCGCCGCGGTTGACCCGCATGCCGGAGCCTCGTTCGCCGCGGACCAGATCGTCCGCCGCCAGGTCGTCATAGGCGGCCAGCACCGTGTTTCTGGAAACTCCCAACAGCCGCGCCATCACCCGCGTAGAGGGCAGCCGGGCCCCTGTGGGCATGGCCCCGCCCCGGATGGCCCGCCCGATTTGCTGATAAATCTGCCGGTGCAGGGCGATTGCGGACGCCCGGTCCAGTTCGATTGGCGGTATCAGCAACTCCCCGCGCCGGCTCATCAAGTGGCCCTCTCCAGTGGCTCTTTCCATTGTGCACCGGTTCGGCGAACATGAGGAAGGAGGGTAAACCATGATTTCCGGCGGCAACGCAACCGTCTTCGTCTCCAACATGGATCGGGCGGTCCGATTCTATACCGAAGTCCTCGGCCTCAAGCTCACCAACCGGTTCGGCGACCATTGGGCCACCGTGGAGGCAGGCAAAGGACTCACCATCGGGCTGCACCCGGCCTCGCCGAAATATCCTGCGCCCGGAACCAAGGGCGGCATGATGCTGGGAATGGAAATCGACGATAGCATTGAGCGCGTGGTGGCGCGCCTCAGCGAGAAAGGCGTGGCGTTCAAGGGATCCATCGTACGCGACGAATCCGGCAATTTTGCGCACCTGGAAGATCCCGATGGCAACGAGATTTATCTGTGGGAGGTGAACCGCGAGGCTGTCCCCGAAACCGAACTGGCGTACACCGGAGCGGAGCAGCCGGGTCAGCGCTGATCGAGGAGTATGGGTGCGCGGGACCCAGCGGCGCCGGTCACAAGGTCACCACGGACCCGCCCCCATCTGCATACCCAACAGAAAGCCCCCTTAGGCGTGCGGCGATAGCCGACGGAACCATTACTGAGCCTTACCCGCATTGCCAGTGCGCCACGCGTGTATCTTGCGCTGGATGTCGGGCCAGAATTCTTTGGCAATGTTACTCAGGGCGTCATAGCCCACCTGTGTGCCCCAGACATCCACTGCATCCGAGATTTTCCGGTCGTTTCGGGGGTGATAGGTATACGTCGAAATTCCCGCCCCCACAGCCGCCCCGAATACCTCGGAGGCGTTGAATTGCGTAGTTCCGGAATCGGAGCGGGTGATAAGGACACGGGAGAAGGCATATACGGCTCTATGCCAGAATCCGCCTTGGCCCAATTGGAAGTATCTGGGGTCCTGGTGCAGAATCGATCCGAAGATCGGATGGGTCATAAAGTTTTCAATGGTGCCGTCGGCAAAGCGCTCGGCGTATCGCTCGGCGTACCCTTTGGCTCCCTGGCCATAGCCGGGTTCGTCGTTCTCAGCCTGGGCGATAGCGGCTTGCATTCCGTACCAGGCAAACTGGACGGGATCGAAGGCGTCGCGCGAGGTCAGTTTGAACTTTTCTCCAACCGTGAGAGGCGGAGCATTGGCCGCATCCTCCACAGTCAGAAAGTTCGGCAGTGTATAGAACAGCCGGTTGTTGCCTGAGCTATTAGTTGGCTTCGGCTTGTGGGTCTTGGCGGTGTCAATGGTCCGATTGGCGGACTGGCTGCCCGGCTGCGCTTGGGACGATGGAGTTTTTGCCGCCGCGGCGGTCCCCTGTCCCGGTGTCTGATCCTGTCCCCACAAAAGAGCCGCCATTAGCCAAGGCAGCAAGCTGCAAAGCTTCCGCATCGCTACTTCCTTTCGTTTGCCCTAAGGAGGCTGTTCTTGACGAGGCACTTCGCGCACCAAGGTATGAAGGCGGACATTCCCGGGCGCGCCCGTTGTGTCAGTTTTCACGGGGCGGCCCGCCGAGTCGGGTGCTTCGAGGTCTCAGTTGACGGCGGCCACCGCGGCCGGCACCAGCCGCCGAAGGCCCGGAAATACAGGGGTGAAGGCCGATGCACTCGAAACCGCCGGCATTCTGCGCGACGTTTTTGGCGAAGGTGAAGCCGAATGTCGCGCAACAGACTTTGTTAAGCCGTGCGTTTCGGGCCCGCGGCGTGGCGGTGGCGCCGGCTTATTGTCGCAGTACGACAAACCTGCCGATGCAGTACCCCAGAATGCCGCCGAAGACAGCATCGGAGGCGAAATGTTTGCTGTCGGTAATCCGAGACGCGAAGTCGACGGTTGCCAGCCCGTATGCCAGGAAGCCGACCCATTTGTGCTGCGGATAGCGGCGCGCGATGGTCGAAGCGACGGCGTAACCCCAGGCCGTGTGGCCGGACGGAAAACTTCCGTCCGCATTGAGCGGGCTGCTGGCAGTCTTGAACCAGGTCTTGGAATAGTTTCCGTTCAAGGGAACGTCGAGCGGGCGTTCGCGATCCGCGATATTGCGCATGACTTCAGCGGTAATATCGACATCCACCCATGCTTCCAAAGCCAGAAGCCCGGTGTGGGCCAGATACGAATGCCGGGTGATCAAGCCAACGCCGCAAAGCGAAGCCGGTATCAGCAGCGTGCCGGCGGTGGTGCGGTGTTCGGAGAAGGTATTGTCGAAAGGCGCAAAAGTGGAAGCGTGGTTGCGGAAGTAACGGCCTTCAATCGGATCGACACCGATGACGAGGCCAGCGGTAACTGCGGAGATGGCCAACACGGGCAGCAGGTGGTGGCCGGTGACGACCTTGGCTGGAAAAGTCCAGATCTTCTTCTGATCGCTAAAGAAATTCCTGGCAAAACTCGGGATGCTGAACTTCACGTCGCGAGAAGGGAGCAGGGGCGGCGGCGGGGCGGCAGGCTGGTTTGGATTGGCCTGCTGGTCTTGGTCGGGCGGCTGATCGGGGCTGGACCCTGGAGCGTCAGTGGCGGGCGGGGCTGGAGTTGTTTGTGGCGGGGATAGCCCAGGCACGGCAGTAGCCTGGTTGCCTTCGGCGGAAATGCTCGATACAGGGTCCGGCGGGGTTTGGGCGTGGCACAGGAAAAGCGACACTACGGCCGGTATTGTTAAGAAGTAAACTTTGATCATCAAGCACTCCTTGAGTTGTACGCGGCGCTAACGAGCAGATCGCCTTCCAAACAGATGGATCGCCCAGGAGGAAGGCGACGATATGGTGACGAATCGCAAGCCGGAGAATTCGGCGAAGCCGGTTCTTGCGGGCTGGGGGCTTTCGATTGGGCATCCGATGTGAAGTCCCCAACAAGTGGTTCGCCAGCCCACGTTCCGCATGCAGGTGCGAGAGCCGGCAAGTTGCATCGAGGTGCCCGATAGGAGGGCTTTGGCGTTGCAGTAATTTCTCGCCATCAGCTTGAACCGGTCCGCCAGCCGTTCGGCGTAGCAGAAATTGCAGCCTGGGCTGATTTTCTTGCAACCAGTGACCGGGTTCCCGGTTGATACGCGAATCATCGGCGGTGAGCGGTCACCTCACCCTGAACCAAACTGAGGTGCCGGGCTGCAGCTTATATTCGCCGTTGCCGGTCGTGATGTCGATGGTGTTGTCTTGCCAGGAGAATTGGAGGCCGCCGCCAGCTTCGGGCGGGACGGCGAATTCCGCGGTTTTGCCGCCGATTTGTCGCACGATGACGCTCTGCGCTTTGGTCGTGTAGTCCTCCGCCGTGATTGCCACTTTGGTGCCGTCGGGCGACCAATCGGGGTCGCTGGTGAACTCGACGTGCCGGTCCGTGGCTGGATAGCCCCGACGGGATTTGCCGAAGTCGCACTCATCGTCGAGGCACAACTGTGGGCGCTGGTCCGCCTCTGAGCTAAAGTGCGGAATGTACCCTTCATACGCCACGTGGGATCCGTCGGGGGAGGGCGCGAGCGTGAATCCGTCGACGTAGTAACCACCCACCTCCGCGCCGGTCGTGACGTCTATTACGGCGTACTCGGCTGTGGAGGGATTCATGCTGCCATACACGGAAAGGCGCTGATCCGATATCCACAGCAGTCCCTCTACGAAACGCATACCTAATACGTTCTCTCCAGGCGGACGAAATTGGATCTCCCGCACGGTGGTTCCGTCGGGCTGCATTACAATAATGTCGGCTAATTCCTTGATCTCGGTATCCCGCGTGAACGCGATTCGACTGCCGTCTTTCGACAGCACCACGTTCCCTTTTCCCAGGCCGTCCGAGGTGATCTGCCGGGCCTGGCTCGATGCGGCCGTAGTCACGTAGATCTCCGATCCTTTCACGAAGGCGGATTTGGCTACCAAGCCGCTGGCGAAGCCCAAGACCGGCGCCAGCAGCGCGGCCACGGCGGCAATCGCAATTCTCCTCATGCGCTCCACTTCCTACGGCTTCCCGATGGAGCACAGAGGGTCGCCGAAAACCACCCCCTGCCAGCTCAGGAACGGCATTCCTGAATAATAGCTCTCCGCCAGGTTGCGCCCGCTGTAGTACGCGGGCAGCAGATAATCCGGACGCACGCAGCCGCCCAGGAACGGCTCATAGGTATTGCCGGAGGCGCCAGTGGCCCCTTCGTGGATCAAGTCTGCGCTGAGGCCTTGCGGCGATCCGGCAAACCAGTGCGCTTTGTCGGCCCAGGTGGTGTAGGTCCAGGCGTCCGGCGGCCGCCGCAGGGTGCGCGCGCTGGTGGAAACATATTCGGTGGCCACCGCCCCCGGCAGCCACTGGAAGCCCAGCATGCGGCGCTTGCGGTTGTCGTCGTTGGACCCCCAGCCGGCGTAGCCGATCACTTCTTTGAGGCCGTAGAGCACGCGGGTGGTCTCATCCGCCACCACGCGGCCGCCGGGAAGCAGCAGGGCCGCCGTGCGCAGCCAGTTGTTGCCTTCGTCGTCTTTTTCGGAGCTCAGGTCCACCACGAACTTGCCGCGGTTGCGGGCTTCGAGCGACCGGTCGACCATGGCCTTGACGTCCGCGAAATCGTACGCCGCGAGGCGCGTCACCAGGTAGATCGGAAACTGCGCGTGGGTAAACGGGACGTCGCGCTTGCGGAAGAACGGGTTGGGCACCATGCCCGCCCGCGGGTACTGGATGCCCTTCAGCTTTCCGTACAGCAGCGCCAGTTCGGAATCCACCGAGCAGCGGTCGGTCGTCATGCCGGAGCCGGGGCCATCCACCTTCAGCGGAACCCCCAGGGTAGTCACAATGTAGAGCACCCGCTCCACCAAACCGGCTTTCTTCAGGCAGTTTCCGACCACCTGCTCAATCTGCCGCTGGTACACGTCCCAGGAAATCTCTTCGGCCGTAGTGGTGGCCAGGTA
The DNA here is from genome assembly GCA_035505095.1 of Bryobacteraceae bacterium. GTDB lineage: Bacteria > Acidobacteriota > Terriglobia > Bryobacterales > Bryobacteraceae > JOPF133. The sequence continues at coordinate 4,834 of DATJRE010000511.1, read as the reverse complement.
ACAGACGTTCTGGACCGGAATCGAGCGCCGCGGGCGGTAGTACTCGGCCACCCGGCGCGAATCCGCGTCGTTGCCGTTGACCACCAGCAGGACGCTCGCTCCGCTTTGCGCGTAGAGCGCCCCGAAAGACCCCAGCAGGAGCAGGAATCGCAGCACCAATTCCAATCTTATCAGGAGAATACCGCCGGGTTGGAGGTGCGGTTTTTCCGTCCGCTTGAGGGACGGCTGCGACTGCCACGATCCCACTTCACCAACCGCACCACCCGGGGCCTTTGTTACAATAGCTACCAAACCCCGCGGCGATAGGGAAATTCATTATTTCTATGCCGCTGATTCATAATTTGAGTGGGGTGGCCGCTGGCCGCGTGGCGGTTGTGGTCGGTTTGAGCGGGCCGATCGGCTGTAGTTTATGGATTTTGACCAGCTCCACACGTTTCTGGAAATTGTCCGCCTGAAGAGCTTCTCTAAGGCGGCGCAGACCTGTTACCGGACGCAGCCCGCCATCAGCGCCCAGGTCCGGCAACTGGAGCAGGAGTTGCGTACTGAGCTGTTTGAGCGCTTCGGCAGCCGCATCTCGCTCACCACCGCCGGCAAGCTCTTCGCCGGGTTCGCCGAGCAGATGCTGGATCTGCGCCGCCGCGCGCAGGACGCTATGGCCGAGTTGGAAACCAATCCCCGCGGAGAACTGGTGATTGCCGCCAATGAAGCCACCTGCATCTACGTCCTGCCCAAGGTCTTCTCGCAGTTCCGCCAGCTTTTTCCGGCCGTGCAGTTGCAAGTGAACCGCTCCTATGGCTCGCACGTGATGGAGGCGGTGCTCGACAATTCGGCGGATTTCGGCATGGCCCAGCTTCCCATGGACGACAAGCGCATCCAGGTGGTCAGCGTGCACCGCGACGAAATCCGCCTGGTGGTTCCCGCGCGCCATCCGCTGGCCGGCCGAAAGGCCGTTTCGGCCGAGGACGTGGTGGATTTCTTCCTGATCCTGCCGCAGCAGGGCAAGACGCGGAATCGGCTGAACCACTGGCTGGAGCCGGTGGAAGACGAAGTGCGCATCTCCATGGAGCTGGATTCCACCGAGATGATGAAGCATTTCGTGATGGCCGGGCTGGGCGTCACCTTCCTGGCGGTTTCCAATTGCCAGGAAGAGATTGCCGCGGGCAAACTGCTGGCCCTGCCGCTGCTGCCCGAGGCGCTGCACCGCCGCCTGGGCCTGATCTACCGCCGGGATAAGGCGCTTTCCAAAGCCGCCTTGGGATTTATCCAGGTTGTGCTGGATAATGTGGGGGATGATGCCGGCGCGCCGGAAGCCAAAGCCAAGCGCGCCCCGAAAGTAGTGGCCTGATGAAGTGTTCCCGTTGCCGCAAGAGTATCGCCTCCAACGCCGGCCGCTGCCCGTACTGCGGTGAGGCCAATCCCTCCGCCTCCGGCCTGTTCCAAACCTCCACCGTGCTGATCTCCGCCGATGGCGTGGATTTGGTGTACCGCTCGGTGGACGAGGTCCCGGCCGGCCTGCGCACCCGCCTGCTGAAATGCACCAACGGCAACAACTCGGCCACCATCCTGATTGCCGACCGCCGGGGGCGCAAGGAAATCGCCCGCGCCATGCGCAAGCCGGCCGGCCCGGCGCAGCGCCGCCTGGTGCATACGGCGCTCCGCCGGGTGCCGCTTTCGCAGCCGCGCGACTGGCTGTATGTGCATCGCTGGAAGTGCGCCTGGGCCGGAGTGCTGCTGGTGGTGCTGGCGTTCGTGGTCTGGCTTCTGGCCCACCGCGGGCCGCTCGTCCAGTGAGCCGCTCGGGCGCTGCCGGTCTCGCGCGGCCGCCCCGCCCCCCGGCGCCATGGTTTCCCCGCGCCTCAGCCACATGGTAACCCCCGATTGGTTCCAGCAGTCCTGTCTTGACTTTCGGAACCCGGGTAATTTATTCTTACGGTTCGCTTTGGCCGCGTATGCCGGGCCGTTCTAGTATGCGGGAAAATCAGCACCGCGGATCGGAAATCGTGGAGCGGTTTCTGGATTCGACATTAGAAAGCGTCGACAGCGCCGAAGAACTCGCCCTGGGCGTAGCCGAACGCGCGGGATTTGATGAAGACGACCTGATGAAGATCGGTATGGCGGTTAGGGAATCCATGGTGAACGCGGTGGTGCACGGAAACCGGTATAGCGCACACAAGAAAGTCCGCTTTTCGGTGACCCATCACGACACCCGGTTTACAGTGCGGATCGCAGATGAGGGAGAAGGCTTCGATTTTGCCAACCTGCCCGATCCCCTGTCCGCGGAGAACCTCATGCGGACCTCGGGACGCGGCATTTTCCTGATCCGCTCGTTCATGGACGAGTTCCAGATGCGTCATCTGGAACTCGGGGGAACTGAAGTGACTTTGGTCAAGTACACGGTGTCAAAGTAGATTGAGCTTTCAGCCAGGAGGCATATTCAGTGAGCGTAAAGTTGAATACTCGGCAGGTGGGCGACGTAACAGTGGTGGATGTGGCGGGACGGATCACCCTCGGTGAAGGGTCCAGTGCCTTGCGCGACACCTTGCGCGAATTAGTGGGCAAGGGTCAGAAAAAGATCCTGCTCAACCTGGGAGACGTAACCTATATCGACAGCTCGGGCATTGGCGAGCTGGTGTCCGGCTTCACGACTGTCACCAATAGCGGCGGCCAGTTGAAGTTGCTGGGGTTGAATAAGCGCGTCAAAGACCTTTTACAGATTACCAAGCTGTATACCGTCTTCGACGTGCATGAAGAAGAAGCCAGCGCCATCCGCAGCTTCTAGGCATCGTTGCGAAATCTGGGGCAGGCCCTCCGCCCGCCCCGGTTTCGCGATCTCCCGGATCGAACATGTGTTCCGAAGCGCCCTATTAGGGACTCTCCAGGAACTGCCGCGCAAGTAGGCTGCCCTACTCCAGGTGCGGCGGAAGCAGTTCTTCGTCCGCGTATTTGCGTTCCCACTCTTTGGCCCGGATGAACCCGATCCTCTGGCGCGTGCTGTCGGTGCGCAGCACCCAGGCAATCTGCCGCATGTCCCACAGTGAGGGCTTGTTGCGATCCACGTAGCGGTTGCATTCCACCACCCGAGTGGAAACTTCACGCTCGGTGACCAGGCAGTAGATGTGCTCGTCGCTGTCCGCCGCGCCCCGGCGCACCACGCCGCTTTGGCAGGTATCGCAAAGACGGGGCGCATGCGCGGAACGCGTCCCGCTGAGGATTTTCAATTGAGTGCTCATGGCTTCTCCTGAAAAACGCTTCAACGCTGCCGGATGCGTGCCGGCTCACGGTGCGGGAAAAAGGATGGGTCCGGCTGGCGGGCCGCTAAATGCAGTGCCGCGGAATCAGGCCGCCGCCACTGGCCCGCATTTGGCTTCGGTGATGGTGTGCTGGGCTCCTGCGCATCGGCAACCTCCTTTCCACGGTGGTCGAATGACTGCCTGTCAGCCTATCACGAACCGCCTCGGGCCGCACAGGCTGCCCACATTAAATATTCTTCAACTGGGCGCTTAACCGCCGCCCACAAATTGCACGATTTCCACGCTCGCGCCGGCCTCCAGAATGGTCTCGCTCCAGCGCGGCTGTTTCACGATGCGCCGGTCCAATTCCACGGCCACGCGGGCCGGCTCAAGCTGCAATGCGCGCAGCAAATCCAGAATACTTTGGCCCGGCGGAATCGCCCGCCGCTCGCCGTTCACTACGATGTCGATGGGCATGGCTGGTTGACACCCCTGTTTTCTACCAATTATAGTCAGATTTAGACCCTTTTCACTCCTGAGCGGAATGCCCACTTCGTACACGGAACTTTATTTTCCCGTGCTGGTCCAGGCTCTCCTGGCGATGGCTCTGGCGGCCGGCCTGCTGACCGTGTCCCGCCTGCTCGGCAAGCGCGTCCGCAACCGGGTGAAGGACATGCCTTACGAATCCGGCATCGTGCCCACCGGCGATGCCCGCCAGCGCTTCAGCGTGAAGTTTTACCTGGTGGCGATGCTGTTCATCCTGTTCGATATCGAGGCCATCTTTCTCTATCCCTGGGCGGTGGTGTATCGCGAACTCAAGATGGTGGGGTTCGTCGAAATGCTGGTGTTCGTAATTCTGATCCTTTCCGGTTTTTTCTACATCTGGAAAAAGGGAGCGCTGGATTGGGCGGCGAGCCCCTCGGGTAGCGCCGGCCGGAGGGAGAGTGGGGCGCCTTAGCGCGCACCAGTCCCGGCAGCGAGAGCTGTAACGAATTCGAAATCATGTTACCTGACAGTGTGCGTGAGCACGGCGTAGCCGCGGCGGTGGCTGACTTTGACTCCAGCGCGGTGATTGCCGGCAAATACGACCGCGGCGAACTGACCCTGGAGATTGCGGCGGCCAAGATCGCCAGCATTTGCGGCTTCCTCAAGTACGATCTGAAGTTCGTTCGTTTGAGCAGTGTGACCGCCGTGGACCGCTTCCCTACCGAGCCGCGTTTCGAAGTGGTCTACCATCTGCACTCGGTGGAGCGCAAGGAACGCGTGCGCTTGAAGTGCCGCCTGCCGGGCATCGATCCGGTGATCGAATCGGTCACCAGCGTGTGGCGCGGCGCCAACTGGTATGAGCGCGAGGTATTTGACCTGTTCGGGATCCGCTTCCTGCACCACCCCGACCTGCGCCGCATCATGCTGCCCGAGGGTTGGGAGGGCCATCCGCTGCGCAAGGATTACCCGGTGACGGGGTCGAGGGTTTAGGGCGCATCGAGGGTTTTGGTTATGAGCGAATCGGAAGTTCTGCAACAGCCCGTCGCCGCCGAAAGCGAAGCGCCCCCCACCGGGCCGCGCCGCATGGTCCTCAACATGGGGCCGCAGCATCCCTCCAC
>DATJRE010000510.1:0-22617 GCA_035505095.1 Bryobacteraceae bacterium | reverse complement strand
CCGCCATCGGCAGCCAGCGCACCCGCGGCAAGGCAAAGCAGCGCGGCCAGGATCGCGCAATTTCTGGGGGATTCCCTCAAACTTTTCGACAAGCCCTTTGTTTTCAATGACAATATGGGGGGATTGCCCGAAAATCCATCCCTGGCCCCCAGGATTGGCCTATTACCCATCACGCCTCCTGCCCTACACACAAGTATAGTCTTGACAGTCTGTTTCCCCGGCCAGGGTGGAAGTCCGGCATCGGCGATGTCCCCGACCCTTCTCATCGACCGCCGTGGACGCCTCGTCGCGGCATGACGCCGGCCTGGTCGAAACGGATGATGGGGAGGCCAACCTGCCCACCCTGCTCTCTCAATGATCGAGATAGCGTTCGATGGCGTCCTGCCAGTGCGGGCCTTTCTCCCGGTCGCTTGCGCCCAGCGCCTCGACACGCTCGTTCGCGCTGGCGTCGAGGGCCGTGCGGGAATAGGTCACTTCCACACCGGTCCTGGATGGAGCGAGCGGCGTCAGGCACACCTCCACCGTCGATACCAGGGTCTCCGGGACGAAGGACACATACTGCATCCGGCCGCCCTCCACATCGAAACGGGTGTTGACCCACACGCTCTTCTGCGCACCCTGCTGCACCGTGAAGACGGCGCCCGGCACGTCCGCGGCCGGTTGGGGATAGATAAATTCCGGATTCCAGTCCTTGCCCACCCATCCGCGCTCCGCTTCCGGAGCAAATAGCACGGCCGTGGTTGCCAGCGGCGCGCGCACTTCGAACTGAAAACGGTTGCTGACATGCGTTGGTGTTTTCATCGGCGCTCCTGCAATTTGTGGCTATCGGCCGCGCGCAGGGTCATCCCATAGATTTCGTTGAAGCGCTCGATTTCCTTCAGCGTCTGCGCCGAAAAGGGGGTCTTGCCTTCAAAAGCATGTAACACGATGCCTTCCAGCAGGTCGCCCAAACTCATGTCCTTGAGTTCGGCGAGCGCCTTCAAGACCTTCAGCAGCCGCTTCTCCATGCGGACGCCGGTCTGCACGCGTTCGACTTCGATCATGGTTACCAATGTACCATGGTAACGCCGACGGGGCTCTGTGGTGACTTTCGCCCGGCACGCAGGCGCTACGGCAGCTTGCTCTCGCCCATCAGATACACATCCACCGCCCGGGCCGCCTTGCGGCCTTCGGCGATCGCCCACACGACCAGGGATTGCCCGCGGCGCATGTCCCCGGCGGCGAACACGCCGGGCACCGAAGACATGTGGTTGGTGGTGGCGATATTGCCGCGCGGGTCGAGTTCCACGCCCAGTTGCTCGATCATCCCGTTGCGCACCGGACCCAGGAAGCCCATGGCCAGCAGCACCAGGTCGGCATCCAGGGTGAAGCCGCTGCCTGCGATCGGCTCGAAGCGCGGCGGCGGCCCCACGCGCACACCGTGCAGTTGCCGCACGCGCCCATCCGCATCGCCGGTGAACTCCACCGTCGAAACGCTCCAGTCCCGCACGCCGCCCTCTTCGTGGGAGCTTTCGACGCGTAATTGCATGGGCCAAAGCGGCCAGGGAGTCGCGGGGGACCGCGTATCCGGCGGCTTGGGCAGCAGTTCGAACTGGGTCACCGAAAGCGCACCCTGGCGGTGGCTGGTTCCCAGGCAATCCGCGCCGGTATCGCCGCCGCCAATGATCACCACCCGCTTGCCGGTCGCCAGGATGGCCTCGGATTCCGGCACCGTGTCGCCTTCGCAGCGGTGGTTCTGCTGCGGCAGAAATTCCATGGCGAAATGGATGCCCTTCAGGCCGCGGCCCGGCACATTCAGATTGCGGGGCTGTTCCGCGCCGCCTGCCAGCAGGATGGCCGCGAACTGCTTGCGCAGCTCTTCCACCGGTACGTTGTGGCCCACGTGGGCGTTGGTCTGGAACTTCACCCCCTCGGCGCGCATCTGCTCCAGGCGCCGGTCGATGAGGTGTTTTTCCATCTTGAAATTGGGGATGCCGTAGCGCATCAGGCCGCCGATGCGGTCGTTCTTCTCGAACACCGTCACCTCGTGCCCGGCGCGCGCCAACTGCTGTGCCGCCGCCAGGCCCGCCGGCCCCGACCCCACCACCGCCACGCGCTTGCCCGTCCGCCGCGCGGGAGGCTCGGGCTGGATGAAGCCCGCCTCAAAGGCGCGGTCCACAATGCTCTTCTCAATCTGCTTGATGGTGACCGGCGGCTCGTTGATGCCCAGCACGCAGGAGGCTTCGCATGGCGCCGGACAAATTCGCCCGGTGAACTCGGGGAAATTGTTGGTGGCGTGCAGTTGCCGCACGGCTTCGCGCCAGCGCCCCTGGTACACCATGTCGTTCCAATCGGGAATCAGGTTGGTGAGCGGGCATCCCGAGTGGCAGAACGGCACACCGCAATCCATGCACCGCGCGGCCTGCGATTGCAGACTCGGTTCGGCAAAGGGCCGGTAGATCTCGAACCAGTCTTTCACGCGCTCGGCGGGCGGGCGCCGTTCGGGCAGCTCGCGGGTGTACTCCAGAAATCCAGTGACCTTACCCACGCACCACCTCCGCCATGCGCACCGCCTGTACGGGCGCCGGAACGGCCGCGGTCTGCTGCAAAATCCGCTTATACTCGCGCGGGAACACCTTGACGAACTTCGGCAGCATCTGTTCCCAGTTCTCCAGTACCCAGCGCGCCCGCGGGCTGGCCGTCAATTCGGCGTGGCGGGTAATCAGCGAAAGCAGCAGGCCTTCGTCCCCCGCCGGCACGGTTTCCAGGTCCACCGCGGCGCGGTTGCAGCGCCGTTCGGCGAAGTCGCCGAGTTCGTCCAGCACATAGGCGATGCCGCCGCTCATCCCGGCCGCGAAGTTCCGGCCCACCCGGCCCAGCACCACCACCAGCCCGCGTGTCATATATTCGCAGCCGTGGTCGCCCAAGCCTTCCACTACGGCCGTGGCGCCCGAATTGCGTACCGCGAAGCGTTCGCCCGCCATTCCGTTGAGGAAGGCTTCCCCGCTGGTGGCGCCGTAAAGCGCCACGTTGCCGATCAGAATATTCTCCTCCGGCAGAAAGGTGGAACCGGACGGCGGATACACGATCAGCCGCCCGCCGGAAAGTCCCTTGCCCACGTAATCGTTGGCGTCGCCTTGCAGTTCCAGGGTGACGCCTTTGGCCAGAAACGCGCCAAAACTCTGGCCCGCCGACCCCGTGAACCGGAAGCGGATGGTGTCTTCGGGAAGCCCCTGCGAGCCGTAGCGCCGCGCAATCTCGCCCGAAAGCATGGCGCCCACGGTACGGTGGACGTTGCGGATGGGCAGCTTGATTTCCACCGGCGTACGGTTCTCCAGGGCGTCGCGGGCGTGGTCGATCAGCTTGTAATCCAGCGCCTGGTTCAGCCCGTGGTCCTGCTTCTGCACGCAGCGCCGCGCGATGCGGCTGGGCATGTGCGGATTATAAAGGATGGCCGAAAGGTCGATACCCTTGGCCTTCCAGTGGTTCAGCGCCGCGCGCGTTCCCAGCATGTCCACGCGCCCCACCATTTCATCGAAGGTGCGGAACCCCATGCGCGCCATGTAACCGCGCACCTGTTCGGCGATAAAGAAGAAGAAGTTGATGACGTGCTCGGGGGCGCCGCGGAATTTGGCGCGCAGCGCCGGGTCCTGCGTCGCAATGCCCACCGGACAGGTGTTCAGGTGGCACTTGCGCATCATGATGCAGCCCATGGCAATCAGCGGCGCGGTGGCGAAGCCGAACTCCTCGGCGCCCAGCAGCGCCGCGATGGTCACGTCGCGCCCGGTTTGCAGCTTGCCATCGGTCTGCACCCGGATGCGCCCGCGCAGGTCGTTCAACACCAGCACCTGGTGCGTCTCCGCCAGGCCGAGTTCCCACGGCACTCCCGCGTGCTTGATGGAACTCAAGGGCGAAGCGCCGGTGCCTCCCACGTCGCCCGAAATCAGCACTACGTCGGCATGCGCCTTAGCCACCCCGGCGGCCACCGTTCCGACGCCCACCTCCGCCACCAACTTCACCGAAATGCGTGCCCGCGGGTTTACGTTCTTGAGGTCGTAGATGAGCTGCGCCAGGTCTTCAATGGAGTAAATATCGTGGTGCGGCGGCGGAGAAATCAGCCCCACTCCGGGAATCGAGTGGCGCACCCGCGCGATGGTTTCATCCACCTTGTGCCCCGGAAGCTGCCCGCCTTCGCCCGGCTTGGCCCCCTGCGCCATTTTGATTTGCAGCTCGTCGGCATTCACCAGGTATTCCGCGGTTACACCGAACCGGCCGCTGGCCACCTGCTTGATGGCGCTGCGGCGGTTGTCGTAATAGCGCGCTTCGTCCTCGCCGCCTTCGCCGGTGTTCGACTTTCCGCCGATCTGGTTCATAGCCACGGCCAGCGTCTCGTGCGCTTCTTTGGAAATGGAGCCGAACGACATGGCGCCGGTGGCGAAGCGCTTGACGATTTCGCTGGCCGGCTCGACTTCTTCGAGCGGGATGGGTTCGTCGGAGGCCTGAATCTCCAGCATGCCCCGCAGGGTGCAGAACTGCCGGCTCTGCTTGTCGATCAGGTCGGTGTATTCCTGAAAGGTCTGGGCGCTCTCCTGCCGCACGGCATGCTGCAGCCTGGCGATGGTTTGCGGATTGAACAGATGATATTCGCCGCGCTCGCGGTACTGATAATTGCCGCCGATGGCCAGTTCCGGCTCGAATTGCGTCAGCGGGCGAAACGCATGGCGATGGCGCGCGATGGCCTCTTCGGCCAGCACTTCCAGGCCGACTCCCTCGATGCGCGAAGCCGTCCCGGTGAAGTATTTCTCCACCACCGAACGGTTCAGCCCGATGGCTTCGAAGACCTGCGCCCCACGATAGCTTTGCAGGGTCGAAATGCCCATCTTCGAGAAGGTCTTGAGCAGCCCTTTGTTGATGGCTTTGATGAAATTGGCGGTGCCTTCCAGCCCCACCGTCTCCAGCGCCAGGTACGGATTGATGGCGCTGGCGCCGTAGCCGATCAGCAGCGCGCAATGCATCACCTCGCGCGGCTCGCCGGATTCGATAATCAGGGCCACCTGGGTGCGCGTTTCCTCGCGAACCAGGTGATTGTGCACCGCCGCCAGCGCCAGCAGGCAGGGAATCGGCGCGTAGTCCTCATCCACCCCGCGGTCGGAAAGAATCAGCAGCGTGTAGCCCGATTGCATGGCCTGGGAAGCGCGCCGCGAAAGCTGGTGGAGCGCCCGCTCCAACCCCTTGGCGCCTTCGTCCACCGGGAACAGCATGGGCAGCGTGGTGGCCAGAAAATCGCCCTGCGAAACCCGCCGGAGCTTTTCCAGGTGGCGGTTGGCCAGGATGGGATGTTCCATCTTGAGGGTGTGGCAGTGCTGCGGCGTCTCGGCCAGGATGTTGCGCTCTGTCCCGATGTAGCTGGTGAGCGACATGACCATCTCTTCGCGAATCGGGTCGATGGGCGGATTGGTCACCTGGGCGAAAAGCTGCTTGAAATAGTTGAACAGCGGCTGCGGCTTGTCGGAAAGGCAGGCCAGCGGCGTGTCCGTGCCCATGGACCCGATCGGCTCTTCGCCCTTGGCGGACATGGGCTGAAGAATCATGCGCAGATCTTCGTCGGTGTAGCCGAAGGCTCGCTGGCGGAGCAGCAGGGTGGCCGGCTGCGGAGCGATCTCGCGCGGAGGGTCCGGTAGATCGTCCAGCCGGATCTGGTTTTCCTTGATCCAAAGCTGGTACGGATTGCGGCTATACAGCCCGGCCTTCAGATCCTTATCCGAAATCAGCCGGCCTTCCTCGGTATCCACCAGCAGCATCTTGCCGGGCTGCAGGCGGCCTTTCAACTTCACGTCTTCCGGCTTCACCGGAAGCACGCCGGTCTCCGAGGCCATCAGGATCAGCCCGTCGTGGGTCACCAGGTAGCGGGCCGGACGCAGGCCGTTGCGGTCGAGCGTGGCGCCGATCGAGCGGCCGTCGGTGAAGGCGATCGCCGCCGGGCCATCCCACGGCTCCATCAGCGAGGCGTGATATTCGTAGAAGGCCCGCTTCTGCGGGTTCATGTGGTCGTTCTTCGACCAGGCCTCCGGAATCAGCATGGCCATGGCGTGCGGAATCGAGCGGCCGGCCATTACCAGCAGTTCCAGGGCGTTGTCGAATGATGCCGAATCGCTGCCGCCCGGCTGAATGATCGGAAACAGCTTCTTTATGTCCTCGCCGAACAGGGGCGAAGCCAGCACGCTTTGCCGCGCGTGCATCCAGTTCACATTGCCGCGCAGGGTGTTGATTTCGCCGTTGTGCGCGATGTAGCGGTACGGATGCGCCAGTTGCCACGTCGGGAAGGTGTTGGTCGAAAAGCGCTGGTGTACCAGGCATAGCGCACTCACCACGTCGGGGTCGCGCAGCTCCGGATAGAAATTGGCGATCTGCGGCGCCAGCAGCAGGCCTTTATAGACAATCGTCCGCGCCGAAAGCGACGGGATGTAGAAAAAGTCCTTGTCGGGAATATCCGAGGCGGCCACTTCGGCTTCCGCCCGTTTACGCACCACGTAGAGCTTGCGCTCCAACTGCTCTTCGTTCACACCCCGCGCGCGGCCCACGAAAAACTGCTGGATATAAGGCTGTGAAACGCGCGCCACGCGGCCAATGGCGGAACCGTCGATGGGAGTATCGCGCCACCCCAGCAGGGTCAGTTTCTCCTCGCGCAGAATCCGCTCCAGGATTCCTTCGCATAGCAGCCGCGGGTGCGGCTCCACGGGCAAAAACGTCATCCCCACGCCATATTCGCCCGCCGCCGGCAGCGTGAAGCCCAGTTTGGCGCATTCCCGCTGGAAGAACTTGTGTGGAATCTGGATCAGCACCCCGGCGCCATCGCCGGTTTCGGGATCGCAGCCGCAAGCCCCCCGGTGGGTCAGGTTGATCAGCACCTGAATGCCCTTGACGATGATGTCGTGAGATTTTTGACCCTTGATGTTGGCCACGAAGCCGATACCGCAGGAATCGTGCTCGTTGCGGGGGTCGTATAGGCCCTGAGCGAGGGGTAGACCGGTATTCACAGTAAAGTCACTCATGGGAGGCTCCTGAACCCGTCGGCCCGGAAGGGTAATCCCGGCGCCAGAGGCTTGGGACACTACGAGGTGGTTGCCTGGAAGGTAGTGTACCAACTTACCTAGTATTACGCAATAGAAAAATGATGTAGGAATACAATAAGCTGAACTTATGGTATTCTAAAACCCGTGACGACCTTTGAGCTACGCCTTTTCAAAGAGATCGCAGCCACCCGAAGCATTACCAAAGGCGCTGCTCACTGTGGGGTTAGCCAATCGGCAGCCAGCCAGCACGTGCAGGAGGTGGAACGGCGCCTGGGCACGCGCCTGTTGGATCGCAGCAAGCGCCCCATGGAATTGACCTCCGCCGGCCGCCTTTACGCCGACTACTGCCGCGACGCGCTCCGCCGGCAGGAGGAATTCGAGCTCCAACTGGAGGCCCTCAAAGGCCACGTCGAAGGCGCCGTGCGGGTGGCATCCATCTATTCCATTGGCCTCTCGGAAATGGGCCGCCTGCAGGCCGAATTCTCGGCCGCCTATCCCGGCGCCAACCTGCACGTCGAGTACATGCGTCCCGAACGTATTTATGAGGCCGTGGAAAACGATGCGGCCGATCTCGGCCTGGTGAGTTATCCGCAGCCCACCCGCGAAATCGCTGCCATTCCGTGGCGCCAGGAGGAGATGCAATTGGCGGTCCCGCCCGATCACCCCCTGGCCGCGCGCTCGGAGGTCTGTCTTGCCGACCTGAACGGCCAGGATTTCGTAGGCTTCGACGAAGACCTCTCCATCCGCCGCGAAATCGACCGTTTCCTGCGCGCCCACGGCATAGCCGTCAACCCGGCGCTACACTTCGACAACATCCAGACCATTAAGGAAGCCGTCGCCGTGGGCCGCGGCATCAGCATTCTGCCCGCCCGCACCATGCAGGACGAAATCGCCCAGGGCCGCCTGGCAGCCGTGCCGCTGGATGCCCCGGGCCTGGTCCGCCCCGTCGGCATCGTGCACCGACGGCACAAGAAATTCAACCGCGCCGCTCAGGCGTTTCTGGAACTGCTGACGGGGAGTAACTAAGACCGGCGCGCGTCTCGCTGGCGCTTCCCGCGATTCCACGCCAGCATGGCAACCCCGAAGCCCACAAAGGTAAGCGACCCCGGTTCCGGGGTATACGCAAACTCCGCGCCGGTCAACTGAATGGTGTAACCTTTGCCGGCATCGTCCGCGCTGGGCGTTCCGCCGTATTCCTTCAGAGTGCCCGATCCGTCGAAGATCTCGGTTTGACCGGTGATCGCTCCAAAAATGCTGTTGCCATTCTTGTCCTCGGGCAGGTGGCCGGAAGGCGCGATCAAAATGTAATACAGGCCCGCGGTAAGTGATGAGGTCGTACCAACCGGAATCTGGGCTTGAAAGTCCGTGCCCGAGATATTGTCGTTTCCGAACAGCCCGGCGCCGCTCGCGTTAAACAGGTATAGAGCCGGGTCGACTACCGGTTTGCTGCCGTTCCCGGTAGTGGTCGCGGAAAAGGTGCTTGGATCCGAGATGTAGATTTCGTACAGATCCGAACCCGCCGTCACGTCACCAAGCGTTCCGATGATCTCCGTCAGAGACCCAAAACCAACCGTGACGTTGGCGCTTTTGATCTGCCCTCCGGCGCCACCTTCAGAATTATCCCCTTCAGTCCAGATACTGCTGGCGGCCGCAACCATCGAAATAGTCAGGACCAGGGAACCCACCAAGCCGGCTCTCAAAAGTAATTTCACGAACCCTCCGCGGGCCTAATAGTACCAGATCTAGTATGAAATGGTACTTTTGGTCGTGAAAAGGGGTACCGCCATGGGTACCAGTACTCCCCCTACACCTTCTCCAGCGCCTGCTCCAGGTCCTCCAGAATATCCTCCGGCGCTTCGATCCCCACCGAGAGCCGCACCAGGCTGTCGCGGATGCCCATGCGCAAGCGGTGCTTGGGCGAAATCTCGCGGTGCGAACTCATCACCGGGTAGAGCATCATGCTGTGCACATCGCCCAGCGAGGTGGCCCGTACCACCAGGTTCAGCGCGTCCATAAACCGGAAGACCTCCCTGCGCCCCGCGCCGCGCAGTTCGAAGCTCACCATGGCCCCGTACAGGTTCGGCGGGAACAGGCGGCGGATGGTGGCAGCGTCGGGGTGCGCCGGGTCGCCGGTGAAATACACCCGCTCCACTTTCGGATGTGCGCTCAGCCAGGAGGCCACCCGGCAGGCATTGGCGCACTGGCGCTCCATGCGCAGCGGGAAGGTTTTGATGCCGCGCATGGTCAGGTAGCACTCAAACGGCCCCAGCACCGGACCGAGGGTCCGCGAAAGCCGCCGCAGATTGACGGTGTGCTCCTGGCTGGTCACCACCACGCCGCCCAGCACGTCGCCGTGGCCCGCCAGGTACTTGGTCAGGCTGTGCACGGTAAAATCGGCGCCCCACTCCAGCGGACGCGCCACCAGGGGGGTGGCGAAGGTGTTATCCACCACCAGGGCGGCGTCCACCCCGTGAGCCAGCCCGGCAATCCGGTCCACTTCCCCGACCCGCAGCAGAGGATTGGAAATGGTCTCGATGAGCACGCAACCGGGCCGCGCCTCGTCAATGGCCGCGGCCAACGCGGGAATGTCCGTCGGATCGGCAAAGCGGACGGCCACGCCAGCCGGCTCCAGCACATTCATCAGCAGCCCCACGGTGGCGCCGTAGAGTGCGCTGGCCGCTACAATCGAGCGCGGCCGGTCCATCAGCGCCGCCGTCACCGCCATTTGCAGCGCGGCCATTCCGGAAGCGCAGGCCAGCGCGCCGTGGCCGCCCTCCAGCGCGCACATCAGCTCCTCCAGCGCCGCCGCGGAGGGGTTGTCGTAGCGGGCGTAGCAATAGCCCTCCTCCTCCTGGCCGAAAATGCGGTCAAGCTGCGCCATCGAATCGTAGAAATAGCTGGTGGCGGTGTGGATGGGGGTGGTCACGGGTACATGCGAGGCGGCCTTTTTGCGGTCGCCGGCATGTACGGCTTTGGTGTGGATCTTCATGGTCTCGGTTTCTTCCCGGCTTTACTTTCGCTTCCAGCGCACCCCGCTCTTGGTGTCCTCCAGGATGATGCCCTGTTCCAGAAGCTGCTGGCGGATCTGGTCGGCACGCGCGAAGTTGCGGGCTTTCTTGGCGGCGTCGCGTTCGGCGATCAGCGATTCCACTTCCGCATCGGCTATGCTATTACCCCGCGCCGTCGGCGCCAGCACGTCGAAAATGCCGTCGAAGCGCGCCAGAAACTCCAGCGCGGCGGCCGCATTGCCGGAGCGGAATTCGCCGGAATCCATGGCGCTGTTGGCCTCGCGCACAAATTCGAACACCGCTGCCAACGCTTCGGCGGTATTCAGGTCGTCGTCCAGGCTGTCGCTGAAAACCTTGGATGCCGCGGCGGTCCGCGCCGCCACCTGCTCATTGACTCCTTCCGGATACCGCTCGGTCTCCAGCCGCAGTTTGAAATTGCGCAGCCGGTCGATGGCCGTGGCGGCCGATTTCAATCCGTCGAAAGTGAAATTCAACTGCTTACGGTAGGGCACGGAGGCCAGCAGGTAGCGGATGGCCTCAGGCTGGTAGCCGCGGTCCAGCAGGTCGCGAAGGGTATAGTAGTTCCCCAGCGACTTGGACATCTTCTGCCCTTCCACCATCAGAAACTCGGCGTGCATCCAGAAGCGCGCAAAGGGTTTACCCGTTAGGGACTCGGATTGCGCAATCTCGTTTTCGTGGTGCGGAAACACCAGGTCGATGCCGCCGGCGTGGATGTCCAGGGTCGCCCCCAGGTACTTGATGGCCATCACGGAACACTCGATGTGCCAGCCGGGCCGTCCCGGTCCAATGGCCGTCTGCCAGGCCGGTTCGCCCTCCTTGGGCGCTTTCCAAAGCGCGAAATCCCGGGCGTCGGCCTTCTCGTATTCGTCCACGTCCACCCGCGCGCCGGCCAGGTTGCCGCTGAAATCGTTGTGCGAGAGCTTCCCGTAGCCCGGAAAAGTCGCAATCCGAAAATATACCGAGCCATCGCTCGAATAGGTGTGGTGGCCGGCCGTCAGCCGCTCGATGGCTTCCACCATGTCCTGGATGTGGCTGGTGGCCGGCGTCAGGCGCTCCGGCCGTTCCAGGCGCAGCGTTTTGCAATCCTCCAGAAAGGCGTTGGTGTAGGTGGCGGTGTACTCCTCGAGCGACTTGTGCTGCGCCACCGCGTTGCGAATAATCTTGTCGTCCACATCGGTGATGTTCATGACGTGGTCGAGGCCGTAGCCGTGGGCCCGCAGCGCCCGCCGCAGGATGTCGATGAAGGTGAAGGAACGGAAATTTCCGATGTGCGCGAAATCGTAAACCGTGGGGCCGCAAGTATACATGCGAACGGTGTTGTCCCGCGCGGGAGAGAATTCCTCCACCTGTTGAGACAACGTGTTGTAGAAGCGCAGTGGCATAAATACAGGGGATTTTTCATGGTACCAGAGGGGCAAGCAGCGCCGTGCGGGCGGATAGCCACCGCCCGCGGCGGGCCCGCTTCAGCGCGGCGCTGTGGCGAACATGTACCACCTCGCGTGGCAAGGATATGCAATATTGACCTTACACACCCTCGGTACCATGTAAGAAGTGCGCAATCGAACGTAATACCTCAGCCGGTTCGCCCATGCAGCCGTTTGGTCATCGTTTTGCACTGTACTTCACTCGGGAATAATTCATGGCGCACTAAATTCCGCTCGTTGGTTCGATCCCCAAACCAGTCAAATTCCCGGGAGGTCCCGATGTTGAAGATTGCTCAAAACCGGCGCGGGAATCGGCGCTACGACTTGCGCCTCCCGCTGCACTACCGGGTGTCCATAAAAGGCGAACCTCCCCGGACAGGCTCGGGGACTACGTTCGACATTAGCGCCACGGGCCTGAGTTTCCGCTCCCGTAAATCGCTGCCCGTGGGGGCCCATATCGAAATTCTGATCGAATGGCCCGCCAAGTATCGCGATATCGATCCGATATCCCTGCAGGTGACCGGCTTTATCGTCCGCTGCGATGGCGGCCGGATCGCCGTCCGCATGACTTCCCGCAAGTTCAAAATTATCTTGGCACAGTTGGAGTCCGCCACGGCGTAACGGGCGCCGGGGTCGCAGTTCCAATTGGCGCCACGGCCGGGAAGAGGAGCCACGGCTGTCAGGGAGCCGTATCGGAGACCTGCTCCCGGGACTCGCCGCCAGGCGCTAGAAACTCCGCCACGCGGGCCAGCGCCTGGCGAATAATCCCCGGCTCCTCACCAAACCCTCTCAGCCACACCAAGTCTTTCTCCTTGCGAAACCAGGTGATTTGCCGCTTGGCATACTGGCGCGTATTCCGCTGCGCGTAGAACAGAGCCTCGCGCGGATTCAGTTCGCCCCCAATCAGTTGCAGCGCCTGCCGGTAGCCGTGCGACTCGAACGGCTTGGCCGAGGGCGCGAAGCCCATCGCCAGAATGGCGCGCACCTCCTCTACCAGCCCGGCCGCGAACATCTGCTCCAGGCGCTCATCCAACTGCCGGTAGAGCGCATCCCGGTCCGGCAGCAGCCCCAGCTTCAGCGTGCGGTATCCGGCCAGCGCATTCCTGCCCTCGCGGAATAACTCGCTGGCCGGCCGCCGCGCGAGCAGGCACACTTCCAGCGCCCGGGTGACTTTGGGTACGTCGCGTGGATGCATCCGGGCGGCGGTCTGGCGGTCGAACCGCGTCAGCAGGCGATGCAGCGAGCCGGCCCGCCGCCGTTCTCGGGCCGCCAGCCGCTGGCGCAGAGGTTCATCGCGCGTGGGACCGGGGAATAAGCCCTCCAGCAGCGCCCGCAGGTAAAAGCCCGTGCCGCCGGCCAGAATCGGCAGCCGGCCGCGCGCGGAAATTTCGCCAATCGTCTGTCGCGCCAGGCGGGCGAATTCACCGGCCGTGAACAGAGCGTCGGGGTCCACGATGCCAATCAGGTGATGGGGAATTCCACATCGGGCGGGGGGTGGCAGTTTGGCAGTCCCAATATCGAAGAAGCGGAACACCTGGAGCGAATCGCAGTTGACAATTTCCCCATCAAACTCCTGTGCAATTCGCAGCGCCAAGCCGCTTTTTCCAGACCCGGTTGGCCCCACCACCGCAACCAGGGGCCGCTCGGGTGCGTCTGGGGCTACAGGCACGGTTGTGGCCGGAGGTTGCCGGTGTTCGCTCATGGCGCCGTCGAGACCCGGTTTACGGGACCGTTATACAATAGAAACGAGATTTCCGGCCTTCGCGGGTTTGCCCGGCGGCTCGAAAGAAAGTAAAAATTCATGCTTCGTTTAGCTACAGCGCTCCTCTCGGTCGCTTCCGCGGGCAGTCTTCTGCTCGCTCAGACTCCCCAGGCCCCCCAAACTTCTCCGGCCTCCACTGCTCCGGACAAGTCTGCGGCCTACTACAACTTTGCCATGGGCCGGTTGTATGCGGAAATGGCCGCCGACGCGGGTAGCAAGGAAGACGTGGCCAAGGCGATTCAGTATTACCAGACGGCGCTGAAGCTCGATCCTTCAGCCGGCATCGTGCTGGAGGAACTGACTGACCTGTACATCTCCACCGGCCGCTTGCGCGATGCCGTTACCCTCGCCGAGGACATGCTGGCGAAAAATCCGGACAACCTCGACGCCCGCCGCACGCTGGGCCGCATCTACCTGCGCGCCCTGAGTGAGGGGGCGCCGCGCGGCGCCAACCAGGACAACCTCAAAAAGGCCATGGAGCAATACGAGAAGATTACCCAGCAGGACCCCAGCGATGCCGATAGCTGGGTGAAGCTTGGGCAGCTCTATCGCATGTCCAACCAGCCGGCGGACGCCGAGAAGGCCTTCAACGCGGCGCTTAAGGCGCAACCGGATGACGAGGATGCGCTCACCGGCCTGGCCATGATGTATGCCGATGCCGGCGACACCAAGAACGCCATCGAGAAGCTCAAAGCCGCCACCAACAAAAGCCCCAATGAGCAGACCCTGGCGATGCTGGCCGACCAGTACGAGACGATTCACGATTACAAATCGGCGGCCGAGGTTCTGCGCAAGGCGCTGGAACTGGCCCCCGATAACGAGAAAATCGCCATTGGCCTGGCTGCCGATCTGGCGGCCTCCGACCAGCTCGACGAAGCCCTCAAACTCTACCAGCAGATGGCCACCGACGAGCCGCGCGACCCCAGCTTCCAGATGAGCATCGCCGAGATTTACATCGCCCAGCACAACTTGGCCAAGGCTCGCGAGGCCATGGAGAAGGCCAAGGCGCTCGACCCCCACAGCCGCGACGTACGCTTCGCCGATTCCAAACTGCTCCAGGCCGAAGGGAAAAACGATCAGGCGCTGGCCATTCTGAAATCTCTGCTCGACGAAACCCAGCGGCGGCAGTACTCCGATGACGATGCCCGCCGGCGCTCCATCCTGCTGGAGCAGTATGCCATTCTGGCGCGCACGATGGAGCAATACCAGGTGGCCATCGATGCTTTCCGCGAAATGGGCGATTTGCACGTGGTGGCGCCGCCGCGCGTGGCCGTGCAGGTGATCGATACTTACCGCCAGGCCAAGGATTTCGCCAATGCCCAGAAGGAAGCGGACATCGCCTTGAAGAGCTTCCCCGATGACCACATGATCCAGGTGGAGCACGCCACCGTGCTGGCCGATCAGGGCAAAGTGGATGCCGCCGTGGCCGAAATGAACAAAATCCCCTCCGAGGGGCGTGAGAAGGAGGCGGAGCTGGTGACGGAGGCCCGCTTCTACGAGCAGGCCAAGCGCTATCCCGACATGGGTAAGGCCCTGGACCAAGCCGAAAAGCTGGCCACTTCCGACGAAGACAAGGCCGAAATTTACTTTATGCGCGGCGCCATGTACGAGCGCATGAAGAAGTACGATGAGTCCGAGGCATCGTTCCGCAAGGTGATCGCCATGGATACCAGCCAGGGCGAAGTCCTCAATTACTACGCCGAAGCTCTGAATTACCTGGGCTACATGCTGGCCGACCGGAACGTGAAACTGGACGAAGCCAGCACCATGATCAAGAAGGCGCTCGCGATCGTTCCCGGCAGCGGCGCATTTCTGGACAGCCTGGGCTGGGTGTATTTCCGCGAGGGCAAACTGACCGAAGCCGAGGGTCTCTTGCAACAGGCACTCGACAAAGGCCAGGACCCCACCATCCACGAGCACCTGGGCGACGTCTATTTCAAGGAAGGCAAGACCAACGAAGCCGTGGCCCAGTGGCAGGCATCGTTGAAGGAATTCCAAAAGGCCGCCCCCGCCGATTCCGACCCCGAGGAAGCCGCCAAGGTGGCCAAGAAGCTGGATGAGGCCCGCGTGAAGCTGGCCCAGGAGAAGCGCAAGTAGGCGGCAGCGAGATTTAAAGGAGCCGTTCCAGGTCAGCCAGTCGCCCGGCAATCGGGGCGGCTGCCGCTTGCCCCCGGCGCGGCTCTGGCGCCTCCCGGCGCGGCTCCGATTCCTCACCATCCTCACAGGGTTGTCCCACGGCGCCGCCGCGGTCCGGCGGTTCCTCAGCCTGCAACCAATCGCCCGCGTGCCTCACCCTGCCGGGCGCCGCCGCCCGGTCTAGCCATAACTTACAGAGATATTACAATTCCGCACGGCTTCAGCCCGTGCCAGGCGCTAGTATCATACATAAAGGTCCCGTACTCCTATAATGCCAACCCATCCCAAAGGTTCGCAAGCTCGTATTCTGCTCTCTTCCGTCTTCGGCCCGTACGCCCAGGACGACGAATTCGGCAGCCGCCGGATCAATCCCATGGAGCTGTATCACAACCAGGTGACGCGCGAGCAAGGCCCCTTCTCGTTGCGCATGTTTCATCGCTCCTGGGGCATTCTGATGATTCAACGCAATATCTCGGCGCCCACCACGGTGCTCGATTTTCCCACCCGGGAAGCCTTCGAGCAGGAACTGCTCGCCAACCGTTACGACATCGTGGGGATCTCCTCGATCATCGTCAACGTCGGCAAAGTGAAGGAGATGTGCCGTATCGCCCGGCGCCTGGCGCCCCAGGCGGTGATCGTGGTGGGCGGCCACGTGGCTGCCATCGACGGCATCGAAGGAATGCTCGACGCCGATTACGTGGTGCGCGGCGATGGAATTTCGTGGATGCGCCGTTTTCTGGGCGAGGACCCCGGCGCGCCCATCATCCACCCGGAAATCGTCTCCGGCTTCGACGGCCGCACGCTGGGCCTCAAACTGCCCCAATCCAAAGGCAGCACCGCCGCTACCATCATCCCTTCGGTGGGCTGTCCCATGGGCTGCAACTTCTGCACCACGTCGGCCTTTTTCGGGGGCAAGGGCCGCTATTTGAACTTCTACCAGACCGGCGGCGAGCTTTACACCGTGATGGCGGAAATGGCGGCCAAGTTGGATGCCCAATCGTTCTTCATGATGGACGAGAACTTCCTGCTGCATAAGCGCCGCGCCCTGGAGTTGCTGGACCGCATGCGCGCGAACCAGAAGCCTTGGGCGCTCTACGTGTTCTCGTCGGCCAACGCAATCCGGCAATATTCCATGCGCGAACTGGTGGAACTGGGGGTCTCGTGGATCTGGATGGGCCTGGAATCGCCGCACTCCCGCTACACCAAGCTGGAAGGCGCCGACACGCTCCAACTCACCCGCGAATTGCGCCGTCACGGCATCAAACTGCTCGGATCGACGATCGTGGGCCTGGAGCACCACACCCCCGAAAATATCCGCGGCGAGATTGAACACGCCGTCGCCCACGACACCGATTTCCACCAGTTCATGCTTTACACACCGGTGCCGGGCACACCCTTGTTCCAGGAAATGTCCGCCCAGAACCGCATGTTGGACGGCGTGGACCTGGCCGACATTCACGGCCAGGACCGCTTCAATTTCCGGCATGCCGCGATCTCCCGCGAGGATTCCAAAAAGCTCCTGGACTGGGCCTTCCGCCGCGATTTCGAGCGCAACGGCCCCAGCATTTACCGCATCTGCCGCACCACCCTGGAAGGCTGGCGCCGCTATCACAACGATCCCGACCCGCGCGTGCGGGCGCGCTTTGCGTGGGAAGCCCGCTCGCTGCGCGATGGCTACGCCGCCGCCCTGTGGGCCATGGAGAGGTATCTGCGCGGCGCCAATTCCGCAGTGGCCGATAGGATCCGCGCCCTGCGGAAGGAGATTGGGCGCGAATTCGGCCTCATGAGCCGGGTGATCAGCCACGTCGTGGGCCCCGCCATCCTGTGGTCCGCACGCCGCGAGGCGCGCCGCCTGGCCGCCGGCCAAACCTACGAACCCCGCACCATCATCGAGCGTCGCAATTGGGATTGGACCCCATCACTCGCCCCCAAGGCGGAAAAGGCGGGGGAGCCGCTCGGATTGGTCAGGAGCGCCAGCTAGCGCCCCAGCCTCTTTCAGAACGTAATCTTGAGGTAGCTGATCACCCCGTTGCGAATCTCAACCGATCGGGTGGTCTGCTTACCCTCCTTCTCCACCTCGATGCTGTAATTGCCGGGCGCCAGTTGGAGTTGCGCCGGGGTGGTCTGCTGGAGGCGCTTGCCGTTCACCAGGATCAAAGCACCCGAAGGCGCTGAGGTCAGCATCAGGGTCCCGCCTTGGGCGTGCAGGACGATCGCGGATATCTCCATGGGCCCGGTGCCGACGTCGAAATAGCGGCGCTCCATGCCGTAGCCGGACAGCTCGATGGTGACGCTGTGATGGCCGGGTGTGGCGTTCAGGTTGCACGGTGTAGTGCAGGCCGTCTCGTCGCGCCCGTCCAGGATCGCCGTGGCGCCCCCTGGGCTGGTGATCACGGTGACCGGCTGCGGTTCGGCTGCCACTACCTGCCGCGGCGCCCGCCGCGCCGGAGTTGGCTTGGGCGCCTCCTCCTCCGGTAGTTTCTGCGACGCGGGTTTCACCGGTTCCGGCGGCGTCATCGGGCTGGGCTTCTCCTCCACTGGCGGAGGCGCCGCCTGCCCTGGCGAAGCACCCGCGGCAGCCGGGGGTGTCGCCGGAGGAGTAGCGGCGGGCTCCGTGGGATTGGCGACCGGCGCCGCCGGAGTAGCCACCGGAGGAACCGTGGCTGTGGGCGACGGCTGCTTCTCCGCCGCGGGCTGCGAAGCGTCCGTATCGGCGTTCGGGGCATGCCTGGTGGAGAGCCACGGCATCGCCTGCGTGCCGATCAGCACCAGCAGCCCCACCACCACCACCATCGCCAGCAGAAATGTCAGGAATCCCGCCTTGCGCCGCCCTGAGCGCTCCGCGGTGGTGGTCTCATCGCTGTGCCGCGCCGGGCGCGCAGGAGGCAGGTTGATCGCAGCGGGCGCCGCCACGTCCACCACCGTCGGCTCGTTCAGGCTGCCGCCGCGAGGCATGGTCTTCCATCCACGCGTCTCCTTGGACGCCTGCTCCAGGGCATCCATGAATTCCTGGCAGGTGCGGTAGCGCTGGTCCGGTTTCTTGGAGAGCGCCTTGCGCACGGCCGCATCCATGGCGCCGCCGAGGGTCGGGTTCAGCCTTTGCGGCGCCACCGGCTCTTCGGCGACGATCTTGTAGACCACCGTGGTCAGGTGTTCACCGGTGTAAGGTTTTTCCCCGGTGAGCATCTCGAAGGCGATCACGGCCAGCGAAAACTGGTCCGAACGGCCATCCACAGTCAGCCCCTGCACCTGTTCCGGCGACATGTAATGCGGCGTGCCTACAATCGAGCCGGTCATGGTTAACTGCTCGGAAGCGGTGATCTTGGCGATGCCGAAATCCGTGATTTTGGCCGTCCCGTCGCCGGTGACCATGATGTTCGCCGGCTTAATATCGCGGTGGACAATGCCCTTCTGGTGGGCATAATCCAGCGCTACGGCGGTCTGCCCCAGGATACTGAACATCTGGGTGCCGCTCAGCGCCTGCGGCCGCGACAGCATCTGGTCCAGGGTCGGCCCGTCTACGTATTCCATGGCAATGTAGGCGACGTCCCCCTGCTGCTCCACATCGTAAATAGTCACGATCCCGG
The DNA here is from genome assembly GCA_035505095.1 of Bryobacteraceae bacterium. GTDB lineage: Bacteria > Acidobacteriota > Terriglobia > Bryobacterales > Bryobacteraceae > JOPF133. The sequence goes on along the minus strand of DATJRE010000510.1, from coordinate 3,627 downwards.
GGTGGGAAAGAATCCCCGCCGAGCGCGCTTCACGGAACAGGCGTTCCCGAAGCCGCTCCTGCTCCTCGGGCTGCCGGCCGCTACCGAGCTGGATCGTTTTGATGGCCACCGGACGGCCAATATTGGGGTCGATCGCGTGATAGACCACACCCATCGCGCCACGCCCCAACTCCCTGACGATTTTGTAGCGCCCGATGCGGTCCATTCAGTCTAGTGATAGCACGGCGGAGGGTTGCGCCGGGCGGGAATGCCACCCGATTTCCCGCCGGCCGGTTCTGCCGGGTGGTCCCGGAGTCCGCGCGCCGCCCCCAGTCGCTGCCGCCATCTTACTCATACCGCAGCGGTTCTGCCGGATTCCGGAATACGCCGCAGGAGACCGCCAAAGCGCTCAGGGCGCCAGGCGGCGATCCCACGGTAAGCCTTGCCTCGATTACCATCCACTCTCTAATTCTCGCGCGTCTGCCGCGATCGTGGTGACCTGGTTGCGCAGCCCCGCCGGATCGGGGAACGCCTACGGACGCAGCGCCGGGGGGCTGCCGCCATCGATTTCCAGCGCGCCGATATCCGCAATTACGAGGAGATCGCCCCGCTCACCCGCGGCGCTTCGGTGGTCTTCCATGAGGCCGCCATTCCTTCGGTACGATGCGATGCGGTGCTGGAACGCGTACGGACGACCCGCACCGAGTCCGCCGCCCTCAACTGGGGCTGTCGCCGCGGAACCGCACCGGATCGGGAACGCCCAGGATGCACGAGTTGCTCCTTCCTGCCACTCGATCCGGGCTGGCTGGCGGAGAACCGTGTCTTATCTTTCTCAGAAGCTGCTTAGGAAGCTGTAAGAAGCCGATTAGGAAGCGCCCAAACGCCGGGGTATTACCACTGCTGTCCTGACCGGCTATTTAGAAGATTCCAGTGCCCCTTTCCCTAAGAGCCTCTGTGGGCCTATCGGGTAATAGCCGGACTGAGCGAAAGGTAATCCTATACCTAGTGGACCTAACCTGGTACCTCCGGCAGGGTACTCTCAACTGCCCGTAGGCTAAAATACCAACTTCATGGCAGGCGAGCTGATACTAATTGTTGACGACACGCCGGTAAATCTGAAGTTGACGCGAATCCTTCTCGCCAATCAGGCTTACGAGGTGTTGACCGCTTCCACCGCCGAAGAGGCCCTGGAACTTCTTCGCACTAAGCATCCGCGCCTGATCCTTACCGACATTCAGTTACCGGGCATCGACGGGCTCGAACTGGCACGGCGCATCAAGTCCGCCCAAGATACCCGGGATATCCTAATCGTGGCTCTGGCGGCTTTTTCCAGCCCCAGTGAAGAAGAGGACGCTCTGAATTCCGGTTGTGACGGCTGCATTGCGAAGCCGATCGACACTTACACGTTGGGATCGCGGGTCCGCGAATTTCTGGACCGGCTCGACCACCCGCCGTCCATCGCCCCGCCCGGAAACCCTCCCTTGCAGAGCGATTCTGCGCTTCAGCCGTTGCGCGGCCACTTTCTTGACGAAGCGCATACTCTGGCCCGCCAATGGAGGTTCGGATTGGACGGAGAATTCGACCCCGAACCGGCGGCTCAAGCGGCTCACCAGTGGATTGGCGCCGCGGGCTTGCTGGGCTTTCCGGTGCTCAGCGAGCGGGCTCGAAGCCTGGAGGCCGCTTTGCGCGCGCGGCCCATCGATATCGGCGAACTTCGCGAGGCCCTGGATGCTTTACTGCTGGTTCTGGCCGCTCACCTGGCCGAGCAGAAACAGCGGCCATAGATGACCAAACCGCAAAGCCCGCATACCCGCAAGCCAGAGAGGTGCGCCGACGGGCACTTACTCTGGCTGCGGGTTGCCTGGCATGGAACTACCGCGTTCCGCCTTCGTTCAGTTGAAATAACAGCTTCGTTTTACTGCCACCGATACGTATCTCGGTAATATTGGACTTACCCGCAATATCGGTAAAACGGATTGCCGTGGAGTCGAATTTCTTTACCTCCGACTCGACTTTCACATCCACCGTGAAGGATAGCTTCCCGCGAACGAAGGTAGCCTTATCTCCATTCACCGTCACGTGATAATCCCCCGCGGCCAGAGGCGTACCCTGTACCGCAGAGGGCCCTAACAAAGTAATCCAGCAACCCGGCCCGTGGGCCGGTACGGTTCCCGCGAATGCGGCGGCAAGTGCCAGAATCGCAAACGCCAGAACGAATTTCCGTAACATAAAAATATCTCCTTGAACCGGTAGGTTCAACGTTCCAAGTTCGGGCAGGTCGGCCCTAATCAGGACTTTAGCACCACATTATCGTGGTTTGCAATAGCCCTTTGGTTTGCGTGCGGCCGCCCATGCCAGGACCGCTGCCGCCACGATTCCGGCGGCGGCGCCAGGCAGCAATCCATCGGCCCGATATTCGAAAACCACGGTATGCGTTCCCGGCCCCACGGCGACCGCCTGGAAGACGCGATTCCAGCGTTCCACGGCCTGGGCATGCCCATCCACCGATGCGCTCCAGCCTGCCAGCAGTTCCTCCGCCAGGAAAAACCGGCCTCCCCGCTCCGAATCCACCTGGAACGTCCGGCGTTCGGGCAGCCAGCCAACCGGCCGCGCTGCGCCTCCACCGTCCACCCAACCGTAAGGCGCCTTGGCCCGCAGGAACTCGTACACCCGATAAAACGAATCGTCCGGCCCCAACAGGCGGAACGAGGGGCTCGCCGCCAGCCAGGCGGCATTCGCGGCGCCCTCGTGGGTGATCACATAACGCACACCTAATTCCCGCAGCATCTCCTCATTGCGGATAGCCATGCGGAATTCCCGATTGGAATCGAACGGGACCCACTGCTCGATGAAGTCGTGGTACGCACGCGGCAGAAAGGGGTCGAACCCCTGCGGCGTAGCCAGCCCCCATAGGCGATAGTCCGTCGAATTCGGCCCGCCCCGCTCATCCGAAGCGATCCGGAACTGCCGATTGGTCCACAGGGCCTCATAGGCGGTGAGATTGATGCCGCGAATCCCGACCGGATTCTGCAGATTGTCTACATCGCCATCCACGGTATTAAATCGGCGGTTGGCGCCGAAACCTTTATAGTCGGCCAGAGCCATTATGAGCAGTGCCGCCGCCAGCCATGCCCGGCCCGTCCCGGCCGCCGCGCGCAGCACCCACATCCCCGCCGAAAACAGAACCAGCGCCACGGCGGTTTCCACCAACGACCCGGTTCCCGATCGAAACCGGCCGCCGTGCCCCCAGATCCACAATTGGCGCATCGCCCAGCCGGCCAACGCGGCGGTGACCACCAGCGCAAGCCAGCGCCCGCGCGCCTTCTGCGAAGCTGTACGCGCCCCAGCCAGAAAATCGTCTACGCCCAAAGCCGTCACCAGCGCCGCCATGGCCGCCACACCTTCGTAAAAGTTGTAGCTCTGCAGGGACTGCTCGAGCAGCGGCACTTGCATCACCAGCCGGTACACCAGCCTACCCGGGTTGGTAGCCATCACCAGGCAGACCGCGGCCGCCGCCACGGGCTGCGCGTACGGCCGCCACGTGCGCCTCCCTAAGGCCCATCCGATGGCGAACAGCGCCGGCAGCCCCAGGTAAAGGTACAGGACATCGCTGGGATAGGGGGGCCCCGCGCCGGGATTCGCGTCGAA
>DATJRE010000509.1:0-13457 GCA_035505095.1 Bryobacteraceae bacterium | reverse complement strand
GGCTAAGCCGGTTCTTAACCGACCGTTGTCCGTGCATGTCTGATGCCAAAAAGCACGCCCACGCTGCCAGGCTGGAAGATTCGTCTCTGGTGCTCTTCGCCATCGAGCACGACGGACCGGGACCACCTCTCGTGAAGCAGACAAAGCGGGCAGCGGGAAGCTAGGTCACCTGGACAGCTCTATTTTAGTTAGGGCGGCTGATCGAGGCTACGCCGCCGTGGGTGGAGGACCCGCTGCGGCGGTAGCTATTGGTGGATGGTGAGGAGCGTGCCGGATGGCGTGCTGAAAGCGTAGTAAGCGGCGGTAATCGGTTGATCGCCATTGGCGAGGGATGCCGGCACCACGATGTTGAACTGAAACTCGCCGGGAGAGACCAGGCCCGCGTACAGCACGGAGGCATTCACGCCGCCAATCGTGATGACGGGCAAAATCGGCAGAGATCCCGTTTGTTGCTCCGAGCCGGCCACCACGGGAACGCTGGATGGTCCGAATCCGTTGGCCCAAAGAATGATGGTTTCTCCGGGCGCCGCGGGCGTGCTATATCCGGGGTATAGGCCGGTGGGGCCGACCAGGCTGCCGTCCAGATGCTGCGCGGCGACGTACGGACCGCCGTTGAAGACGAAGAACGAAGGCGAGAAGGTGTTGGCGGCCACCTCGGTGGGCGCGCTGGCGACGCCGTTATTCGTCAATTGCACCTGGATTACGGCGGGCAGTCCCAAGGGCGGGGTGAGCACATTCACCTCGGTCGGGCTGATGTAGTAGACGTACGCCGGCTGGCCGTTTACCGTGACGCTCACTCCGTCGAGAGCGGTGGGCATTTGGCCGTTCGCGAAATCGGAGTTTTGCCAGGTGCGGGTGTCACCAGCGGGTGACAGGTTGGCGCCTTTGATCTCGACCCAGGTGTTGGGGGCGATAGTGGGGCTTTCCCCCTCGGCGTTAGCAACCAGCGAAATCACGGGCGCGCCTCCGGAGGGAGCGCTTCCACTGATGGCGGTGGTATCGGTCGCGCTGGCAGGGAGGGACCCGCTTTGGGAAACGGTCGCCTGGTTGATCACTTGCGATGGAGCATTGGAGGCTACGTTCACGCTCACGGTAATGGCGGGATAGCTGGCGCCGGCGCTGAGGGCGTCGCTGCGGCTACAGACATTGCCGGTGCAACTCCAGCCCGTGCCCGACATAGACACCACCGTCAGCCCTGTGGGGGGCGTGTCGATGACGGTCACCTTGCCTGCGGTGGCTGCGGCGTTCGATGTGGTGACGGCGTAGGTGGCGCTGCTTTGGCCCTGGACGAAGCTGCCGGCATGCGTCAGGGTGATGGATAGCCCGGGTCCGGAGGGTGAGAGAAGGCGGATTCTGTTGTCGACGGAGTCAGCGATGTAAAGACCGCCTGCCGAGTTGGTTGCGAGGCCCTCTGGCTGGGCTAGCTGGCAATCGGCTGCCGGGCCCCCGTCGCCCAGGCTCTGTCCGCCACCCGCAAGGGTAGCGATCACGCCGTTTTTGATCACGCGCACGCTGTTGTCGTTGCTGTCGCTCACGTAAAGGGTACCCGCGCCGTCCACGGCGAGGCCGGTGGGCTGGAAAAAATTGGCGCTGGTGGCTGGACCGCCATCGCCATGGTTGCCGGTCTGAATCACGTTCCCGTTGCCCGCGATGGTGGTGATGGTCCCGTTGGAGACCTCGCGGATCCGGTTGTTGCCATAATCGGCAATGTAGAGGTTGCCGGCGGAGTCCATGGCCACACCGGCCGGGGAGGACAACTGAGCGGCCGTTGCGGGACCGTTGTCGCCGCTGAAACCGAAAGTGCCGTTTCCCGCGACGGTGGTAATCGCTCCGTTGGAGACTTTGCGGACACGGCTGTTTCCGAGGTCGGCGATGTACAGGTTGCCCGCGGAATCCAGCGCGACTGCGGCGGGAAAGCGCAACTGGGCGTTGGCCGCCGGGCCGCCGTCGCCGCTGAAACCGGGAGTGCCGTTTCCGGCAACGGTGGTGATCACTCCGTTCGCGACCTTGCGGACGCGGCTGTTATTGTAGTCGGCGATATACAGGTTGCCGGCGGAATCTACGGCCACCCCGGTAGGATTATTTAACTGAGCTCCGGCCGCGGGGCCGTTGTCGCCGCTGAAGCCAGGGGTGCCATTGCCGGCCACAAGGGCGACGGCGCCATTCATGACCACCAGGACTCGGTTGTTGGTATTGTCCGCGATGAAGACGCTACCTGACGAACCAACAGCCGCCCCATAGGGGTCCGATAATTGTGCGGCGGTGGCAGGGCCGCCGGGGCCGAGACTTGTCCCTCCGCCCGCGATCGTGGTGATGATGGCACTTGCGACCTTACGGATGCGGTTGTTGTTCGTATCGGCGATGTAGAGGTTGCCGGCGGAATCCAGTGCCACGCCATAAGGCTCATTCAGTTGGGCGGCGACGGCCGGACCGTTGTCACCCAGAGTCGTCCCGCCACCAGCCACGGTGGTGATCACGCCGTTCGAAACCTGGCGGATACGGCTGCTGCCGGTGTCGGCGATGTAGATGTTGCCGGCGGAATCTACCGCCACGCCCCACGGTGTGGCTAGTTGGGCGCTGGTGGCCGCGCCGTTGTCCCCGCTGGTTCCGAACGTGCCGTTTCCGGCAACTGTAGTGATTGCGCCGTTAGCCACTTTCCGGATGACGCAGTTGTTGGTCTCGACGATGTAGAGGTTGCCGGCGGAATCCACAGCCACGGCAGTGACCGCGTTTAACTGGGCGCTGGTGGGCGGAACACCGTCCGAGGTGCTGGCCCCGCCGCCGGCCACGGTGGTAATGATGCCGCCGGCGACTTTCCGGACGCGGTCGCCATCGGCAATGTAGAGGTTGCCTGCGGAGTCCACGGCAATGCCGACGGGGGCGTCCAATCGGGCGCTGGTGGCCGGGCCGTTATCGCCGTTGCCGCTGGGCTGTCCGCCGCCGGCCACGGTGGTGATCACGCCGTTGGTGACTTTTCGAATGCGAAAGTTGCTGGCATCGGCGATGTAGAGATTGCCTGTAGAATCCAGGACCACGCCGGTGGGGCGGTCCAACTCAGCAGCGGCGGCGGGTCCGTTGTCGCCGCCGAAGCCCGCGGCGCTGCTTCCGGCTGCCACGGTGAGGGTTGCCGTTTTGGCGTCCAATCGCAGCACGCTGTTCTGATAGGTGAAGAAAACGTTGCCGCTGGAGTCCGCCGCGGCAGACTCCGATCCGCCGCTGAGGCTGGCGGATGTTCCGGCGATATTGATGGGGAGACCGCCGCCGGCGAAGGTGGAAACGGTGTAGGTCTGGGCGGACGCGGACCCGTATGCGAACAGGGAGAGGAAAACTCCCGGCAGGCGATTGAAGACTCGTCCCATATCACGAGCATCATAGCCTATGGCACCGGCGTGGCGGAGTTTGTTTCTACCGCCAGATCGCCTGGAGATGAGGTGCGGGATGGACTCCTGGAGCCGAAACCGGGCCGCCGCCGTGGGCGGAGGACCCCCTCGGCGGTAGCTCGCGTGGGGCGGGTTTCCGCGAATTGGTCTTTGATTATCAGCGTTCCTCGGGGTTCCTCAGCGGCCGAGATGCCCTTCGCTGGAGAAAGTCTTGCTCACGGCACCACCGGGGCTATTGGCCGCTGATGAACGCTGATGAACGCTGATAAAACGGGGCCGCCTCCATCAGGGCGGGAATTTTCCTGGTACCCGACGATCCGCTGGCCGGCTGGGACTGGATGGGCTTGGCGGTCCATGGGCGCCGCCCGTAAACGGCTGTATAATCTTTAAGAACCGCCGGGGTGAAGCGGTTGCCCCGCAGATTGGGGCGGAGGACTGAATGCTGAAGCGCTTCTTAGGGTTGTTGCTGGCTGCCGGGCTGATGGCCCAGGCGCCGGTGTTGAACATCGTGGTGGTGGAAGGCGAAGGCGCCATCAATAACATCAAGCAGCGCACGGCGCGCGAACCGGTGGTGGAGGTGCAGGATGAGAACCACCGTCCGGTGGCGGGCGCGGCGGTGGTGTTCAGCCTGCCCACGCAGGGCGCGGGCGGCACGTTTGCCGGCGGCGTGCATTCGCTCACGGTGATCACCGATGCGCAGGGGCGGGCGGTGGCGCACGGATTCCGGCCTAACGGGGTGAAGGGGCAGTTTCAGATTCACGTGAACGCGTCGCTGAACGGCAGCACGGGCAGCACCAACATCTCCCAGAGCAACGCGGCTGGGGCAGGCGGCGCGGCGGCCGCAGGGGGAATTTCCACGAAACTGATTGTGATTCTGGCAGTGGCAGCGGCGGCAGCGGCGGCAGGCGGATTGTATGCCGCGTACGGCGGCGGCGGCAGCAGCCCCACCGTAACCACACCCACGGCCACCACCATTTCGCCGGGAACCGGTACGGTGGGTGCGCCCGCGATTGTGTTTAGGGGGCGAAGATGATGACCGAGGGGACCGTTTCTCAGACGTGCCGGTGCGCGCGGCGCATGGCGGGGATGTTGATGGGATTGGCCGGAGTACTGGCGGCACAGCAGCCGGCAACCGTGTCCGGGCCTACCAGCGGGCTGGTTTACGACCGGACGGCGGGGGTTTTGCGGCCGGTGATGGGTCTGCCCGGGGGGGCAACGCTGGGCAGCGGCATCCCGCTGAACTACCCGGCCAACTGGGTGGTGGTGGCGCCCCGGCTGGATAGCGCGGTGGTGGCGGCACAGGATGGCTCGCTGCACTTCCTGGCGTTGGCGAGCGGCGGATTGACCGAAGTGGCCGTTCCGGGCGTCACTGGAGTTCCGGATAGCGTGGTCTACAGCCCATCGGGAACGGCGGCGGCGCTGCTTTATGCCGCCCAAGCGCAGGTGGTCACCGGATTCCCGAATGCGCCCGTACTGGGCAAGGTGTTGCCGCTGGATGTGGCGCCAGAAACGCATGTGCGGACGGCGGCGCGGATGGCGACCGGGACGGTAGCGCTGAGCGACGATGGCGCGGTGCTGCTGGAGGCGCGCGGCGGCACGGTGCGGCTGGCGGGCGCGGGCGGGCGCAGCAGCCTCATCAATGGGATGATGGCGGCTTTCGCGCCGGGCGGTCACGATGCGGCGGTGGCGGATGGCGCGGGCGTCACGCTGGTGCGCAGCGTGGATGGCGCGGCGCAACGGACGGTGCTGGCGGATTCGGGCGTGCCGTCGCCGGTGGGCCTGGCGTTTTCGGCGGATGGCACGACGGTGTTCGCCGCCGTGGCGGCCGGAGTGGTGGCGCTGGGCACAGCGGGCGGAGCGCCGAACCAGGTGGCCTGCACGTGCGCGCCGGCGGAGATGGCGGCCATGGGCTCGGTGTTCCGGCTGAATGAACCGGGGCAGGGCCCGATGTGGCTGCTGGACCCGGGCAACGCGGCGCCGCGGACGGTGTTTGTGCCGGCACTGCAGTAGCGGCCAGGCCGCAAGCGCCTTTTTACTTCATCAAAGCGGCCGAGTGGCTGGTGAATTCTAAAACCCAGTTGGGGAAGATGCCCAGGATCAGTGTGCCGAGGGCGGGCAGGACCAGGGCCAGTTGCAGGCCATGGGGCAGCGGTTCGGCATCCGCGACGGCCTCGCCGGGCTCGTGCATGTACATCATCACCATGACGCGCAGGTAGTAGTACGCGGCTACGGCGCTGTTGAGGAGGCCCAGAACGGTCAGCCACACCAGGTGCGATTCCAGGGCGGCCTGAAAGATGTAGAACTTGCCGAAGAAGCCGCCGGTGAGCGGGACGCCGATCAGGGAGAGCAGGAAGATGGTTAGCATGGCGGCGGTGAAGGGCTGTTTCTGGCCGAGGCCAGAAAAATCGTCGAGACTCAAATAGCGCTCGCCTTTGCCCGAAAGGTGGCACACTACGGCGAAGGCGCCCAGGTTCATCAGGGCGTAGGCGGCCAGGTAGAACATGGCGGCGGAAGTGCCGGTATCGGATCGGGCAGTGAGGGCCACCAGCACGTAGCCGGCATGGGCGATGGAGCTGTAGGCCAGCATGCGCTTGATGTTGGACTGAAGCAGCGCGGCGAAATTGCCGATGGTCATGGAGAGCAGCGCCGATCCCCAGGCCAGCGGCTCCCAGGCGTTGCCGATGGGTTCCAGGGCGATGGTGAAGATGCGCAGGAAGACCGCGAACGCGGCTGCTTTGGGCGCGGCCGAAAGGAAGGCGGCCACCGGGGTAGGCGCGCCTTGATACACGTCGGGCGCCCAAACCTGGAAAGGCGCGGCCGAAACCTTGAAGCCCACGCCCACCAGCAGGAGCGCGGCGGCCAGGGTCACAAAGACGGGGAACGGCGCGTTGGGGCCGTTGAGGACTACGCGGATCTGATCCAGGCGGACGGTGCCCGTGGAACCGTAGAGGATGGCCACTCCATAGAGGAAGAAGGCGGTGGCGAAGGACCCCAGCAGGAAATACTTGAGGGCGGCTTCATTGGCGCGCTTGTCGTCGCGCAGGTAGCCGGCCAGCACGTAACTGGCGATGGAGGAGATCTCCAGGCCGATGAAGACGATGATGAGGTCGTTGGCGGCGGCCATGAGGCACTGGCCGGCCAGCGAAAACAGCAGCAGCGCGTGATATTCGCCGGCCTCGGCGTTCTCGCGCTGGAGGAAGCGGTAGGAAGCCAGCACGGTGAGCATTCCGGCAGCGATGACCAGCACCCGGAAGAAGGTGGCGAAGCCATCCACGATCAACATGCCGCCGAACGCCGGGCCCTCCAGGGAGCCGGCGTAGACTGCGGCGCCCATGGCGGCGGCCAGAGCCAGCAGGGTGAGATGGCCGAACAGATTCGTGGAACGCCGGTGAATCACCGGATCGAGCACCATTAAGAGGGTGCCGAAGATGGTGAGCAGAATCTCGGGCAGGAAGCGCGCCAGATCGAGGGATGAGGGGAAGCTAACGGGCACGGGCGGCCTCCACTCGGACAGGCAGGGCTACCCGCACGGGCACGTCCACCTGGGATTGTTGCAGAATGGCGTCGTTGACTTTGCCCACCGGCGGCAGGAAGCTTTGCGGGTAGACGCCCATCCACAGCATCATGGCGAGCAGCGGAACGGCCACGGCCCACTCGCGCGGATGGAGATCGAAAATATGATGGCGGACTTCCGGATTGACTTCGCCGTAGAAGACCCGCTGGTACATCCATAGCATGTAGCAGGCCGCCAGGATGGCGCCCAGGGAGGCGTAGACGGTCCAGGTGAAGTGGACCGTGGCGGTGCCTTGCAGGACCAGGAATTCGCCGACGAAATTGTTGAGCATGGGAAGGCCGATGCTGGCCAGGGTGGTGACCAGGAAGACGGTGGAGAGCCAGGGAGCGACGGTGGCCACGCCGCCATAATCGGCGATTTCGAGCGAGTGGCGGCGCTCGTAAAGCAGGCCCACGAAGGCGAACAGGGCGCCGGTGGAGATACCGTGATTGAGCATCTGGTAGACGGCGCCATCGAGTCCCATGCGGGTGAAGGAGAAGATGCCGAGGACCACGAAGCCCAGATGGCTGACCGAGGAGTAGGCCACGAGCTTTTTGAGATTCGGCTGCACCATGGCGACCAGCGCGCCGTAGATAATTCCGATGATGGCCAGCACCACGATCCACGGGGCGCAGGCGCGGGCGGCGCGCGGAAACAGCGGAACGCAGAAGTGCAGGATTCCGTAGGCGCCCATTTTCAGCATGACGGCGGCCAGCATGATGGAGCCGGCCGAAGGGGCTTCCACGTGGGCGTCGGGCAGCCAGGTGTGCAGGGGGAAGAGCGGCACCTTGATGGCGAAGGCCACGAAGAAAGCCAGGAAGAGCAGCATCTGTTCCCCGGGGGCGAAGACCAGTTTGCCGCTGGCCAGGCGGTCGAGGATGGCGGCGTAGCTGAACGTGCCGGTGAGGTTGTAGAGATAGATGATGGCAGTCAGCATGAGCATGGAGCCGGCCATGGTGTAGAGGAAGAATTTGACGGCGGCATAGATGCGGCGCTCGTGACCCCAGACGCCGATCAGGAAATACATGGGGACGAGGCTGATTTCCCAGAAGACGTAGAACAGGAAGAGGTCCTGCGCCACGAATACGCCGATGAGGCCGAATTCCAGGAGCAGCAGGAAGGCGTAAAACTCCTTGACGCGGTTCTGGATGGAGCGCCAGGAGATGAGGACGCAGAGCGGGGTGAGGAAGGTGGAAAGCACGATCAGCCAGAGGCTGACGCCATTCACTGAGATGGCGAAGTGGATATCGGGCGAGGCGATCCACTGCCGATCGATGAAGAATTGCTCCTGGCCGAGGCTGTGGTTGAAGGTGGCCACCAGGATGAGGGAAACCACGAAGATGGCGAGCGAGCTGGCGAGGGCCCACCAGCGGCTGTTCTGCGGCTGGCTGCGGGGAATCGCCAGGGCGGCCAGGAACGCGACCAGGGGAAGCGCCAGGACGGCGAGCACGGGGTTCATCGCATGCCTCCGCCGAGCTCCAGGGCCACGATGACCACCACCGAGCCGAACAGCACCCAGGTGGCGTAGCTGCGGATATTGCCGGACTGCATGAGTCGCAAGACACCGCCGGTGCGTCGGGCCAGCGCGCCCACGCCGTTGACGGCGCCATCGATGAGGCCCGCATCCACGCCCTTCCAGAGCACCTCGCGGGAGCCGCCCACCACGGGCTTGACCACCGTGGCATCGTAGATTTCATCCACGAAGTACTTGTTGTAGACCAGGGTGTAGAGGCCTTTGAAGCTGCCTGCCACGGAATCGGCCAGGGCGGGTTTGGCGATGTACATCAGGTAAGCCAGGGCGATGCCTCCGAGGCCGAAGGCCACCGAGATCGCCATCAGGCTGAAATCCTCGGGGACTTCGACGGTGGGGAAGAATTTGCCCAGGAACGCCGGCACGGCGATGAAGCCGCCGCCGAGCGAAAGCAGGGCCAGCACGGCCAGCGGGATCAGCATGACGGGCGGCGATTCGTGGGGATGGGCCTTGCCGCGGTACTCGCCGAAGAAGGTCATGAACATGGCGCGAAAGACGTAGAAGGCGGTTAATCCGGCGGTGAACGCGCCCAGCCAGTACATCCAGGGGGCGTGGTGGTAAGCCGCCACCAGGATGGAATCTTTGCTGAAGAACCCGCTGGTGGGCGGAATGCCGGAGATGGCTACGGCCGCGCACATCATGGTCCAAAAGGTCCAGGGGATCTTGTGGCGCAGGCCGCCCATCTGGCGCATATCCTGCTCGCCGGCCACGGCGTGAATCACGCTGCCGGAGCCGAGGAACAGGAGCGCCTTGAAGAAGGCGTGGGTCATCAGATGAAAGATGCCGGCCGAAAAAGCGCCGCAGCCCACGCCCAGGAACATGTAGCCGAGCTGCGAGACGGTGGAGTAGGCGAAGACTTTCTTGATGTCGTTCTGGGCGATGCCGATGGTAGCGGCGAAGAACGCCGTGGCCACGCCGATGATGGCGATGGTATCGAGCGCCATGGGGGCATGCGTGTAGATGACCCAGGAGCGGGCAGTCATATAGACGCCCGCCGTGACCATGGTGGCGGCGTGGATGAGGGCGGAGACGGGGGTGGGGCCGGCCATGGCATCGGGGAGCCAGACGTAGAGAGGGATCTGCGCGGATTTGCCGCAGGCGCCCAGCATCAGCAGCAGGCCGATGGTGGTGAGGGTGGCTTCCGAGGCGCCCGGAGCGGCCTTGAAGACGGTGCCGAAATCCAGCGAGCCGAAGTTGCGGACCATATAGAAGATGGCCAGCGAAAAACCGAAATCGCCGATGCGGTTGACGATAAACGCCTTGTTGCCGGCGTTGGTGGCGAATTTCTTATCGAAGTAGAAGCCGATCAGCAGGTAGCTGCAGAGGCCCACGCCTTCCCAGCCCACGAACAGCACCAGGTAGTTGGCGGCCAGCACCAGCACCAGCATGAAGAACATAAACAGGTTGAGGTAGGCGAAGAAACGGTAGTAGCCGCCTTCGTGCGCCATGTAGCCGATGGAGTAGATATGGATGAGCGAGCCGATGCCGGTAACCACCAGAAGCATGATGGCGGTGAGGCGGTCCACCGACATGTCGCAGCCGATGGTGAGCGTGCCGCTCTGAATCCAGGTGAAGTAGTGCTCGGTGTAGGAGGCGTCGAGGTTGACGGAGAAGAGGGTTTTGAGAACCCAGGCGAAGGAGAGCAGCACGCTGCCGATGGCGACGGCGTTGACGGCGCTCTTGGAGAGCCGGCGGCCGAACAGGCCGTTGATGAGGAAGCCGGCGAAGGGCAGGAGCGGGATGAGCCAGAGTTGCATCAGTTATCCAAGGGCGGCTGGGTGTTCACCGCGGAGACACGGAGGGCGCGGAGAAAGCGCGGAGAAGAAATTCGAGGATTGGTTTTAGTGGTCTGCACCATGTCAGTTCTTCATGGTCTCCACTTCATCGATATTCAAGGTCGAGCGGTTCTTGAAGACCGTCAGGATGATGGCCAGGCCGACGGCTGCTTCGGCGGCGGCGACTACCATCACGAAGAAAGCGAACAGGTTGCCATCCACCTGCTTGAGCTGGTAGGAGAACGTCACGAAGCTCAGGTTGACGGCGTTCAGCATCAGCTCGATAGACATGAACACGGTGATGATGTTGCGGCGGAAGAGGAATCCGGACACGCCCAGCACGAAGAGCACGGCGCTGAGGGTGAGGAACCAGGAGATCGGGATTGCAGCCATCTCAGTCCATTTCCTTTCGCGCCAGAACGATGGCGCCCAGAATGGCGATCAAAATCAAAATCGAAGTGACCTCGAAGGGCAGCAGGTAGGTGGTGAACAGGGCGCGGCCGACGTCGCGCGGGGTGCCGTTGGTGAATCCTCCGAAGTGGACCATGGCGCCGGCGGGATAGAGGCGCTGGACAATGTATGCCAGCAGGCCGAGCAGCGTGACCAGCAAAGGCACGCCCAGCAATTGCACCATGAACGAGCGGCCCTTGCGAATTTCGGCGCCGGCGTTGAGCAGCATGATGACGAAGACGAACAGCACCATGATGGCTCCGGCGTAGACGATGACTTGCGCGGCCGCCAGGAATTCGGCGCCCAGCAGCAGGTAGAGGACGGCCAGCGATCCCATCACGCCGACCAGCGAGACGGCGCTCGAGATCGGATGCGCCTGCACCACCACGTTGATGGCGCAGACCACCGCGATGATCGCGAAGACCAGAAAAAGAATGACGTCCATGTTACGAGAACCACGCTACTAAAAGGCCCGTCACCAGAAGGTTCAGCATCGCAACCGGGAACAGGAACTTCCAGGTGAAGGCCATCAGTTGGTCATAGCGGAAGCGCGGCAGGGTGCCGCGAACCCACATGAAAGCGAAGAGCAAGGCGCCGGTTTTGGCGCAGAACCAGAACAGCGGCAGGAGCCAGGCCTGCACCATGGGCAGCAGAAACACGCCCGCGATCAGCAAGAAGACTACGCCCACTACGGGAAAGGTAAGCTGGTCGCGGCGGCGTGCGGGGTGCAGCCCGTGGTAAAGCGCCACCACGCCGGCAATGGCGAAAATCACCGCGGGGACCAGGCTGGAGCCGTAAGCGGCCGGCCAGGGCGCGGTCCAGCCGCCCAGAAAGAGGAGCGTGGCCATGGAGCTGACGGTGATCATGTTGGCGTACTCGGCCATGAAAAACGAGGCGAACTTCATGCTGCTGTATTCCACGTGGAAGCCCGCCACCAGCTCGTTTTCGGCCTCCGGCAGATCGAAGGGCACGCGGTTGGTTTCGGCGAACGCGGCAATCAGAAAAATCACGAAGCTGAAGATCTGCGGGAAGGGGCCGCGCAGCACGTTCCAGTGCCAGATACCGCCATCCTGGGTGAGCACTAGGTTATGCAGGCTGAGAGTATTGGAGAGCAGCAAGGGAGCGGCGATGGCCAGCGACAGCGGCAGCTCATAGCTGATCATCTGGGCGGAGCTGCGCAGGCCGCCTAGCAGCGCGTACTTGTTGTTGGAGGACCAGCCGGCCAGCGCAATGCCGTAGACGCCCATGGAAGATACCGCCAGAACGAACAGCACGCCGATGTTGAGATCGGTAAGCTGCATGTAGGTCTTGTAGCCGTCCACGGAGATGGCGGGGCCGAAGGGGATGACGGAAATCGGCAGTAGCGCCATGGTGATGGCGAGGAACGGCGCCATGAGGTAGAGCGGCTTATTGACGTAGGGCGGAAGAAGGTCCTCTTTGGTGACCAGCTTGATGACATCGGCGAGGGGTTGCAGCAGGCCGTGCGGGCCCACGCGATAGGGACCGGGGCGCACCTGGATGTGCGCGATGACTTTGCGCTCCACCCATTGCAGGTAGGCCAGGGTGGTCATCAAAACGGCGAAGATGACCAGCACCTTGATCAGGCTGATGACGATAAACGAGTCCATTACCGGTCCAGGCGACCTTCCAGCACCGAATTCAGAACCTTAGAATAACGCCCGAGCGTGCCCGAAGCGAATAGCCCGTTGTGGTCGGAGTGGATGACGGCTCCGGGTGTCCCCGAGACACGGCCGTTGACGGGCATGGTCAGCGCGGCGCCGCCGGTATCGATCACCGGAAGCGGAATATCGTAGCCGTGCACGGTGCGGCGGATTTCGGCGAAGACGGTCTCCGGCACCCACGGGCCGAGCGCCGCGGCGGCGTCCATCTGGCGGGCGATGAAGCCCATGATTTCGAGATCGGGCTTGGCGCCCATGGTGTTGATGGCGTGTTTGAGTCGCTGCACTTCGCCGGTGGTATTGGTGACGGTGCCGCTTTTCTCGTAGGCGCTGGCGGCGGGCAGGACGACATCCGCCTGGAGAGCGGTTTCGGTGAGGAAGAGGTCCTGCACCACCAGGAAATCCGCTTTGCGGGTGACGCCGTTTTTCATGGGATTGGCACCCACCACCCACAGGGCGCTGAGATCGGCGGCCAGCATTTGATCCAGGCGCATACCGCCTTCGCCGGGGACCAGCCCCATATCGAGCGCGCCGCGCGAGTTGGAGTAATCCACCAGACAGATGTAGCGCACGGGGATGCCGAGAGACTCGCCGAATTCGACCAGGCGGTGGACATTGGGTCCCTGGAAGGAATCGTCAAAGACGATCACCAGCTCGGGCTCGGCCTTGAGGCGGTCGCGTAATTGTTCGAGGGCTTCGAAATAATCCGGCGGCCCCGGCGCCACGTTGTCCGGATTCACGAATCCCGTGGGGTCGCCCGTGGCCCCGCCCGGCCCGCCAATGGGGGCTGAGCCGGGGCCCGTGGAAACCGCGCCTACATCGCGTCCCGGGATTACGCCGAGATCGCCATCGTGCTGGCCCGCCGGGGCGCCACCGGGGACCCGGATGCGGATGCTGGCGACGGTGTACTTGTCCTCGCGCACCGGCTCGGCAGTCACGGCGTAGACATGTGCCTGGTGATGGCGGTAATTGGCGCGGATCTGGAAGCTCAGCAGCGGATGCTCCAAAGCCAGGTCGGCGCCCAGCACCAGCACAGCCTTGCGGGTGTACAGGTCCGCGACGGTGGCCATCTGGCCGGTTTTGCCGCTG
>DATJRE010000508.1:0-5424 GCA_035505095.1 Bryobacteraceae bacterium | reverse complement strand
CCCCAGGCGTACCAGTCCACCGGATTATGAGAATGTTGCAGCAGGTATGGACTTTTTTCGTGTTCCAGCCGATTACTAGGCATGAGCTTTGGATGCCGCCTCAGGCGGCCGCGAAGCGGCTGGTCCCCGGCAGGTATTTGTGCGCGCGCAGCCGTTCGATTAGTACGGCTACTCGCCGCCGCACTGGCTCGGGCATGGGCAGGATCGGCTTGCGGCACGGCCCCACCGGCATGCCGGCCATCCCCATGGCCTCTTTTATCACGCCCGGGAAGGTGTGCCAGCCGTGCAGTTCGCCCACTTCCGTGGCCAGCGATTGCAGGCGCGCGGCCTCCTCCGGCCGTCCTTCGCGGTGCGCGCGATACAGATCCACGAACAGCTTCGGGCACAGATTGGCGGAAGCCGTCACCGTGCCCGGACAGCCCCGCTCCAGTGCCGGAAGAATCAGGTTGTCGAAAGCCTCGAAGACCGCCAGCTTTCTGCCCGGCGTGCAATCGAGGTATGCCAGAGCCTGTTCCAGGCGTCCGCTGGAGTCTTTGATACCCACCAGGTTCCCGCAGGCGGAGGCAATCCGGCCGAGGGTTTCGGCGGCCAGTTCCACCCCGCCGTGGAGCGGAAAATTGTAGGCCACCACCGGCAGATTGACGGCGCGGCAGACCTCGATGAAGTGCTCGGCCAACTCGTCCTGCGAGGGCTTGAGGTAATACGGCGTAACCACCACCACCACGTCCACGCCGGCGGACTGGGCAGCCTGTGCCAGGGCCACGGATTCGCGCGTGGTGACCGCACCGGCGTTTCCATATACCGGCACGCGCCCGGCGGCGGCCTGCCGGCAGAAGCGCAGCGCCACGCGCCGCTCCTCGTTGCTGAGCGAGGCGAACTCGCCCGCCGAGCCGCACACGAAAAGGCCGTCCACGCCGGCCGCGATCTGGGTATCGATCAACGACTGCCAGGCACTGAAATCGATGCGCTCATCCTCACGGAAGGGGGTCACCAGGGCAGGGAGCACCCCTTCGAACACGCGCTCAGCCACGCTCCTATGGTAGCAGGGGCAGCCCCGCCTGACGGTGAATCTCGACGACGACGAGGGCGACGCCGCTCGCGTTTCGGGGGCGCGCAGCAGGAGGCCGGGAAACGGTCGGGCCGGTGCGGCGGCGGCGCCTGCGCCGTCTCAGCGGAGACGCCGCGGTGCAGGGCCGATCGGCGGCGAAGCTTCATTCGCGCGGGCGAGCACTTCCGCAACGGCCCTCCGCAGCCCGGTCTTAGCGGCCGGGGAGAGACGCCCGCCGAGGCCGAAGTCCGCGCCTCCAATGCCGGCGCGCCAGGCTTGCGGTGTGGCCGTGTACAACTCGCGGACGAGGCGGAGCAGGGACTCGGGGGTGGCATGGTGCTCCATCATGGGGGCGCGCCGGGCGGCTGCGGACCGCAGCGGGGCGGCCTCAACCGGCGCCATCGCTACCTCGCCCGGGGCGAGGCGGGCGTCGGCGTCTACAAAGACCACCGTCCGCGCCAAGGCGATGGATTCGGCAAGCTCGGGGGTGAGTTGGGGCACGGCCAGGGTGCGGAAGCCGCGGCGCGCCAGCAGGCGGGCGGCGTGCAGCCCCACGGCATCGTCGCCGCGCAGGCGGCTGCCATAGCCGATAATCAGCCAGCCTTCAGTCACTGGCAATCTCGTGCAGCAGCGCGCCTGCGGCGCTCACAAGCTGAATCCGCAGCGCCAACGTTCCATCGGCGTGCGTCGAGCAGCTCAGGCACGGATCGTAGGCCCGCACCACCGCCGACACCCGGTTGAGCATGCCCTCCTGGAGGTGATTGCCATCCACGTAGCAGCGGCTGGCCTGCTCCACCGAGCGATTGATGGCCAGGTTGTTGTGGCCGGTGGCGACGATCAGGTTGGCCCACTTCATGGCGCCCTGCTCATCCACCTTATAGTGATGGATCAGAATGCCGCGCGGCGCTTCGGCCACGCCCACGCCTTCGAGGGCGTTCACCGCGGCTCGGGCCCGCACGTGCTCGTCCAGGATGCCGGGCGTATCGAGCAGCGCCTCCAGTCGTTCCAGGGCATAGACGATCTCGATGAGCCGCGCATAGTGGTAGTGGAAGGAGCTTTCCACTACCCGTCCGTAGCGCGCGCGGAACTCGGCCAGCTCGGCATCGGCGGCCGGCGTGCCGCAGCGCTCGGCGGTGTTGAGGCGCGCCAGGGGGCCCACGCGATAGATACCCTGCGGATACCCCAGCGGCTTGAAGTATGGCGACTTCAGGTAGGAGTCCGGCATGGCGGCTTCGCCAATCCAGCGGGCGTAATCCTCGGCATCGAATTCGGCCGCCACTTCCCCGGCAGCGCCCAGGAAGCGGATACGGCCGTCATACAGCCGCAGGGAGCCGGCCGGGTCCACCAGGCCCGCATACATGGTGGGCATGGAGCCGAAATTGGCGATTTCGGAAGCGAAGCCGTCGAGGATGGTCTTGAACAGGCCCAGCGTGCGCCGTGCGATGGCCATGGCCTCCGGCAGATCCTTTCGCAGGGCGTCGCGCGCGGAGGCGGTGAGCGGGCCGGCGACTCCGCCGGGCACGATGTCCGGCGGGTGGATGCGCTCGCCCGCCAGGCATTCGATCACGCGCTGGCCGAACTTGCGCAGGGCGATGCCATCGCGCGCCAGGTCCGGGTGCTTTTCGGCCAGTCCGAGCACGTTGCGCTGGGGAATGGCGGAATCCATGCCCAGCAGCAGGTCGGGCGCCGAGAGATGAAAGAAGCTCAGGGCATGCGACTGCACAATCTGCCCGCAGTGAATGGCCTCGCGCAGCAGGGCGGCGGCGGGCGGAATGCGCACCGCCATAATGGCTTCGGCGGCTTTGACGGAGGCCAGCATGTGGCTCACCGGGCAGATGCCGCAGATGCGCGCGGTGATCGCCGGCATTTCGTAGAACGGGCGGCCTTCCACGAACTTCTCAAAGCCGCGCACCTGGGTGACGTGGAACTGGGTGCGCTCCACTTTGCCATCCTCGCCCAGGTGAATGGTGATTTTGGCGTGTCCTTCGATGCGCGTAACCGGGTCGATGACGATTTTTCGCATACCGGCGCTCCTATCCGAATCTCACCGCCGGCAGCTTTGGCGCGCGCCCGTTGAGCACGTCCGTGAGGACCGACAGGATGGCCTTGGGCTCGGGCGGGCAGCCCGGAAGATGAAAATCCACTTTGACGAATTCATGCAGCGGCCGCGCCTGCGCCAGCAGCGGTGGGACGCCGGAGGTGGGGACACCGGGGTTCACATCGGCGCCCTCCACGTAAAGCCGCTGCATGATCAGCTTCACCGGCAGGCGGTTGCGCATGGCGGGAACATTGCCGGTAACGGCGCAATCGCCCAGCGCCACCAGCACGCGGCTGCGCGCCCGCACCACCTGCAATTTGGCGGCATCGTCGAGCGACGAGACGGCGCCTTCCACCAGCACCACGTCCACGCCCTCCGGGAATTCCACCGTGTCGACCAGGGGCGAATACACCAGGTCGGCGCGGGCCGCCACGGTGAGGATGCCCTCGTCGAGATCGAGCAGCGACATGTGGCAGCCGGAGCAGCCATCCAGCCACACGGTGGCCAGTTTCATTTTGCCGGGCCCCGAGAGCGCCCCAGAGGGCGCCCCGGCGGGCGCTTTAGATCCCACCCCGGCGGTCCCGCCGTTACTTCCTCCGGCGGCTGGCGTGGTGCTCATAAGGCCGCCTTCTTGCGCCGGGCGGCGTTGGTCACCTGCCAGGTGGCTTTCGCCATCTCTTCCACGGCCTTGCCCTTCTCGGCCAGCGCGCCGGTGGGGCACGATTGGACGCATTTGCCGCAGTCGGTGCAGCTTACGGCGGAGGCCCAGGGCCGCGCCAGCTCGCTGATCAGCCGCGAGTGAATGCCGCGGCCCTGAATATCCCAGACGTGCGCGCCTTCCACCTCCGCGCACACCCGCACGCAGCGGGTGCACAGGATGCAGCGATTCTGGTCCAGCACGAAGCGGGCGTGCGAAAGATCCAATGCGAGGCCGGGATAGCGGTAGGGGAACCGCACGCTGGTGACCCCCAGGGCACTCGCCAGCGACTGCAGCTCGCAATGTCCGTTGGCCACGCAGACGGCGCAAATGTGGTTGCGTTCGGTGAACAGCAGCTCCAGAATCACGCGGCGGTATTCGGCCAGGCGGGGCGAATTAGTGATCACCGCCTGGCCCTCCTGCACCGGCGTGGTGCAGGCCGGCGCCAGGCGTCCGCCGCCGCCCAGGTCCACCAGGCAAAGCCGGCAGGCGCCCACGTCGGTGAGGCCGTCCATGTGGCAGAGGCTGGGAATGCGCCGCCCCGCGTCGCGGGCCGCCTCCAGGATGGTTTTGCCCTCCGTGGTGGAGACCAGCTCGCCATCGATCCGAATGGAGATTTTCTTCTGTGGCATACCGGTTCCTCGTTTTCAGGCCCGCACGTCGCAGCGCAGGCACCGTCCGCACTCGGCCGCCGCCTGGCCCCTGGTGAGGCCCACCACCACTTCCGCGTCGCTCTTCACGCGCATGGCGGGGGCCAGCTCGGCGGCGCGCTGCCGGGGGGCCTCGGTGGCCGGCTCGGCCTCATAATCGCTGGCGTCGAAACCGCCGGACAGGCGCTGGAAGCGCTTCACGCCCATCAGCCGCTCATCGATTTTGCGGGCCGCCTTTTTGCCGTAGCCCATGGCGTTGGAAACGTTGGAGGCGCCGGTAATCACGTCGCCGCCGGCGTAGAACTTGGGGCGGCTGGTTTCCAGGGTGAACCGGTCCACCACGAAGGTGCCGGTATCGCGGAGGGTCAAACCAGAGCCGCGAGCGAAATCCAGGTCGATAGTCTCGCCTACCGCCAGGATCACCGCGTCGCATTCGATGCGGGCGATTTCTCCGGTCAGGACGGGCTTGCGCCGCCCGGTGAGGTCGTACTCGCCGAGCCGGGTTTTGGCAATCTCCAGGGCCCGCACATTGCCGTGAGCATCGCCCACGATGCGGTGCGGGGCGGACAAAAACAGCAGCCGGACGCCTTCGTGCTCGGCTGCATCCACCTCTTCCCGGATCGCGGGCATCTCTTTGCGCTCGCGGCGGTACACGATGGTGGCGTCGGCACCCATGCGCAGCGCCGTGCGGGCCGCATCCACCGCGGCATTGCCGCCGCCGATCACCGCCACCCGCCGGCCGATCTGGCTGACCGTGGCGGAGGCGACGCCTTCCAGGAAGAGCAGCGCCGGGATGACGTTCTTCAACTCCGTGCCGGGCAGGTGCACCCAGGATTCCTTCCAGGTGCCGATGGAGAGGAACACGGCATCGAACTGCTCATCCAGATCGTGCAGCGAAATGGCCGAGCTGACCGGCATGCCGAACTCGAACTTCACGCCCATGCGGCGGATCAGCTCCACTTCGCGTTCCAGGACGTGCTTGGGGAGGCGA
>DATJRE010000507.1:0-2439 GCA_035505095.1 Bryobacteraceae bacterium | reverse complement strand
GGCGACGGTGGCCGATCCCTGCGCCATGCGCATGGCGGCGGCGATCACGTACACCACCAGCAGCGGCGAGATGGAAGACGTGATCAGCAGCTTGCCGAGGTAGGCGCCCACGCCGGAATCGACGATTACCTGTTTGAAGGCGCCGCCGCCGCCCATGATGCAGAGCAGAGCGCCCATGGGCGCCAGCGATTCGCCGGCCAGTTTCAGGGCCCTCTCGCGGGTCAGGCCGCGGCGGATGCCGAAGAAATACAGCGCCACCAGGACGGTGATGGTGAGGGCGGCGAAAGGGTGCCCGAGAAAAACCGCCGCGTTGTGAAAGGGCACATGGGCCAGGTTGGCCAGGGTGGCGCCGAAGATCAACACCACTGGCAGCACCAGCAAGGCGATCACCAGCGGGATGGGCGGAGCGGGCTGTCCGCTTTCGGCGACCGGCGAGAACTTGCCCGCCATTGCCGGAACCGGGATGAACAGCCGGCGCGCCACCCAGCCGCCGTAGAACACGCCCGAGACGACCGCCATGGGAATGGAGACCGCGATGCCGTAGAGAATGGTGCGGCTCAGGTCGCCGCCGAGCAGTTGCGCGGCCGCCGCCGGAGCGGGGTGCGGGGGCACCAGGGAGTGGGTGATGGTGAGCGCGGCCAGCATGGGCAGGCCGTACAACAAGAGGGAGCGCTTGGTTTCGCGGGCCAGGTTCCACACCACCGGGGCCAGGATCACCACGCCCACTTCGAAGAAAATCGGCAGGCCCACGAGGAAGGCCGCCACCAGCATAGCCCACGCGGCGCGCTCGGTGCCGAAGCGCTCCAGCAGCCAGTCCGCCAGAGCGCGCCCGCCGCCGGAATACTCCAGGTAGCGGCCGATCATGGCTCCCAGCCCGACCACTACGGCGATGAAGCCCAGCGCGTCGCCGAAGCCGGTTTGAATGGACTTCAGGACTTTATCGGGCGGCATTCCGGCGGCTATGCCTAGCGCCATGCTGGCCAGCAGCAGCGCCAGGAAGGCGTGCAGCTTCACCACCAGGATCAGGAAGAGCAACACCGCGATGGAAGCCAGGGTGAGAAAAATGAGGAACGCGCCGTTGGCGGGCATGCAGCGCCCATTATACAAGCGCCTTGGCCCGCGGAAGGCGCGACGGCAGTTTCTCACCGCCGGTGTGCGCCGGCACTCGACGGAGCCGGGCTGACATGGTGGACGCCATTGCGCGCCGGCCCAACGTTGGGAGGACAAGGGGCGGACCGGCCGCCGCCGGCGGCGCGGCGCAGAATCCGGCCGCGGCGTGCAGGGTCCACTCCGCGTGCCCGGGATCAAAAACGCGGCCTGGCGCGGCGGCGCCAGACGGTCGCACGGCGCGGCGCAGAATCGGGCTGCGGCGTGTACGGTCCACTCCGCATGCCGGCACTAAAAACGCGGCTTGGCACGGCGGTGCCAGACGGCCGCACAGCGCGGCGCAGAATCGGGCCGCGGCGTGCACGGTCCGCTCCGCATGCCCGGCACTAAAAAACGCGGCCTGGCACGGCGGCGCCAGACGGCCGCACAGCGCGGCGCAGAATCGGGCTGCGGCGTGCACGGTTCGCTCCGCAATGCCCGGCATCCAAACCGCGGCCTGGCGCTCCGCCCCGCGCTATAATCCCGATGAACCCAAATGGCCCGCAAGGCGCTCTCTCCCATCGTCGAACCTCCCGCCGGGGCCGCGGAATCGGCGAGCGGTGCGGGGCGGCTGATTGCCTTCGGCTGGTACGGCGGTAAGTTCAGCCACCTGAAATGGCTGCTGCCGCTGCTGCCGCAATGCCATCACTATTGCGAGCCCTTCGCGGGATCGGCGGCCGTGCTGCTCAATCGGGATCCCTCGCCCGTCGAGACGTACAACGACCTGGATGGCGAAGTGGTCAACTTCTTCCGCGTGCTCCGCGACGACAAGCAGAAGCTGGTGGAGGCCATCGGGCTGACGCCGTTTTCGCGCGAGGAGTTTCACGGCGCGCTCCACGGAGGCCACGGCCTTGCCGCGGTGGAGCGCGCCCGCCGCTTCTTCGTACGCGCGCGCCAGACGCGCACGGGTCTGGCGCAGACCGCTTCGCTGGGCCGCTGGGCCAACTGTAAGAACACCAGCCGCGCCGGCATGTCGGGCGCGGTTTCGCGATGGCTGGGCAGCGTGGAAGATCTTCCCCACATCGCCCTGCGGCTGCTGCGCGTGCAGATCGAAAACCGCCCTGCGCCGGACGTGATTCGCCTCTATGACAGCCCGCGCACGCTGTTCTACTGCGACCCGCCCTACGTCCACTCGACGCGTGGCGACCGCAAGGCCTACGGCTACGAAATGGACGACCAGGGATACCGCGAGCTGGCCGGCGTGCTGCGCGCCGCGGCGGGCATGGTGGCGCTTTCGGGCTACCGCTGCGATCTGCTCGACACCTTGTTTCAGGGCTGGGCCTGCGCGGAAGC
>DATJRE010000506.1:0-7090 GCA_035505095.1 Bryobacteraceae bacterium | reverse complement strand
GGAAACGAAGGTGGCGAAACCGCGCGCCTCGACGCGCAAAAGGTATTGGCCGGCGGGGAGACGATCGAAACGCCAGGCCCCGGAAGAGTCGGTGGTCGAGTTCCAACTCGCGTTGCTGCTTTGCGAGAAGAGGGTCACGGCAGCGCCCGGAATGGCGCGCGACTGCGGATCTTTCACCGCGCCGCTGAACGCCAGCCCGGAATCGGCCGCGGCGGGGCGGCAAACCGCGAGGGCCAACACTAACGGGAGCCAGATTTTCACGCGGCACTCTCCCGCGTTCGTGCGCAAGTTTGCACGAAACGCGTGGCGAACGCGGGCAGGGAAGTGAAGTGCAGGTGCGCATATCCCGCCAGCGCCGACCCCTGGCGATAGCCCTCCGCGCGCATGCCGTGGCGGCCAGTCAGGCGGAACGTGCGCGCGACGTAAGCGGGCATGGGGTCAATCTCCGAATAGCGGAATTCGTGGCCCCGCGCGTGTTCGCCGGGGCGCAGCCAGCCGGTATCTTCGAGAGCTTCGACTTCCAGATAGGCCAGAGCCGCCAGCCGCTGTCCGGCTCGGGCGCGCGTAGGAAAGATGCCCACCATGCCGTGCTCGCGGCCTTCGGCATCCACGATGGCCTCGGTAAGGTACATGAAACCGCCGCATTCGGCGTAAACCGGTGCGCCGGCGGCGGTGAAGCGGCGGATGGATTCCTGCATGGACCGGTTGTCTGCCAGCGCCGCGGCGTGCACCTCGGGGTAGCCGCCGCCCAGGTATAGACCGTCGAGACTCTCCGGCAGCGCCGCATCCGCCAGCGGACTGAACGCTACCAGTTCGGCGCCCGCTTCCGCCAGCAGGTCCAGATTGTCCTGGTAGTAGAAACAGAAGGCGCGGTCGCGCGCTACGCCGATGCGGACCCGCGGACCGCCGCAGCTCAAAGGCGGGCGGCGATCCCAGGCGAGCGGCTGCGAGTGGTCGCGGGCGAGGGCCACGAGCGCATCGAGATCGACGCTCTGTTCGAGCCACGCAGCCATCCGCTCCAGGCATTCCGCGGTGAGCGATTCGCCGGCCGTGACCAGGCCCAGGTGCCGCTCCGGCAGTTGAATGGCTGGGTTGCGTGCCAGGTATCCGGCGGGCCGCGTGCGGCAGGAAGCCGTCACCGCCGCATGCAGAAGATCGCCGTGCGCCGGCCCGCCCACACGGTTGAAAAGCACGCCCGCCAGATCCAGCGCCGGATCGAATTCCTCAAAGCCGCGCACCAGCGCAGCCACACTGCGCGCCATGGCGGAGGCATCCACCACCAGCAGCACCGGCGCCTGGAGCCACTTGGCTATCTCCGCCGTGGAGCCCGCTTCGCCTGTAGGGTCGCGCCCATCGAAGAGACCCATCACGCCCTCAATCACCGCGATATCCGCGCCTTCGGAGGCCCGCGCGAAAATGTCCAGATTGGTTTCCCGCGGCAGCATCCAGCCATCCAGATTGCGGCTGGGTCTTCCGGCGGCGCGCGTGTGAAAGCCGGGGTCGATGAAATCGGGTCCGATTTTGAAGGGCTGCACGCGCAACCCGCGCCGCGCCAGGCTGGCCACCAGCGCCGTGGCCACGGTGGTCTTGCCAGCGCCGCTCTGCGTTCCGGCAATCACCAGGCGGGGAATGTCGATCATGATGCAGCCCCCGGACGTTTGAGGGCCACGGGAATTCCCGCCACCACGTGATAGACCCAATCCGCCGCGCGCGCGGCATCCTGGTTCACCCAGCCCTGCAAATCGCGGAACACGCGGCCCAACGGCGAGGCGGGCACCACACCGCAGCCCACTTCGTTGGTGACCACCACGCACTGCGACCTGGCGGTGCAGTTTACCAGGCGGGCTAACTCCTGCGCCGCTGCCGCCCGCAGCGTCTCGGCCGAGTCCTGGCGGCGCGCGTCGCACAGGTTGCTGAGCCACAGGGTGAGGCAATCGAGCAGGATGAAGGAGTATTCGGCCGCACAGCGCTCCGCCGCCCCCGCAATATCGAGAGGCTCTTCGATGGTAAGCCACTCAGACGAGCGATCGGACCGGTGGCGCGCCACGCGCTCGCGCATTTCGTCGTCTTCCGGCCGAAGCGTGGCGATGTACGCAACTTTGTGGGCGCCGGCGCAAAGCGATTCGGCGAAACGGCTCTTGCCGCTCCGGGCGCCGCCAAGAACGAGAGTAAACATGGACGAGGTAACGCGCCTGCCATTTCTGCCTGTCCATCGCTCCGCCCCAGGCCAAAAGCCTAAGGAAACGGGCGCGGCACAAGCGGTAATCCTAAGGCAGGTCTCCTGACTTACAGGTCATCGCAAGGCCGGCAGCCTTCCCATTCCTTTCGGAACAGTGGCTCCACATCGCCGTCCCCGCTCGCTGCTCACAGTGGCGCGACCGTGCGGGATTTGCACCCGCTTCCCTTTTCACCCGTCGTTAGACGAGCACCTTAGAGTCGGTCCCATTAATAACACGTTGCGCGCGGCGAGGTCAACGGGCAACCTGCGGGCGCACCGCAGAAGACGGCGCCCGCCGGCGCGATCCCCTTACGGTTGCAGCGCTTTGGATTCCGCCTGAGCTTTTTGGTACTCGTCCTGCAGTTCCGCCAGCAGTTTGGTCATGGCAGGTGTGGGCGCGTCGTTGGGCGCCTCCACCAGGTTATAGAGCGATGCCAACTGCTCGGACAAGCGCGGTTCGGCTTCGGAATTGGGTGCGCCGCGAGGCCGCGCCAGTTGGTCGCGCAACTTGCGCCAGGCCGCGGAATCGGCGTGCTGGTCGGCTTCCCGCAGCAGGCCACTCACGCCGCTCATGAGTTTGCCGATGCTCTCCAGCGTGTCCCATTGCGCCTTCAGGTCGTCAGCACTCACGGTAAGCTCGGGGTCGAGTTCCACCCGCACCTTCTGCTCGGAAACCTCCGCCCCCGCGCTCAGCCGCACGGTGTACACGCCCGGCAGAACCTGCGGACCGCGCGCTCCTCCGCCGCGCCCGCCAGTGGGAGCGCCCGCCGGTGGATTGCCGCGCAGATCCCAGGCGATGCGGTGGATGCCGGCATCGTGCGGCACCCGCCCGCCGCTCAGTGTGCGTATGGTGGCGCCAGCCGAATCCAGCACCGTCAGCCGCACGTCCTCCACCGGCTGCCGCAAATAGTAGTTCAAAATGGCGCCATAGGGCGGATTGGGCGCGGCAAACTCAGTGTCGCCGCCGCCCGAGCGCGTGGCCCGCAGGCTGCACCGCAGCGCCGGCCTTATGGGAAAAAGGTAGGCCGGATGCGCGGCGGCGGACGCCATCTGCTGCACCGGCGTGGCGTCGTCCAGAATCCACAAGCCGCGCCCGTGCGTGGCCAGCAGGATATCGTTCTGCTCCGCCTGCACGAACACATCGCGCACGGCCACGTTGGGAAGGTTCTTCAGGCCGAAGCGCGCCCAATGGCCGCCCGCATCGAACGACGCAAACAGCCCCACTTCGGTGCCCAGGTAAACCACGTCCGGGTTTTTGGGATCTTCGCGCACCACCCACACGAACGCATCGGCCGGCAGCCCCGCGGTGATCTTCTTCCAGGTCTTCCCGCCATCGGTGGTCTTGAAGAGGTAGGGCTGCATATCATCCATCATGTGGCGGTCGTACGCCACGTACACGGTGTTGGCATCGCGGTGCGAAGTTTCCAACGCCGACACCGGCGACTTGGCCGCCACATCGTGAATATTGGCCGCCACGTTGACCCACTGGCCCCCGCCGTTGACCGTCACCTGCACATTTCCATCGTCGGTGCCGGCCCAGATGACGCCCCGCTTCGCCGGCGATTCGGAAATCCGCGTGACCGTTCCGTAGACCTCCGATGAGCTGTTATCGGTGAAGATCGGGCCGCCCGAGGGCTGCCACTTGGAGGGATCGGCGCCGGTCAGGTCGTGGCTGATCGGCTCCCACGTCTCCCCCTTGTCGCTGGATTGGAAAATCACGTTGCTGCCGTAGTAGAAGGTGCTCTGTCCGTGCGGCGAGCGCACCAGCGGCGCGTCCCAGGCGAACCGGTATTTCATGGCCGCGGCCGTGGAGCCGCTATAGCTCCGCACCTGCGGCCCCACCGACTGCTGATCGCGCGATCGCAGGTTGGTGCGCAGTAGCGTGCCGCCAGGCGTCTGGGTGAGCAGCACGTCCGGGTCTTTGAAATCGCTCAGCACGTTGAAGCCGACAATCGAGCTGACCATCCGCCAGTCGTCGTTCAGGATGCCCGACGGCTCGCGTGTGCGCGACGGGCCGATCCAGGTGCCGTTATCCTGCGTGCCGCCCGAAACGTCGTAGAACGGCTTCCGGTTATCGGCGTAGACGTGGTAGAACTGGCCCAGCGAAATCGAGGCGATGTGCTCCCACGTGTCGCCGCCGTCCCAGGAAAAGGCCAGCCCGCCGTCCGATCCCTGCCACATGCGCGCAGGGTCGTCCGGGTCGATCCACAGCGCCTGAATGTCGCCATGCACCGACCGGCCGATGGCTTCGAAGCTCTTGCCGCCATCCTCGGAAACCTGGATGGCACTCTCCAGCACGTACACGCGGTCGGCGTCCTTGGGGTCCACCCGCAGGTCGCAATAGTAGTAGCCGCGGGCCACCAGGGCGCGGTTGGAAGAGACCGCGTGGAAGCTCTCGCCGCCATCGTCGGACCGGAACAGCGTGCCCTCGCGCGATTCGGCGATCACATACACGATGCGCGAATTGCCGGGCGCCACCTTGACCCCGATCCGCCCCATCAGCGCCGGCAGGCCGCGGGTGATCTTGCGCCATGTCTTGCCTCCGTCGGAGGATTTATAAAGGCCGCCGGCGTCGTCGCCGCTGTCGTAGCGCCAGGGTTTGCGGTCGAAGCGCCACATGCCCGCGAACAGCACGTCGGGGTGGGAGGGGTCGATCTCCAGGTCCGAGGCGCCGTGGCGGTCGTCGGTATAGAGGACCTTCTGCCAGGTATGGCCGGCATCCGGCGAAAAGAAGACGCCGCGCTCCGGGTTGGGACCGAAGGGATGGCCCACGGCGGCCACGAAAACGCGGTTGGCATCGCGCGGATCAAGCGCCACCCGCGCGATGGTCATGGTTTGCTCCAGGCCGCGATGCTCCCAGGTCTTGCCGCCATCGGCCGAATAATACATGCCGGAGCCGAACGAAACGCTGTTGCGCAGGTTGGCCTCGCCGGTGCCCAGCCAGACGCTGTCGGGATGTTTGGGGTCGATGGCGATATCGCCGATGGAGATGGTTTCGGGCCGCTCGAACAGGGCCTGCCAGGTGACCCCGCCGTTGACCGTCTTAAACAGTCCGCCCGACCCGGTGCCGGCGTACAGGAGCCGCGGATTGCCGGGCACGCCGGCGATGCCCGAGATGCGTCCGCCCATGGCCGCGGGGCCGAGGCTGCGCCAGGAAAGGTCGTTCCACAAACGCGGGTCGAAGGTCTGGGCAGCCGCCGTGGAGAGGAGGCTCACCAGCAGAGCCGGCAGAAACCGGCCGCCGATGGTGGTGGGGAAGGGAAGAGGAAACCGTGGGTGATTCAAAGTTGCTGCTCCGGGGAACCTGCCAGTTTACCAGCAATCTTCCGGCTACTACCACCGATCGTAGCTTGGGAAGACCGCTCCCACCGGCCGCCGCCGTGTCCGCCGCCGCTGCGGCGCGCCTCGGAGCAAAACCGGCGCCAAACATGAGGGACGAAAATGTTTTGGCGCCGGTCCCCTTGGGGAGCGAGAGAGAAGAGCCGGCCGGAAAGCCCGGAATGCCCGGAAGTTCGCTCAGGCGGCGTGGGTCCCGATGGGGGCCTCACGCCAGTAGTCCTGAAGGTACCACCGCAGGGTCATGGTAACCCGCGCCTCTTTGAGGGCTTGAAAGTCGCACCACGCCAGATAACAATAGGCCGGAACGCGGAGCAGCAGGGCCAGGCCGGTGGCGAAAATCAGGGGCGGGGAGTCGTGCAGCAGGCGCGGCCCAAGGAACAGGCAGACGCAGGCAATGGATAGCTTTAGCCATGGCTGGAGACGCAGTTTGAGACTCGGGACCCGCCGGGATTCCTGGTGGTTGGTCCCCGCCAGGGACACGATTTGCCGGATGTCAACGCATTCGAAGGTCATATCTTCTGGAACTCCTAGGACTCATTGTGCCAACAGGCCCTAAATCCTTCCAGGTCCACTGCGTACCGTTGCTCTCCCATAACCGGTACCTACCGGGGAAAGACCGGTGCGAGGATAGCAGGGAACGACAACCGCACGAATCCTGCGGTCAGCCGGGATGGCTCGAAGGAGGGTTGTAGCCCTGGCTTCGGGAGCGTCAAACTCGGAATGAATCGGAAGGAGGTTTTGAATGATCCGCTCCTTCGTATTTTCCTCGGCGCTCTTCACCGGTTTTTGCTGCTATTGCCAGCAGGTTACCGTCCAGCCATCCACCATTACCGGAATCGAGATCCTGGGACCGCAATCGCCGGACTTTACGGCGGCGGTTGCCCGGATCGTCGGCTCCGCGCAGCCCCCTACGCTGGCTGAATGGCTCCCTTACGGCATCGTGATCAAAAACAATTCATCCCAGGCAGTCGCCGGCGTTTGTGTGGTGTGGACTATGGCCTTAGACGCCGGCCCCCTTGGGAGTGCCGGCGGTGGGTGTTCGTCAACCCAGTGGTATGGCAGTCCTTCAAACCAGCTTCAACCCGGTCAAGCGGCCCTTGCCATACCACCTCAGATTCTACATACGCCGCGCGACCTCAAGCCATTCTTACGCGGAACGGCGAGTCTGGGGAACTTGCCGAATTATCAGGGGGCGCAGAGAGTCGGGGTATCGGTCGATAGCGTGATTTTCGCGTCCGGGCAGTACGTTGGGTCTGACACTATCTCCGAATACGAATCCCTTCAGGCCAATCTCAGCGCTCCCCGGAACGTGGCCGCAACCCTTCTGCAGAAGAAGTCGGCTGGAACAATTTCGGATATTGTGAATTGGCTTCAGGCTCTTGACGCGCAATCGCGGCAGAGCGGCGCTGACGTGAATGCCCGGCAAAACGGGATCATCGCACGGGGAATGTTGAACGTGTATGACAATCAAGGCGAGGCCGCGCTGTATTCACTGGCCGAAATGAACTTACGGCAACCTGTGTTTCCCTTGCA
>DATJRE010000505.1:0-11377 GCA_035505095.1 Bryobacteraceae bacterium | reverse complement strand
CCGCCCAGCCAGAGCACCAGGGCCACCCCGACGGCCGCTACGGCCATGATGACGATGCGCATGGGTCAGATGGAAGCTTCGGGATAACGGGCGCGCATCCAGTGGACGAACTTTTCGGGCGCTTCCATGGTGGAAAGGCGGCCCTGGCGCACCAGCGCCCAATCGTCGAAGTGGGTGGATTTCTTGATTTCGGAGAGCGTCGTGGGCGGCTCCAGACGAGCCAGGAATTGGAAATCCGCCATTGCCGATTTGGGGTTCTTGGGGTCGTCGCGTGGCTCTGAGACCACCTCGGCCAGGCCCGCCACGGCCGAAACACCGCCGCTGTGATAAATAAAGACGCGATCGCCGGGGTGCATGGAGCGGATGGCGCGCACGGCCTGCGGGTTGGTGACGCCGTCCCAGGCGGTGCGGCCGTCTTTCTCCAGGTCGTTTATGGAATAGACGCCGGGTTCGGATTTGGCAAGGAAGTAGCGCATTTTCTCTGTTCTAACACGGGCCGGACGGGCGGGGTCACCTCGGCGTTCCAATACAAGCCACCGGCTGGCCCTGGCTGATGGGCGGGGTGGCGACGATGTACAGCACGATGCCGCCGATGGGCGCGGCGATCTCGGCAATGGGCTTTCCGAAGAAATCGGTCACCTGGGCGAGGATTGCGCCTGCTGCCACGATCTGGTCCGGTTCGACGCGCGGGTAGAGGATGCCGGTGGCCGGACTCGTGACCACCGCCGACGGATCCAGATAGACCGGCCGCGATACCGGATCGGGGCCGCTCTCTATCATCTTTAATTCGCGCATCACGCCCTGGATGCCGCGGACGATGCAGTCGACCGCTTCGGGCTCGCGGCCGCCCAAACCGCCGCTCTCGATAGTCATGGCCGGCTTGCCGCGGGTGATGGCGGTGGTGGAGCAGTAGAGCGAGCGGGCGGGATCGGTAGGCCGGTTGCGGTCCACCAGAATGTGGTCGATGCCAAAGGCCAGGGCCAGCCGGGCGATGGCGTCATCCAGGGCCGTGTTGCCGGTGACCGTCTGGTACACATAGGGACGCAGCCATTCGTTGCCGTCGCCGCAGTGGAGGTCGAGGACAACATCGGCTTTTTCAATCACCTCGGTGGTGATGGCGTGGGCGATCCGCTGGCTCACGGTGCCATCGGCGAGGCCGGGATAGACGCGGTTGAGATTCCTGCCATCCACGGGGCTGAAGTAGACCGTGCGGCCCAGAAAGGACGGCATGTTGGCGACGTGCACCAGGATGAGGCTGCCGGCGAGTTGAGCGGGGTCGACCAGGGCCGGAAGGCGCTGCAGGGCCAGGATGGGCGGGTACTCGTAGCCGTGGTTGCCGGCGATCAGCGCCAGCACCGGTCCCGGGCGGGCGCCCGCAATGGTCGAAATTGGGATTTGGGTGCCGGCGTCGGCGGCCGCGGGAACCTCCAGAATGCGCGAGTGGAGCATCAGGAAGACGGTAGCACAGCGGGCGATCCGTGACGTTGTACACTAAGTGTACACGGGGGAGCGCCCAGCGTGACGAATTTGCAACAGGCGCGTCCAAATCCACAGACGGATGGATAGGGAGTAGATTAGCGCGGTTCGATCAGTTCCGTTTATGGCGCACGATGCAGCCGGAGCGGTAGGCGCCCGTTTGAGTCCTCAGGTTGATTCATTAATCCGGGCGGCACAGCGCGGCGACCAGGAAGCCTTCGAGCAATTGGTCCGCGCGTATGACCAAAGTGTGCTCCGGCTGGCGATGAATCTGCTGCGGTCGCCGGAAGACGCCCGCGATGTGTATCAGGAAGCGTTTCTGCGGGTCTATCGCAACCTGCAGTCGTTCCGCTTCGATTGTAGTTTTCATACCTGGTTGTACCGGATTGTGACGAATATCTGTTTGGATCAACTGCGGAAACGGAAAGTCCGCAAGGAAGAGCCGGCAGTGGTGGAGACCTCCGAGGGTCCCATTGACCGCATGGAGGCGTTCGAGGAAGATGCGGCGGAAGCCGACCCCGAGCGCAGCATGTGGAACCTGCAGTTGAAGCAGAAGATCGAGGGCGCCTTGCAGGATTTGACGCCGCGCGAGCGCATGGTGTTCGAGTTACGGCATTACCAGGGTCTGCGGCTGAGAAACATTGGAGAGATGTTGGGGACCACCGAAGAGGCGGCCAAGAACTGCCTTTTCCGGGCCACCCAAAAAATGCGTTCCGTGTTGGGAGATTTCGTATGACTTGCGATTCGGTTTCGAAACTGATACCGCTTTATTTTTACGCTGAGTTGCCCCCCGACGAAGAGGACCGCGTGGAGCAGCACCTGCACGAGTGCCAAGCCTGCGCGCGCGAGATGGAGCGCCAGCGGTCGCTCGCGGCGGCGCTGGACATCCGGCATACCGAGATACCGCCCCGGCTGCTGGGGGATTGCCGCGCCGATTTGATGGCGGCCATTCAAGGCGGTGCGCCGCGGCGCGAGCCGGCCAAAGGTCCGTGGACCCTGTTCCTGGAAGCCCTGGGCGGCACTTTTGCCGGCATGGTGCGGGTGCGGCAGCCGGTGGGCGCGATGGCGCTGATTGCCCTGGGCTTCGTGGCGGCGCGGTTTACCGGCGTGACGCCGGGCCATAGCGGGCTGACCACGGCGGGCCTGGGGCCCTCCGATGAGGTTTTCTCCACGGTGCGCAGCGTGCAGCCGGACAACGGCGGGCGGGTGCAGATCGCCTTCGACGAGACCCACCGCAAAGTGGTCTCCGGCAACATGGACGATGAGAACATCCGGCGGCTGCTGCTGGCGGCGGCGCATGAGCAAAATGCGGCCGTGCGGGTGGAATCGGTGGACCTGCTGAAAGGGCAGGCGGCGGAAGCGGAAGTGCGCGATGCGCTGCTGAATGCGGTGGCGCACGATAGCAACGACGGCGTGCGCCTGAAGGCGCTGGAAGGGCTGAAGCCCTTCGCGGCCGATCCGGCGGTGAGCAAGACCCTGGCGCAGGTGCTCCTCACGGACCATAACGATGCCGTGCGCATGCAGGTGGTGGATCTGCTGGTAGCGCGGCGCGACGATTCCACGGTGGGCGTGTTGCAGAACGTGGTGCAACGCGAAGAGAACAATTACGTGCGCCTGAAATGCGAAAAGGCGCTGAAGGACATGAATGCGTCGATCGGCACATTCTAAGAGGGGCCCTGTATTCACCGCGGAGACGCGGAGGGCGCGGAGAAAGCGCGGAGAAGAACAAAGAGAAAACCCAAAGAAGTTTTCTCCGCGTTTACTCTGCGCCCTCCGCGTCTCTGCGGTGAGCATCCTGTTTGCTCTGATTCTTGCGTTGCCGCTGGGGGCCCAGAGCCTGGTGTGCAGGGACGGACGCTGCGAGCGGACTATTTATGGCACGGGGCCGGCCACTACGCGGCTGCGCATCCGGGCGCACGGGCCGGTGACCCTGGAGGGCGGCGCTTCGAATAATCTCAGCTACGTGGTCTCGGTGAAAGTCAACGCCCGGACGGAAGCCGAGGGGCGGCGGACGCTGCAACAGTTTGCGGTTCGCACGGAATCGCTGGGCGGCTGGACGGTAATCAGCATGCCCGGCGGCGCGGCGCTCACCACCGTCACGGTGAAAACGCCCAAACTGCTGGGCGCCTCCATTTTCACCTCCGACGGCGCAGTGGACGTTTCCGGCGTGGATGGACCGGTGGAGGTGGAATCGGGCGCCGGGCCGCTGCGGGCCGACCGCATTCACGGCGATTGCCGGCTGATGACCGGGGGCGGCAATATTCAGATCGGGCAAGTCGGCGGTGCGCTGCGCTGCACCACCGGCGCCGGGCAGATCACGGTGCGATCGGTGCGCGGCGAGGCGGTGCTGGAAACCCAGGGCGGCGATATCACGGTGACCGACGCCGCGGGCGAGGTGCGCGCCGATACCGGCGGCGGCGGCGTCCACATTGTGCGCGCGGGCGGCTTGGTTTCCGCCACCAGCGGCGGGGGCGAGATTGTGGTGGACCGGGCCGGCGGCATCGTCACGGCGCGCAACATGGCCGGCCCAGTGGAGGTGGGGGCGGCGGCGGGAGTGCGCTGCGAATCGGCCTCCGGAGGAGTGCGCCTGCGCAACATTTCGGGCAGCATGAACGTGTCGACCTCGCTCGGCAGCATCATAGCCATCCTGCTGGGCAGCCGGCTGGGCAATTCGTATCTGGCCACAGCCAACGGTGACATCACGGTGCTGATCCCGTCTAACGTTGGGGTGAACATCCAGGCCCAGAACAAGATGGCGGACACGCTGCGGCGCATCGTCTCGGATTTTCCCGGCATCCAGGCGCGCCGCCAGGGCAACCTGGTGGTGGCCGAAGGGGCGGTGAACGGCGGCGGAGCGCTGTTGCAGATTTCGGGCACGGGTGGCACGATCTTTATTAAAAAGCAGTAGAGGCGAACCAAATGAAGACCTATCTCGCATGCAGCGTGGCAATGCTGGCGGCCGGCCTGATGGCGCCGGCGGGCTTCGGTCAAAACGTGCAGGGCGGCCCGCGCAACGCCATCGTGGTGAACGGGCGGGTGCCTTACCTGGGCATCGGGGTGCAGGATATCGATGCCGACCGCGCCAAGACCCTGAAGTTGAAGGAGGTGCGCGGCGCCGAAGTGACCCGCGTGGTGCCGGACAGTCCGGCGGCCAAGGCGGGCTTCAAGGAAGGCGACGTAGTTCTGGACTACAACGGTGAAGCCGTGGAGGGCCAGGAGCAACTCACGCGGTTGGTGCGCGAGACACCGCCCGGACGGCAGGTGAAAATCGGCGTGTGGCGCGCGGGCGCCAGCCTGACCCTGACCCCCACGGTGGAAGAGCAGCGCGCCATGAGCTTTTCGGGCAGTAGCCCGTGGGTGATGCCGAACGTGGAAGTCATGCCCAACTTCTCCATGCCCGAGATTGAAATCCCGCGGCTGCAACCCATGTACCGGAACCCCATGCTAGGCATCGAAGGCGAATCCCTGGGGCAGGAAGCCCAGCTTGCCGATTTCTTCGGCGTGAAGGATGGCGTGCTGGTGAAATCGGTGATGCGGGATTCGGCCGCCGAGAAAGCCGGGATCAAGGCCGGCGACGTGATCGTGAAGGTGGACGATTCGCGCGTGACCAGCAACCTGGAAATTACCTCGGTGCTGCGCTCGTTACACGGCAAGACCAACGTCAATGTGACGGTAGTCCGCAGCAAGAAAGAATTGACCCTCCCGGTGACTTTGCAGGCGGCCTTAAGTGCACCGGTGCGGGCGCGGGCGCGGCTGGTGAATCCGAATCATCCGGTGATTCGTTTCTCCGAGCCGTTGGTGCGCATTACCCCCGCGCGGCTGGAGATTTTCCCGCGAGACCACGTGATCTGAGGGTACGGGGGCGAGGACAGCGCTTGCCTGTGGTCCGTCTATGCCGCGTTTACTGCACGTAGAGCATCACTGAGCTACACCTGCAGGTGGCCGATCCGAGCGCGCCGTTAATACGAGAAACACGAGACGGTAGCCTCTCCATCGGTTCCGCAGCGCCCAAAGCGAGCCGGAGATCTATAATCATGACGGAACTCACAAGACAATGCTAACGAGGTCTTTGACCTCAAACCGACGCGGCAGGTAGACGCCGCCTTCGTAGATCTCTCGCCAAGCCGCCAAGTCGCAAAGAACGCAAAGCGAGAGGGGCTATGAGAGGAATTACGAACGCGGCGGTTCGGCCCCGAGGTTTACCTTATCACGCCGATTGAAACTGCAGCGGCAACGGCATTCCTGTGCAAGCGCCATCGGAGCTATAAAAGCGACTATGAGGCCATTGCCGAGCCGGCGCAGCTTAAGCCCCGAGCGCAGACCTCGCGGTGATGCGTTCGAGCGGCCTGCGCGATGCCGGCCTGCAAGTGACGGGATCAGGTCGCTGCGCAACGCACCTCCCGGGGGCAACGGCTGGGCTCGGATGACGCGGAGCGGGGCCTGGCCTGCGACTCTGGTCAGAATGCTCGCGCGATGCCCCGCGCGGCGCGATCCGGTGCGCCGGTGCGGCTGAGGATGGCGTTGTTAGTGAGGGTCTTGGCGGAGTTGCCATCAGGCGTAGGGCGCGGGAAGGCCGTGCGCGCGGCGCCAGGCGCGCATCGCCTCCGCCTGGTGGGTTTCAACGGTAACCTCGCTTTTGGGGTGCGCCGTGCACAACAGCACGAATCCCTGGCGGCGGTCCTCCTCGTAGTAAGATACCGCCGCGGAGTTATCCACGTCGCCTTGGATGAGCCGCGCGGCGCAAGTAAGACATCGGCCCTGATGACAGATCGCCGGTAACTGGATTCCCGCCCGCGCCGCGGCGTTCCAAATATATTCGTCAGCGCCGCAGCGGATTTCGCGCCGTCCCGCTGGTGTTTCGAGAATCACGAGAAAGGCCGGCGCGTTTACCATACGGTGAAAGCGTCCCGCGGAACGCGTGGGATCACTCTACGGATTATAGAACCCCCGGTTCTTGCTGTAGGGCGCATGGCCCGGCTCGCCGCGGCGGAAGTGACCCGACGGCATGGATTTTCCGTCGCGCTCGTGGGCCAGCAGTTCAATGAACCAGGCTTCGTGCTCCACCTCTTCATTGAGGATGCGCGCGGACAGATCGTAAGTGCGCGGGTCTTTACCGAACGTCATGTCGCACACGGCGCTCCAGCTCCGGATGGCGCAGCGCTCCGATTCGAGCAGCAGCGTCAGGATGTTCACCACGGTGGGCGGGTCGGGCAATTTTGCGGCGACACAGCCGGCCTGGTCATGGAATGCCTTCAGATCGTTCGGCAGGTGACCGCCGAGTTCGTAAATGCGCGGGACGATGAGTTCGAAATGGGCGCGGTCTTCCAGCCGGGCATCCTCGCAAATCTCCTTGTAATCTTCGTGACCGGCCAGATTCATGCGAAGGATCGTGTAGTAGTAATAGGTGCTGGCGAATTCTGCGGCAGCGTTCGCAACGAGCATCTTGATCAGCTTGTCTACGTCGACACCGCGGGCGCGGATGACTTCCACGCCTACGCGCGCCGTCACATCTCCTGGTTTCACGGCTTCATGTTCGGGCATGCGGTCTTCCTTTCCCCTCCATGCTAGCAGCGGTGCGGTGGAGAAACCGTGTGTGTCTTATCAGTGCGTTCCGTTAATGCATCAGACACCGGCGCAACGGGTCGTCCCGCACAGTATGTCGAGAGGCGGCCAGGATCAGGCCGAATCCGCGAAGCCGGAGATGGCCGCATCCCCCCGCAGCACCAGCACCGGGACATCCGGCCCGTATCGCAGGCGCACTTCCTCAATCCGGGGACGATTCACACGATGGAAATGGACGATGAAGCGGAGACGGTCCAGCAATTCCCGATTGAACCGCTCCGGGCAGCCGGGGGCCAGATACTCGCCGGTTTGGAAATGGCTCCTTACGGCCCGCTGCATCACGCGCCAGACGCAGTGCAGCCGCGGCTGCTCGACCCAGATCAGCAGATCGGCACGCGGCAGGCGGAGATCGAAGGTGCAGCTTGCGTAGTTTCCGTCGGTAATCCACCGATCGCCGGACGTGGCCGCGCGGAGACGCGATCGCAAGGTTTCCACGGGAACCCGCCGCCAGCCAGGCTCCCAGGAGAGAGCATCCAGGTGAACGACCGGCAGGCCCAATCGCTCTCCTAACCGGCGCGCTAGTGTGGATTTGCCGCTGCCGGCATTGCCCACAATCACGACCCGCTGCACACGCTCCAGTGTAGCGATTCCGGAAATTACGATTTTTATCGTTGACATACGTTTTTAATCGTCGTACACTCCGTTGATATGAGTGCCTCGCACCGGAATCCGCCACCAGCGCCGTTACCCACGGGCGCCGAACTCGATATCCTGGCCGTGCTCTGGAGGCTGGGAGCGGCGACGGTGCGGGATGTCCATGAGGGCCTGGGCAAAGACCAGGGTTACACCACCACGCTGAAGCAGATGCAGTTGATGACCGAAAAAGGCCTGCTGACGCGCAGCGAGCGCTTCCGGTCGCACGTATACGAGGCCAGCGTCCCCAAAGAGCAAACCCAGCAACGCATCGCGGCCGACCTGCTGAAGCGGGCCTTCGGCGGTTCCGCCAGCAGCCTGGTGATGGGCGCGCTCTCGGCGCAGCCGGCCTCGGGCAAGGAGCTGGCCGAAATCCGGAAAATGCTGGACACCTTTGCGAAGAAGAAAGGGGGCCCGAAATGAACGCCATCCCGATGCTCTCGTCGCAGCCCTGGGTGGAACGCCTGGGCTGGACTCTGGTCCACTTCCTCTGGCAGGGGCTGTCGCTCGCGGTTCTGTACGCCGGCGCCCGCCGGGCGACGATGCGGGCGAGCGCCCATGCGCGCTACCTGCTGGCCTGCGCGGCATTGGCGGCCATGATGGCGGCGCCCGCCGCAACCTGGGTGGCGATGCGGCCGCCGGCCGCGCCTCCGCAGGCCGCCCAGCACGTCCGCCGCGCATTGCGCCGCGGGATAGTGGCGGCGTCCCTGCCCGATGCGGCGCGCATCGCTATACCAAGCGGGCAATCCGCGGAGTTCCTGCCGTGGGTGGTAGCCGTCTGGCTGGCGGGCGTCACGGTGTTCTGGGTGCGCCTCGCGAGCGGTTGGATCGTGGCCGCGCGCCTGCGCTCAAGGTTCGTGCGCGGCGCGCCGGCGGAATGGCAAAGGCGGATGGAGCGGCTCGGCGCGCGGATTGGGCTGGTGCGCCCGGTGCGCCTGCTGGTCTCTTCGCTGGTGGATGCACCGGCGGTGATCGGTTGGCTGCGTCCCATGGTGCTGGTGCCGGTGGGGATGCTCGCCGGCCTGGCGCCCGAGCAGGTGGAAATGCTGCTGCTGCACGAACTGGCGCACATCCGCCGTTACGATTACCTGGTGAACATTCTGCAGAGCGTCGCCGAGGCCCTGCTGTTCTACAATCCAGCGGTGTGGTGGGTGTCCGGGCACATTCGCGCCGAACGGGAATTGTGCTGCGACGATGTGGCGGTCTCGGCCGATGGCGACGTGCTCACGTATGCCCGCGCGCTGGCGGAACTGGAGGGGAGCCGTCCGGTGCGCGTCCGCACGGCACTGGCGGCCAATGGCGGATCGCTGGCAGACCGCATTGCCCGGTTGCTCGGCCAGACCCGGCCGGCGGCACGGACCGGGCTGGGGCCGAGCTTTGTTACGGTCGCAGTGTTGCTGGCGCCCGCGGTGTATGGCTCGTGGTGCGCCGCCTGGGCGCAGCAGCCGCCGGCGCCGCTCTCGTTCGATGCCGCATCGGTGAAGGTAGACCGAAGCTACGGGCCGGGCCACTCGTCACATGACCGGGGCGGCCTGCTCACCATGACCAACGTGACTCTGAAATTGTGCATTCAGACGGCGTACGGCGTGCCGCAGAATCACATCCTGGGGCCGGCCTGGCTCGATTCGGAGACCTACGATATTACCGCCAAGGCCGCCGCGGATGCGGTCAACAACCAATTCCCGCTTAGGCTGCAAACACTATTGAAGGAGCGCTTTCACCTGGCGCTGCACCGCGAGATGCGCGAAGGGCCGATTTATCAACTGGTGGCCACCAAGAATATATCGAAGATGAAGAAAGAGGCGTCAGCCGAGGTTCTCCACAGCGGCATTGACAGCGACCGACTGGGCCATGTGACCTTCACCGCGGTGGACATGCCCACGCTGGTGGATTGGCTGCAGCGGCCGCGGCTTTCCCTGGGGCGGCCGGTAGTAGATAAGACCGGCCTCGACGGATACTACAGCTTCAACCTGGATTGGGTGGTGGAGGCGCCTCCAGCGATGGCGGATGCGGGACCGGGGCCGAAGACCGGCGATGATGCAGCCACTGCGATTATCGTGGCGCTCCAGGAGCAGGCCGGACTGAAACTGGAGCCGCGCAAAGGTCCCATCGAGTTCATCGTGGTAGATCATGCGGCGAAGGTACCGACGGAGAACTAACTATAAAATATACTGACTCGGCCGTTGGATGACTTAGCGCGTAACCTTTGGACGGCGGTTCAGTATTCCCTCGCGGTTACGATGCCAGGCTGCGGCACCGGATACCGGCCGTTGGCGTCCGCAAGGAGCGGGGCCGGGGAATCCACGGTGAACTTTTCTATGTCCGGCGCCATTTCGTGCTGGCACTGGAGCATCTGGTCAAACGTGATTTCCCGGCCAGTGTTGGCGGCCATGCGGCCCATGCTCGCAACCAGGCTCGCCTCCACGCCGCGTTTGACCTCGTTGTAAGGTTTGTCGTCTCGAATGGCGTCTATCAAATCGTTCCATTCGTTTTGATAAGGATCCTTCTCGTCCGGGCTTACCTTGGATTCCCAAATCAGGTCCGCGGAAGTCGCGGTCTGACTCTTGTACAAGCTGGATGGCAGCCCGCAATCGCCGCTCTTGGAAGCGATCCCCATGCCCTTGGTCCCCTGCAGGCAGCTCGTGTAGATCTCCTCGCATCCGTTCATGCAGCGCCCATCAAAGAAGAACTTGGTGCCATCCGAATACGTGTATTCCACCGAATAGACGTCAAAATTCTGATCCACGTAGGCAACTCCTTCGGGACTGACCTTGTAATGCCGGCCGCCCAACGCCTGTGCCTTTACCGGCCATTGGTTCTTCATCCATCCCAAATGATCGACGATGTGGATATAAAAGTCGTTGTAGCAGCCGCCGCTCGCCCAGATGAAGCTGTGGAAGCGCTTCACCTGGTAGAGCAGGTCGGTAATACCAGCCGGTTTGGGCAGGGAGAGGAAATATCCGCCGGGGCCATGCATGCGGTAACCACGCTGCAAAATGATCTCGCCGATTTCTCCGTTATGGACGCGGTCAGCCAGTTCCTGCAGCGCCCGGCTGTGACGCGACATGAGACCTACCCCCACCTTGAGGTTCTTGGCTGAGGCATCCTGGGCGAGTGCGAACATGCGCTTGCTGGTTGGGCCGTCGGCCGTGAGCGGTTTTTCCATAAAGACATTCAAGCCCTTCTGGATTGCGTAGGTGAAGTGCACCCAGCGAAACGCCGGAGGCGTTGCGAAAATGGCGATATCGCCCGGCTTCAAACAATCGATCGCCTTCCGATA
This sequence comes from Bryobacteraceae bacterium, assembly GCA_035505095.1. Lineage (GTDB taxonomy): Bacteria > Acidobacteriota > Terriglobia > Bryobacterales > Bryobacteraceae > JOPF133. Next base: position 366 of record DATJRE010000505.1, on the reverse strand, counting down.
GGCGTCGAAGCCGAGAAACTGGCGATCCGGCGGTACGTCGACCTGACTCGGGAAATGCTGCTGTAACTTATTCAGGTCGCTCGCAAGGCGTTCCGGAAACAGGTCCGCCATAGCGACCAGCTTGACGGGACCGCGCTTGACGCTTAGTGCGTTCGCCGCCGCGCCGCCGCCGCGCCCGCCACAGCCGACGAGCGCTATCCGGATCAAGTCGCTGCCCGCTGCGTGGACGGAGGGCATCGCGACGTTGGCCAAAGCCGAAAGTGCAGCCGATTTACCGGTGGCCTTGATGAATTCACGACGGCTGCTCGAACCTTGTGAAGAGTTCATGACTATTCACTCCCTTCGAGACCTGGCGTTGCCTCTACC
>DATJRE010000504.1:0-10946 GCA_035505095.1 Bryobacteraceae bacterium | reverse complement strand
GCATCCGCCCGGCGGCCGATCCGCGCGAGATCGAGACGCTGGAGGTTGGCGGCGTTCGCACTAATGCCGTTCGATATCTTGGCGAGCAGCCTGTTTTGATTGTTCCGTAAGTTCATCATCTTGCCTCTCCTAAGCGGTTTGTCCGCTTGCGTGATCTCTATGGATCTATTATGCGGATCGCTTCTAACAGGGGAAAGTCCTACGGCTGCTACCGCGGTAAGGGGTCACTCGTACCAGCGGACCCACCTGAAGGTCCGCCCGCCGGAGCACCGGGCAGTGACCCGGAGAAGCCTCGCCAATTTCACCAAGCCGGAGCGTCCGATGGGCTGATTTTACAGGGCCCGCGTGCCTTGGCAAGCCTTCGCGCCGCACCCTCATCATCGCCGCCGGACACCCGGTGGGAGGTTTGGTTAGTAGTGGTTAGTATTGGTTAACAGGAGGCGGGCCCGGGGACGAAAAAGGGCCGGCCCCGTTGCCCGGAACCGGCCCGCTTGCCTTTCAATTGCCGCTGCGGCGGCCCCGTCCGCGCCCCTGTCCCTGCTGGGTGACCAGGGTACCGCGCCCGGCGCCGGCCGGTGCGGCCGGCGGTTTATCCTGCTTCTCGCGATTCAGTTCCCACATATCGATGTCCTGATCGCTTTCACCCAGTAAGTAGCGGGCGAAGTAATCCGCGCGCCGCCACGACACATACTCCGCGTCCGGACCGTAAGAGTGCCGCTGCCCCGGCAGGATCATGAAATCGAAGCGCTTGTTGGCCTTGATCAGCGCGTTCGCCAGCCGGTAGGTGTTGCTGGGGTGGACATTATTATCGATGTCCCCCGTCACCAGCATCAGGTGCCCTTTCAGGTTCTGCGCAATCTCCGAGTTCTTGTCGATCGAGTACTCGAAATGCACCTTGCCGTCTTTGTCCGTAACTTCCTTCACCCCGTTGTGCTTCTCGCTCCAACTGTTGTTGTAAATGTTGTTCTCGTGGTTGCCGGATTCCGACCATCCCACCTTGAAAAAGTCGGGATAAATCAGCAGCGCCGCGGCAGTCATGAACCCGCCGCCCGAATGGCCCCAGATACCCACCCGCGTCGCGTCGATGAACGGGAACCGTTCGGCAAGCTGCTCGATGGCCGCCTTCTTATCCGCCAGCCCGTAATCCCTCAGGTTGTGGTATCCGAAGGTGTGATACCACTTGGAGCGGTGCGGGTTGCCGCCCCGGTTCCCCACCTCCAGCATAATGAAGCCCATGTTGGCCATCACCACCTGGTTGCTCTTGGGCGTAAAGGTTTTGGTCACGCTCTCGGTCTGCGGGCCGGGGTACACGTACTCAATCACTGGATACTTCTTCTTGGCGTCGAAATCGAACGGCTTGTACATCACCCCGTACAAATCGGTGATGCCGTCGTCCGCCTTCACCTTGAACGGTTCCGGAAATTTGAACCCGGCCGCCAGCAACGGCGCCACGTCCACCTTTTCAAGCGGCATCACGTCGGCGCCCTGCGCGTCAATCAGGTTGGATGCGGGCGCCGTGTCCACGCGCGAATAAGTGTCCACCGCGTACCGGCCCGAATCCGACATATTCACCGTGTGCGAGCCGTCGCCCGGATCGAGCATCTTCATCCCGCTGCCATCCAGGTTGGCGCGGTAGAAGTGCATGAAGTAAGGGTCTTCGCCATCCTCGTGCCCCGAAGCGGTCATAAACAGCGCCCGCGTTCTTTCATCCACATAAGAGATGTCCTCGGCCACATACTCGCCCTTGTCCACCTGGTTCTTGAGCGTGCCCGCCGAGTCGTACAAGTAATAGTGGCCCCATCCGTCGCGCTCCGACCACCAGACCAGCGCGTTTCCGTTGTCGATTACTTTCACCGGCTTCGACTCGATGTAGACGTTCATGCGCTCCTCGATCACCGGCTTCACTTCGCCCGTGGCCGTATCCGCGGTGCACAGGTCCAGGCGGTGCATGTCGCGGCTGAGACGCGTGAAGTACAGCTTATCGGAGCCGGGGCCCACCCACAGCGGTTCGGTCCGCTGGTGCTCGCGGGATCGCGCCGAAGGACGGTCCACCTCCACCTGGATCGTCTGATCCTTGAATGCGTCGGCCTTGGCCACTACCTTGGACTTGGCGTCTACATCGAAAATCTCGAGCGAAGCCTGCGGAATCTCGGCGTCCCCCGGCATCGCGTAGCGGTAAGTCTCCAGCGTGGGCCGCGGGTTGGCCAGGGCGTTGATTACCCACAACTGCTTCACCTTTCGCGAATCGCGCCGCACCAGTGCGAACTTCTTCGAATCGCGCGACCAGGAAACATTAGCCGACTGCCGCCGGTTGTGGTTCTGCTCTTCCTCACCGTTGCCGTTCTCCTGCTGTTCCTGTTGCTGCTGCTGTTCGCCGCCGCCCATGCCGCGTCCGCCGTAGCCGAAATCCTCCACGCCATCGGTGGTGAGCTGGGTCTCCACAATGGATTTGTCGTTGGCATCCTTCAGCGCCTTGGCGTAGTTGGCCGCGTCCATCATATACAGGTTGTGGTTGCGCGCGAACACCACCACCTTCTCATCGGGGGATATGGAAGCCCAGGCGGGCTTGCGCACCGGCGGCTCATCCAGCAGGGTCAGCTTGCCGCCCGCCAGTTCGTACTCGAAGGTGAGCTGCTTCTGGTCGCGTCCCGGCGGCGGAGCGAAGATTCCGGCGCCCCCGCGCCCGCCCTGCTGCTGGGGAGCTTCCAGATCGTCGTTCTGCTCCTCCTCCTGGTCCTGCTGCTGCCCGGCGCCGGTTTCGGTGGCCGCCGTCGCGGCCTTGGGCTTCTCGCCGGGAATCAGCGCATCCTTGGGCACGTTGAGCTCGAACTGAATCGTCGAATCGTTCTTCACGAAGCGGATCACCGTAATCGGCAAATGCTGCGAGTCGTACGGCAGACCCGTCGCGGTGGTCAGGCTGGCCGCCAGTTTCACCGGATCGAAAACATAGCTGCGCGTCTTCTTCGCCGGGTCCACCAGGTAGAACTTGCGGCCTTTCGTGTTTTCGAAGCTGTACCAGAAGCGATCGCCGGATTCCAGCCAGTGGGGCGTCACGGCCACGTCGAACACCAGCTTTCCGACTCTTGCAGGCGTCCACTGGGAGGCCAGTTCGTAGTTTGCTTTGGAAGCCGGCACCATCCCGGAGGTCACTCCGGGCGCCGGGGAAGCGGGCGTATTATCGGCGCCGATTCCGGGCAGGGTGGCTGCCAGCAGAACTGCCAGTCCCGCGGCCACCACGGTGTATCGTCCCCAGGGGATGCGCACCATCCGGGATCTTCTTTGCATGGATTTCTCCTCCATCATGGGATTTTGGATATCTCTGTACTATAGACCAAGCGGGAGCGGGTCGGCGAATCGCGCCCGCGGCACCCTCCCGCCTCACCGCGCCCCCATATCCCCTGTAGACGGTAGTTACCCGCCCCGAGGTCCTCGCGCCTTACCCATTGCAAGCGATAAATGCTTGCAAATCAAACAGATAAACATTAGGAGAACCCACACCATGACGAACAAATCCCTGCTCTTCCTCGGCACCCTGGCGCTCGCCGCCGTGGCCTTTGCCGGACCGAAGTCCTACGACATCCTGCTCACCGCTCCCACTCAGGCGGGCGCCAACCAACTGGCCGCCGGCGAATACCGCGTCCAGGTGCAGGGTTCCAACGCCATCTTCACCAATGTGGAGAATAAGCATTCCTTCGTGGCCCCGGTGAAGGTCGCCACCACCACCCAGAAGCACGAAGTGACCGCCGTCGAAACCAAGGCCGACGCGGGCAGCGCACGCCTCACCTCCATCGATCTCGGCGGTTCCACCGAAACCCTCCAGTTTGGCGAATAGTTCCCCCACGGGGTTCTCCAGCGGGACAGGCACGCCGCAGCCCGGCGCCTCTCCCGCCCCACCCAGCGCCGCGCCCTGCCGTCGATCAACTCCGGCCGGTTTGGCGTCCCCGCAACAGTTCCAGTTCCGCCACGGCCTCGAAATCCTTCGGCCTGCCCGCAGCCTTCTTCATGCGGATCAGCATCTCCAGATCCGCCACCCGGCAGGAGAGTCGTTAGTGGCTCAGTTTGAAAATGTAGCCGTTTACTGAACCGTTGGCGGTGGAGTTGGTGCGGGCGGATTCTGGGCAATGTATTGCATGATTTGTTCTACACGCTGGATAATCTCCGAGTCGGGAAGATTCGGAGTGTCTTTCTTAAAATATAGCGCTAGCGGTGTAATCACTTCCCTCGACCAGTCAACATGGTAAATAAGACGGTAGCCCCCACGTTTACCAAAACGTCCTTTCACCCCTAAACGGATTTTGAATAGATCGGGGCCAACTCGCGGTATGGCATCGCCAAGTCGCGGCGCCGTCTCCAGTTGTTCAAAGGCACTGGAGAGGTCGTTTTTAAACGTTGGAAAACTTCGCAGAGCCAGTTTATACTCGGACGCAAATGGCGCAAACCCCGCATCAATCCGAAATAAGCTCAAGCGTCTTTCTCCAATCCGGAATCTCCGTTTTGGACCTATCGATCTGGCTTAGCGCGGTGTCCACCTTAGCAGAAAGGTTCTCATCAAGGGCGATCTGCCAAGACTCAAGAATCCCCTCCACTTTTTCCGCTAGCATATCGGTTTGATCCAGCAGTAGCCCTATGGCGGCCTGTGGTTTTGGCCCTACCCGCTGAAGCCGCTCTCGCACGGTCGAAGTGACTCGTTGAGTCAGGCAGTTTAGCGTTTCTACGCAAAACGTCAATCCTTGCAAAACATGCCGTGGAGATTCCAGGAGTGGGTTGCCGTTGCTGGCTACCTCAATAAACCCCTCGATGGCCCGATTCAATCTAGCGAGGTTAAACTGCAACTCAAAATCAGACCGATCTCGCTCTTCCCGTTCTAGCCAAGCTACCGTGTAGCTGCCGACAGACATCGCTTCGTAAAGAGGTTGCATCCGTCCGTAATCTTGAATCATGGTAAATCCATCCCCATATATCGGCCCGTGAGTCCCGATCTCCTAGTTCCCACGCCTCGGGCCGAAAGTGCTTCGTTTCGCCCACCGAACGCGTGATGTTGCCAAAGCAATTTGCGGCCGTCACCCCGAAGTCAGCTTTTTAGCCCTTACATGGCCTCCGCTCTTACCCCCGGCCCGGCCGGCGCAAGAACCTGGATCTGCTTCTTTCCAGTTCGTTCAAAGAGCTGATTAGATCCAGTCACATACACGAAACCTTTCGAGGAGACACGGAAAGCCTCCCGTGCTCTTAGATGCAATTCTCCCGCCAATAGTTGTAACGCTCAATATCCATTTGGATTATATCGACGATAACGCGCGGTGCAACAGGTAAAGCCCTACCAAAGTCGACATTATCACAGTCTGAGCCACCACCCGACATTCCGAACACGAGCCGTGCGCCGCAGCCGCCACTCCACCCACCACCACAAACTCCACGCCGCCTTCCGCCAGCACCCGCAGCAGTTCAGCGAAGCGGGTCAAGCTGTCGCTCCGCCGCTGCCCTCAGTTCCTCGCGGAACTGCTCGAACTCCTCCAGCGCCAGAATCCGTTCCTCCGGCGTCCTCTTGAGCGATTCTTCCAGCAGCGTGACGTCCACGTCGCGCTTATACAGCTCGATGATCTCGTCGATGGAACTCAAAGGGCGCCTCCTCCCCCATCATACGCACAAACCTCCCCTGTAGCCCGTCTCCAGCGCCGTGTTACATTTTGGAATTGAAACACTACCCTATCTTCCTCGACCTCAAAGACCGTCCGGTGCTCGTGGTGGGCGCCGGAAAAATCGCCCTGCGCAAGTCCAAAGGGCTGCTCGAAGCCGGCGCCCGCCTCACCGTCGTCGCCCCGGAGTGGGAAGCCGAATTCGAATCCCTCCCCGTGCGCATAGTGCGCCGCCGCTTCCGCGCCTCCGACCTGGCCGGTGTCGTGCTCGTCTTCGCCGCCACCGACGACCGCCTCACCAACCATCGCATCGGCATCGCCGCCAAAGGTAAGGGCATCTTCGCCAACATCGCCGATTCCGCCGAGGAGTGCGATTTCCTGGTGCCTGCCCGCGTCGAGCGCGGCCCCGTCCAGTTCGCCGTCTCCACCGGCGGCGAAAGCCCCCGCCTGGCGGCCGAATTGCGTAAGAAGCTCGAAGACTTGCTGTGAGCCGCCGGGCCAACTGGTAAAATCAAAGCACCCATGCCGATTCAGGCCCGTCCCACCGGGGTGCGCCGGTTCTTCGCCCGCGGCGGCACGCTTTCGGAGTGGCACCCCAATTACGAGTTCCGGGCCGGGCAGGTGGCCATGGCCGAGGCCGTCGAGGCGGCCCTCAAGGACAAACGTCACCTCATCGTGGAAGCCGGCACGGGCACCGGCAAAACCCTCGCCTACCTCGTGCCGGCGCTGCTTTCGGGCAAGCGCATCGTGGTCTCCACCGGCACCAAAAACCTCCAGGAGCAGTTGTACCTCAAAGACATTCCCTTCCTCCAGCAGCACTTCAACCGCCCGCTCAAGGTCTGCTACATGAAGGGCCGCAACAATTACGCCTGCCGCCAGAAGATTTACGAGATGGATAAGGACCCGGTGCTCACCGGTCTCGAAGAAGTCGCCGATTTCCAGATCATCCGCGAATGGGAGAAGACCACCGAATTCGGCGACCGCGCCGAAATCCGCACCCTGCCCGAGGGCAGCCAGGCGTGGAACAAGGTGGACGCCCGCTCGGAGCTGTGTACCGGCATGAAGTGCCCCAATTTCGAGCGCTGCTTCATCACCCTGATGCACCAGCGGGCCGCCGAAAGCGACATCATCATCGTCAACCACCACCTGTTCTTCGCCGATCTCTCCCTGCGCGACGAGCGCCACGAAGGCGGCATCCTGCCCGAATACCACGCCGTGGTTTTCGACGAAGCTCACGAAATCGAAGACGTCGTCGGCCAGTACTTCGGCGTCTCCATCAGCAATTACCGCTTCCAGGAACTGCGCCGCGATATTGCCGCCATCGGCCGCATGAAGCAGTTCGGCACCCCCGAGCTCGACCATATCCTGGAACGTCTGGACGAGATTTCGGACGCCTTCTTCTCCCTCTTCGGCGAGGCCGACCGCCGCACCGCCTTCCAGAACCGCGACACCTTCCGCAAGGAGAACCAGGCCATCTACACCGATCTGCGAGCCGCCCTGGAACTCATCCAGTCCCACCTCAAAGTGCTCAAAGATCCGCCCGATGAAGTCGGGCCGCTCGGCCGCCGCGCGGGCGAGCTGGCCCAGGGGCTGCGTTTCGTGATGGAGGAAAACGACCAGCGCTTCGTCTACTGGCTGGAGCGCCGCGGGCGGGGCACTTTCCTGCAAGCCACCCCCATCGAAGTCGCCTCCATCCTCGCCGAACGCCTGTTCGCCCACGTCGATACCGTGGTGCTTACCTCCGCCACCCTGGCCGTGGGTGGCACTTTCGATTACGCCCAGGGCCGCCTGGGCCTCGAGAACCCGCGTAGCCTGATCGTCCCCGGCCATTTCGATTACCGCCGCCAGGTTCTGCTCTACGTGCCGCAGCAAATGCCCGACCCGCGCGACCCGGCGTTCTCCAAAGCCGCTTCCGATGAAGTGGTCAAAATCCTGAGCCACAGCCGCGGGCGCGCCTTCGTGCTGTTCACCAGCTACCAGCAGATGCGCATGGTGCACGACCGCGTGTCTCTCGAAATCGAATATCCCACCCTCCTGCAAGGCTCCGGCCCGCGCACGGCCCTCCTCGAAGAGTTTCGCCGGACGCCCCACGCGGTGCTCTTCGCCACCTCCTCCTTCTGGCAGGGCGTGGACGTTCCGGGCGACCAGTTGAGCTGCGTTATCATAGATAAGCTGCCGTTTGCCGTGCCCAACGATCCGGTGGTAAACGCGCGCATTGAGAGCATCCGCAGGGCGGGGGGCAATCCGTTCTACGATTATCAGATTCCGCAAGCCGCCATCGCACTCAAACAGGGATTCGGCCGATTGATTCGCGGTAAGTCGGATCGCGGTGTGCTGGTCCTGCTGGACAACCGGATTACCAAGCAACGTTACGGCCAGGTATTTTTCGATAGCCTGCCCACCTACGGATTTACCACCCGGCTGGAGGACGTGGAGACCTTTTTCGATGTTTGAAGTGACCATTGAAGAGACATTCGCCGCTGGGCACGCGCTGCGGAACTATCGCGGCAAATGCGAAAACGTGCACGGCCACAACTACCGCTGCCAGGTGACCCTGGCCGGCGCCGAGCTCGATTCCATCGGCCTGCTGGTGGATTTCGTGGAGTTGAAAAAGGTGGTCCACTCGGTGCTCGACCGAATGGATCACCAGTGGCTCAACGACTTCCCACCCTTCGACAAGCTCAACCCCTCGGCCGAGAACATGGCCAAGTACATTTACGATGAGGTGGCCGAGGGCTTGCGGTCCCAAAAAACCGTGCGCGTCGGCGCCGTGCGCCTCTGGGAAACCGATACTGCCAGCGCCACCTATCGTCCGGATTGATTAGCGCGGCTCGTTTCTTTTCATCCACGCCCGTGCCCGTAGCACGGCGGGTTGCCGTTCGGCCGCCGGCATCTGATCCCATTGGCGGAATCCGAAATCCTCCCCCGCGATTTTCTGCACCAGGTAGCCCGCAAAATCGCAATAGCGTATCGGGTCGCCTGGTTTGGATGCGACCCGTTCGTCATCCAGGACCACCGCCAGAATGCGCAACACGCGTGGCGGTTTCCCCTCCCAGGCCACCTGCCACAGTTCCCCGTATCGGGAGACATCGTGGACCTTCGATTCCCGCAGCGCCCCCAGGTATTCATCGAACTGCCGGTCGCTGCCGCGTTCCACGAGCAGCCGGCACGCTGGGTTCACTTCCCCATAGTCGGCGTTTTTGTCGTTCAGCACCCGTAGCGCTGCTCCCATCGTCAGGTCCAGCAGCGCCGTTTGCCCGTTGTTCACCAACCAGTAAGCGATGAGGAAGGCGCCTTTCTGATGCTGCCGCAGGTACCCGGGCAGCAACTGCAGCAGCAGCGGATCGTCTTTAAACTCGGGGACGAGTGTGGCGGCGCTTCCCCACTCGTGGATCGCGCTGTATCGCACCATATTGCGGAGAACGCCTTCGCGGCGTCCGGATTCCGGCACTTCGCGCAGCGTCCTGGCAGCCAGCGCCGAGGCGGCGAAGGGCCAGATTTGCGCCGGCCCGTTGGATAGAAAATCGTGTAGCTTCTGCCGGGGTATGCCAACGTTGCCCAACAGCGCAGTCGAGATGTCCAGCCAGCGCCCGTCCCCATCGGCTAACCGCGCCGTCAACCCCCTCATGATTTCATCGTTCAACTCGTCCGCACGCCGCATTTGCATGTAAGTGCTGAAGCGGAAGAGGTCGGCATAAGAGCCTCGCAACAGAAGGTGCAGAATCTCTCGCAGGATGAAATCGCGTTTCGATGCCGGGGCTGCTTCGCCAGGCATCGCTTCAATCGCCGGCGCCACCAGGCCCCATCCCTCATCCACCAGCAGGCGCCAGTGGTCCCCCTCGGGCGCCAGCGGGAAAACGTAGCTTTCCCCGATCTCCAACCGCGCAAACGACGGATGCCCGTTGGCCGCCGCGCCATTTGAGGAGGAGTAATGCAGCACAATCTGGAGGGCCTTTAGTTCCGGCATCGACCTCAGCACGCGCAGGGTCGCGATGGTGTGCCGCTCGTCATACAGCGCGGACACGCCCTTCACCAAGGCTCCCCGCTGAACGCTTTCCACCCGGCAGACCGCCACCACCGGAGCCCCCGCCAGTGTGGTGATGGGCAGAGGATTGATCAAGCCGGCATGTAGTGAGGCAACCACAAGCAGACCGGCGCCGGGAATCCGCAACACGTCCAGTTGGACACCGCATCCAGGTGCCAGGTTTCCGCCCGCAATAAAACACCGCTGGCGGAGGCAGCCCCCGCCCCCTCCGGGCCCAGAGGGCACCCCCCGCGGTGAACGGGCCCCACCCTCTTAGCCTTCCTCCGCGCTCTCCCCTCCCTCCGTGCCCTCAACCTCCTATTTCTTCCCCTCCCAATTCTTCTCCGCGCTTCCTCCGCCCCCTCCGGGCCCAGAGGGCACCCCCCGCGGTGAACGGGCCCCAGCCCCACCCACCCCCGTTCACAAACTTCACGACCTCTCTTGGCCTTCCTCCGCGTTCTCCCCTCCCTCCGCGCCCTCATCCCTCTCGTTTCTTCCCCTCCTAATTCTTCTCCGCGCTTCCTCCGCGCCCTCCGCGTCTCCGCGGTGAATGGGCCCCAGCCCCACCCGCCGCCCGTTCACCAACTTCCCCTCCCCGCATCCCCCTGATCCCACGCCACTTCCCCATACCACCCCCGACCCTCTCACCGCTCCCGTGCTACACCTCGGTTGAGGACCCATACCATGTCCAACCACACGCTCACCGAAAAACAGCTCGCTGCCAACCGGGCCAACGCCTCCCACTCCACCGGCCCCCGCACCCCGGAGGGCAAATCGCGCTCTTCCCAGAACGCCCGCAGACACGGCTTCGCCGCCGCCTCTTACACCGTCGTCCGCCTCGAACCCCTCGACACCCTCACCAACCTCAAGGCCGACCTCGTCTCTGTCTACCAGCCCCGCAACGCCCAGGAACTCTTCGCCATCGAGCGCATCGCCCTCGCCCAGCAGGGCCTCCTCCGCATCGCCGCCCTCGAAGCCGGCCTCTTCACCTGCGCCATGGACCGCACCGTCGACCGCAACTCCGAAGCCCCCATCCGCCCCATGTCCGAAGACCTCATCGCCGATATCGACGTCCTCCGCTCCCAAAACCGCCACTACGCCCTCGCCGAAGGCTTCCGCCAGATGGTCATCCAGTCCGATGTCTGGCGCCTCTTCCTCCGCTACCAGGCCCAGGCCGAGCGCCTCTACCGCCGCGCCATCGAGGAATTCGACCGCCTCAAGGCCCAGCGCGACCAGTTCCCGAACGAACCCATCGAAGACCAACCCGAACCCGATCAGCCACTTATGGA
>DATJRE010000503.1:0-7210 GCA_035505095.1 Bryobacteraceae bacterium | reverse complement strand
GCCGTCCTCACAGTACATTTCGATACTGTTCCAGCGCCACTCTCACAAGCTGGCTGCGCGTGCGCACGCCCGTCTTGCCGAAGAGCTGCTGAATGCTGTTCTTCACGGCGCTTTCCGAAATCTCCATGCGCGCCGCAATCTCTTTATTGGCAAGCCCTTGCACCAGCAATCGCAGCACGTCGGTCTCGCGCGTGTTCAACGCCGCCCGGTCCGGATGATCCGTTTCCGCCCGCGGCGTCGCCGGCTCCTCCTCCTGCTCCTGCCCAACATCCCCGATGATGGCAGCCAGCTTGGGAGCCGTCCCCTCCTTATATGTGGAGAACCAGACCTCCGCAATGAACGATTCTCCGTTGCCGCGGTGAACCCGGCACTGCATCGACGCCCGGAACTGCGGCGCTTCTTCCCACCGCAGTGCGTGGTGCAGTTCCGGCAGGAAGGCCGCAATCGGGCTGCCGATGAGGCTCCCGTCGCGCGGCGCCATCAGTTCCATAGCCGCGTGATTGGCCAGTTCGATGAAACCGTGCCCGTCCACCGTCACAATCGCCGCCGGGCTGGTCTCCACCAGCGCCTTCAAGCGCTCCTGGGCTTCAAGGTTCAGCCGGCGATTCCGCACCAGCTCCCCCACAAACAGTCCGCAGCCCGCCAGCGCCAGCGTCTCGAAGCCCAGCCGGACATAAGATTCATTGAGGGAGCTGAAAACCTCCGCCAGAGCCGCACAAGCCGCGCCCAACCCCGCTACGAACCACCGCGGCAGGAATCCCGCCGCCAGCATGATTGGAAACAGGTACAGAAAGCCCAGCGAAACATACGGTTTGGTCCACCAGTCCACTACCGCGATGATGAGAATAATCCCGCCGCTCACCACCAGGACCGGCCGCCTGTTATTCTCGTCCCACAGCCGTTCTAGAGGCAGCTTCATTTCAAGGAGAAACTCAATTCTCCCCCATTTCTGCGCCCTCTATACGTCACAATCAAAGTATTGCCTCAAAGATTCCCGCGCTTGGCCGGCCGGTTCTTCGCCCGTGCAAACCCAAGCGGCGCAAGGGCACTCAAAAGATTAGCCGGACGATTGGGGCCCCCGGCACGGCTCCTGCTACTCCAGCCCCGGCCCCTGCCCCCTCAAACGGCCAGTGCCTACCCCGCCGATTGTCCGATACCGCACCCGGCGCCAATGCGGCACTCTGGAATCACGGAGGTTTTACCAAATGTCCACAGAGTTAGCCGCCTTCTCCTCGGAGCTGGCGGCAGTCGTCGAAAAATCCGCACCCAGCGTGGTGGCCGTCCACGCCCGGCCGCGCTTCCCCTCTAGCGGAGTCTTCTGGCGTCCCGGCGTCATCGTCACCGCCGAACACACCATCCGCCGCGAGGACGAAATCACCGTCACGCTGCCCGACGGTTCGAACGCTCCGGCCACCCTCGCCGGCAGCGACCCCGGCACCGACCTGGCGGTTCTCAAAGCCGATTTCCCCGCACCGCTGCTGGCGCCGGCCGCGGCCGCTACGGTTCCCGGCCAGATCGCCCTCACCATTGGCCGCTCGCCCGATTCCGGCGTCAACGCCACCATGGGAATCGTCAGCGCCGTCTCCGGCGACTGGCGCACCTGGCGCGGCGGCCGCCTCGACCAGTACATCCGCCTCGATCTCACTCTTTACCCCGGCTCTTCCGGGGGCGCCGTCGTCAACATCGCCGGGGAAGTCCTGGGCATCGCCACTTCGGCCCTCTCGCGGATCGCCGGCGTCGCCATCCCTTCGGCCACCATCAACCGCGTGGTGGACCAGATTCTCTCCCGCGGGCGCGTCTCGCGCGGCTACCTGGGTGTCGGCCTGCAACCGGTCGAGCTGCCCGATCATCAGAAAGCTCTGATCGTTCTGTCGCTCGCCCCCGAAGGCCCCGCCGCTTCGGCCGGCGTGCTGATGGGCGATATCCTTGTCTCTCTGGCCGGCTCGCCGGTCGCCGATACCGACGATATCCAGACCGCCTTGGAATCCCACCCCGTGGGCCAGGCCGTGGCCGCCGGAATTGTGCGCGGGGGCGTCTCGCAAACCATCGACATCACCGTAGGGGAACGGCCCCGGAGGGAATAACATGCCGCATTTCGGAGAAATCGCCGAACAGCTTCGCCGCTCCACCGTGCAGGTAACCGACGGGCGCGGCCCCGGTTCCGGCTCGGGTGTGGTGTGGTCGGCCAGCGGGTTGATCCTCACCAACGCTCACGTGGCGCGCAGCCGTTCGGCCCAGGTGGAACTTTGGGATGGCCGCCGCTTCGAAGCCCGCGTCACCGCCCGCGACACCCGCCGCGATCTGGCCGCGCTGCGCATCCAGGCAGCCGGCCTTCCCGCGGCCACCCCCGGCGATTCCGCGGCGGTCCGCCCGGGCGAACTCGTGCTGGCCGTCGGCAATCCGCTGGGCTTCGCGGGGGCGGTCTCCACTGGCGTGGTGCACTCCATCGGCGCCCTGCCTGGAATGTCCGGCAGCCAGTGGATCCGCGCCAACCTGCGCCTCGCGCCGGGCAACTCCGGTGGTCCTTTGGCCAACGCGCAGGGCCGCGTGATCGGCATCAATACCGCCATCCTCAACGGCCTGGGTGTGGCCGCGCCCGCCAACTCCGCTGCCGGCTTCCTGGCCCAGGGACCGCGCCCGGCCCTCGGCGTCACCCTGCGCCCCCTGCCCTATGGACTGGAGATCCTGGAGGTGGATGCCGATGGTCCCGCTGCCGCTGCTTCCCTGCGCCGCGGGGATGTCCTACTCGGCTCCTATGAGCAGCTCAACCAGGCGCTCGATTCCGGCCGCGACGTCGTCCGGCTCCAGTTCCTTCGCGGCGCCAACCGGGTGCGCGAAACTGTGGTGCGTTTTCCGGCGCCCCAAGCGGTGGCCGCTTGACGCGTCTGCTTATCGCCGCCCCGTCGCCCGTCGTGCGTGCCGGGTTGGAGGCGCTGGCCGCTTCCAACCCCTCGCTCGAACTGGCCGGCGCTTTTCCGGACCTCGCCTCCATAGAAGCGCTGCGCCCCGATGTCGTGCTGGCCGCCCTCTCGCCCGCCGACCTGGCGCCGGCCGCCAACGGGCACACCCCGGCTTATGTCCTCTTGACCGGCGACGGGCAATCCGCCTGGACTGCCGACGCCCTCCGCCTGGGCGTCCGCGCCATCCTGCCCCGCGACGCATCCGCCGCCGGAATTCTGGCCGCCGTGGAAGCCGCCGCTGCGGGCCTGGCGGTGGTCTCCCCCGCCGACCTCGAAACTCTGCTTCACGCCGGACCGCAGCCGGCCTCTCCGCCGGAAACCGCCCTCACACCTCGCGAAATGGAAGTCCTGCGCCTGATGGCCGAGGGCACCGCCAACAAGAACATCGCCTGGAAGCTCTCCATCTCCGAGCACACCGTCAAGTTTCACGTCGCCTCCATCTTCGCCAAGCTCAATGCCGGGACACGCACCGAAGCCGTCACGCAGGGCATCCGCCGCGGTCTTATCCTTCTGTAAGCGGGACCTCGGCGAGGCACTGCCAAGCGATCCCGCAACCTTCCGGCGACGCACCGCCGGTCAAGGCCGCAATCTGCCGGCGATACCCCACCGGCCAAACTAGAAACCTGACGGCGACGCCCCAGCCGAGCCCGGAACCCTCCGGCGACGCACCGCCGCCGAGACCGCAACCTTCCGGTCGTAGCCCCACCAAGCTCGGAACCTTCCGGCGACGCACCGCCGCCCGAGACCGCAGCCTTCCGGTCGTAGCCCCACCAGGCTCGGAACCCTTCGGTTACGCCCCCCGCCGGCCAAGCCCGGCCACATGCTGATAGTTATCCTTATTTAATATTTTGAGATATTTTAGTCCTATTTATGACTTACCCTTTCTTGGCAGACCGATAGAAATCGGCTCGCGGCTCTGGCCCCCGCCAAGCCACCGCGGATTTCTGCCCAGCTGCACGAAGAAAGACGAGGTAATGGTACTCCCATGCTGTAAGCGGCGTCGCGCCGCGGCAGGGGCGTGGCTTGCTGTGAGCCTGGCTGCGTTCCTTGAACCTCCTCCGGTTCTGGCCAACCCGTCGCAGTATCAAGGATGGTTTGACAATCGCCTCGATCAGACGATCCTGTCCGTCCCCTGCCAAGAGGGGCCGCTCTGCGCTTTGGAATTGCACCTGTATCCCGCCCCCGACGGTCCCGCCACACGCACCGATTGGGAACTCGACAGTCTCGTCCAGTCTTCCGCCATGGTGACCGATATGAATACACCGGAGGAGCCGAAGCCCGATACCTGGGCCTGTGTGCTTCCTTCCGCCGGCATCCCCCCCGATGGCCGGTCGGGCGAGCCCACGGGCATGGAAGGGCAGCGGCTCGATCTGGAGATCCCGCCGGTTCACGCCAAGCTCGACTACGATCCGGACGACTGGCCGACCTATTGCGGCGTGTGCCTGATGATGGCCTCCGCCTTCGTCGCCGCCGCCTTCTGCTTCGAAGTGGTCAAGCGCGCCACCCCCTACCCCTCAGGCCGTCCCCATATGCAGCGCAACGATTCCCCCGGTCAGGTACTCGTACCCGACGTTGCGGAAGCCCGCCCGGCGCATATCGTCCGCCAATTCGCCGGCCCTGGGAAACCGGCGCACCGATTCGGGCAGATAGGTGTAAGCATCGCGGCTGCCCGAAAGCGCGCCGCCAATCCAGGGCAGCATGCGGCGCGAGTAGAAGTGGTATAAGGAGGCGAATGCGCGCCCCGGCGGCTCCGAAAATTCCAGGATGGCGGCCATCCCTCCCGGGCGCAGGATGCGCCGCATCTCGTCCAGCCCGGCCGCGTAATTGGCCAGGTTGCGGAACCCGAAGGCCACCGTGACCAGGTCGAAAGAGGAGTCCCGCACCGGAAGCCGCAGCGCGTCGGCTTCGAACAGCGCCAGCCGCGCTTCGCGCCGCTCCGCCTTCCGCCGCGCCGCATCCAGCATGGGATGGCAGAAGTCCGAGCCGAAAACCATCCCCCGCCGTCCGCGCTCCAAAGCCAGCGCCAGGTCTCCGGTGCCGCAGCAGATGTCCAGCACCCGCGCCCCCGGCTGCTCCAGCACCGGCCGTACGCGCCGCACGGTATGCCTGCGCCAGTGCCGGTCGATATTGAACGAGAGCAGGTGATTGGCCAGGTCGTAGCGGTGCGCCACCCGCGCGAACATGCCGCGCACCCAGTGGGCCGCTTCCTGTTCGTCGCGCGCCCCCTCCGGCGTGGTCCCCTTCATGCCAGCGCGCAACGGATGGCTTCCCGCACCGTGGCCGGATCTACATCCGAAACGACCGTCACCTCGCCGATGCGCACCGGCAGCACGAAATGCACCTTGCCCTGCACGGTCTTTTTGTCGTGCACCAGGCGCGCCGCCAGTTTGTCCGAATAGATGCCGTCCAGCGGCGGAATGGGACCATACGCGGCAATCAGGTCCAACATTTCCAGGCATTCTTCCGCCGAGCAGTAGCCGGCCATCTCGCCCAGGTGGATGGCCGCCCGCATGCCCCACGCCACCGCCTCGCCGTGCAGGAACCGGGTGTAGCGGGTTTCGGCCTCCAGCGCGTGGCCGAAGGTGTGGCCGAAATTCAGGATGCGGCGCAAGTCGCCCTCGCGTTCATCGGCCGAAACCACTTCCACCTTCATGCGCACCGAATCGGCAATGATGCGGTCCACCGCCTCCGGCTCCCGCCGCAGCACCTCCTCCCGCGATTCCGCCAGAAAGGTAAACAGGGCGGGAATGCGAATGATGCCCGCTTTGAGAATCTCGTACAGCCCGGCGTGGTATTCCCGGTCGGGCAGGCTATCCAGCACCGCCGGATCGATGAGCACCGCGCACGGCTGATGGAAGCTGCCCACCAGGTTCTTGCCGGTGGTCAGGTTCACTCCGGTCTTCCCGCCAATCGAGGCATCCACCTGAGCCAGCAGCGTGGTGGGCACCTGCAGCACCGGGACGCCGCGCATGAAAATCGCCGCCAGGAACCCCGCCATGTCGTTGACAATCCCGCCGCCAAAGGCGACCACCACGCTGGTGCGGTCGCCGCCCAGCCGCACCATGTGTTCCGCCAGTTCCTCCACCGGTTGAAGCCGCTTGTGCTCTTCGCCGCCCGGCAAAAACAGCAACTCGTGAGCCACGCCGCCCAGCGCGCGCTGCAGTTCCGCGCCTTTGTGGCGCCACACGTCCTCGGTCGAGACCACGAATACCTTGCCGCCCTTGGCTGGCAGCCAATCCGCCGTCCGCGCCAGGATCCCGCGCTCCACCACCGCCGGGTAGCTGCCCTGCGGGGTCTCCACCCGATAATTAGGCATAAGCCTTTTTTATCACGCCCCGCGCGCGCCAGCTATCCCCAAACCAAAAGCCCGCCAACGCCGCGAAGCGGGAGCCCCGGCGGAAGGGCTTATAATCAGTTCCGTCTCCGTACGTCAAACTGTACAGGACTCTTATGGCCCTTGATACCGAAACCGCTACGCCGCCGCGCCACGGCCCGCCCGGCACGGTCGATTTCCGGATGGTGGCCGGTGTGCTGCTACTCATCGTCGCCGTCGTCTACACCGGGCAGACCATCAATGGGCTTTCCGCGCGCCGCACCGTGCGCACCGAGCTGGCCGAGATCAGCCACGCGCGCTATGGGCTGCTGAATGCCAACCGATGGGTGGAAATCATCGTCCCCATTTTGGACGCCAAAATCGACGCGCTGGATCTGAAAGGCGCCAACCAGGCCAGCCTCCGGCCCACCGTGGAAAACGCCCTCTATCACCTGCTGGACGACGTGAAGGAAAAGATGAGCCCCAAGCCTTCCGCTGGCGCCGGCGGTCTGCTGGGCCAGGGCAATGCCCTCATGGCGAACCTCATGATCGGAGCGCTTCGCCCCCACGTTCCGGAATACGCGGATATGGTGCTCGCGGAGCTCGGCAGGCCGGAGAACCGCCAGGCGCTCAAGAAATATATCCGCGGCGTGCTGGCCGATGGCGCCCGCACCACCTTCGGCAACGTAGATATGCGTTGGTATTCGGCCATTCTGCAGCAGAACGGTTGCGCCGATGGCAGCGCCTGCCAGCAGGTCCTGGCAGGCCGGATTCACGCATTGGATGGGGAGGTCACCCGCGATTACCTGGCCGTGCTGGCCGCCGCCGCGCTGGCCTTCGCGCTGCTGATGATCGGCCGGCCCGTGCTGCCGCGGCCCGCCATCGTGGTGCTGATGCTGTTTTGCATCGTCCTGCTGGTGGGCGGCGTGCTCACCCC
>DATJRE010000502.1:0-8644 GCA_035505095.1 Bryobacteraceae bacterium | reverse complement strand
GCGATCGGCGAGCCGGCACGTTTGCGCCTGCTCTCGCGATTGGCGCAGGGTGAGATGTGCGTGACGGAACTCGCCGCGTTGGAGAAAGAATCGGTCTCCACCATCTCTCAACGCCTGCGGGTGCTTCGGTCCGAAGAGCTGATTGTCCGGCGGCGGCATGGCAAACACATCAACTACGGATTGGCCGACCAGCATGTTATGGACCTGATGTTCAACGCATTGGCCCATGCCACCGAGCGGCCCGCGGCAATTCCCCGCAACGACGATCTTGAAAAGGAGAATATTACGTGAGTCACGAGCAAACTGAGGCGCCTTCGACCGGAGCGAAGGCAAAAAATCGAATCATGTCGTCCCGAAAGAGTGCCTATGCGTGGGGAGCGGCGTCAGGTGTAGCGCTGGCGCTCTTTGCTCCTATGTTCCGGCCCGCCGCGCGCAATGCGGTAAAGGGTGGAATCAAGTTTGGCCGTTACGCCAAGAAAGTGGCATCGAACGTGAAGGAGGAGTTCCAGGACATCGCGGCGGAGGCACAGGCGGATCTCGATCGCGACGAGGACCCCCAGGGCGACAAGGAAGCCTGAGAGGTCAGATGAAATGTTGTGCGTCATCGGGGCACTGGCGATTGGAGCGATAGGCGGCGGCGCTGCCGGTAATACGGAGCGGCGCCGCCGGATCGCCCGCGAATTGATCAAGGGCGGTATTGCCGCTAAACGCAAAATGGAAGCTGCGGCCTCCACGGCCGTTGCTGGGACAAGAAAACTGGTGGAGGAGGCGCGCGCCGAACTCGACCATACTGGAACGGAGCCTCAAAACTGATGCAAGCCGCGATCGCACGCAGCACCAAAATATCGATTCTGTCGAATGTGCCTGGACGGCAGCGCTGGAGCGTTCCCGCCATTGACTCGCGGCCGCGCCTCGCCGCCGCCGTCGAGGTCGTTTTGCGAAAAGAACCTGCTGTCTTACTGGTAAAGGCCAATCCCCTCACGGGCCGGGTCCTGGTAAAGTGGCTCCCTTCG
This sequence comes from Bryobacteraceae bacterium, assembly GCA_035505095.1. Lineage (GTDB taxonomy): Bacteria > Acidobacteriota > Terriglobia > Bryobacterales > Bryobacteraceae > JOPF133. The sequence continues at coordinate 7,631 of DATJRE010000502.1, read as the reverse complement.
CAACAGGCTCCGGCAATCGAATCGCTGATTCTCGGGGCGCTGGACGCCGGTCCGGTCAGCACGGCTGTCTACCAGAAGCTTCGACCCGCGCCCGACGGCAAAGTCCGCAAGCTTGTCCATAAACTCATTCTGGGTGGAGTCAAGCTGACATTGGTGTTTTTCAGCCGTGTCCTTTGGGGCGCGGCCGGGGGTCCGCTAGCCGCGCCGATTACCATCCTTTCGATATCCGGCACGATCATTACCGGGTTCGATTTTCTGCGTTCGCTCTACCGCACTGTGACGGGACAGAGCGGCATTACTACCGGGACGCTGATTGGGGCGGCGACGCTGTCCAGTATCGCTTTGAGCGAGAACGTGACTGCGCTGATCGTGATCTGGCTGTTGAATCTGGGAGAGTACCTGGAAGTTGTGACTCTGCGCCGCACACGGGCGGCCATCCGCGAGTTGCTGGCGACCGATGGCGAAGAAGTCTGGGTGCTGGCGGATGGGGTGGAAGTATGTCTGCCCGCGAGCGATGTTCGTCCGGGAGCGATCGCTGTGGCACGCTCGGGGCGGAAGATCGTGGTGGATGGCATTATTGAATCCGGCGAAGCGACTATCAACGAAGCGCCCATCACGGGCGAGAGTATGCCGGCAATTCGCACTGCCGGAGACCCCGTCTACGCCGGCACCGTGCTGATGGCCGGCACGATTCACATTCGAGTCACGGGCGCCGGTAGCGACACGGTGGTCGGGAAGCTCATCGAACGCGTCGAGATCGCGCAGGCTCTGCGGCCGAAGATTCAGACCGTGGGCGATCGGTTTGCGAAAAAGGTGGTCCCGAGTTCGTTTTTGGCAGCGGCAGCGGTGCTGCTGGTTACGCGCGATCCACGCCGCGCATTGACCATGCTTTTGGTGGCTTGTCCCTGCGCTGCTGGATTGGCCACACCAACGGCCGTCAGCGCCTCGATCGGCAACAGCGCCCGGCGCGGCATCCTGGTGAAGGGCGGAGCGCACCTGGAGTCGATGGCCGTTCTGGACACCGTGGCATTCGATAAGACCGGCACTCTGACGGATAGCCTGCCCACCGTAAGCCAGGTAATTCCGTGTGCAGTAGGGTATACCGAGGAACGTATCCTGGCGCTGGCCGCAGACGCGGAAATGCACTCTCAGCATCCGCTCGCTCTGGCCATCGTGAACCGCGCCGGCTTTCAGGAAAGGCATGTAGAGGAAGGCGTCGATTTCGACTTCGAGCCTGGACGCGGCGTGCGTGCCTCCTGGGATGAGCACGAAGTGCTGGTAGGGAGCCGTCAGTATCTCGAAAAGTGGGCCGTTGAGGTTTCGCTCGAGAACCGGGCCCTGTTCGCCGAAAGCCTCGGCCGGAACGAAACGGTAGTCTATGTGGCGCACCAACGAAGGTTGGTCGGAGCCATTGCGATCTCCGCACAGGTTCGCCCGGAAGCTGGGGCGGCCCTCAATCATCTCCGGCACACCGGCGTATCCCGTCTCATCATGCTCACCGGCGACCAGGAACGCGTAGCCCGGCACGTGGCATCGGCGGTGGGTGTCACGGAATGGCGGTCGCGGCTCCTGCCTCAGGATAAGTTTGAGGCGATACAAGAGATGCAGGCGTCGGGACGCCGGGTGGCCATGGTGGGGGATGGAGTCAACGACGCGTCAGCGCTGGCCATCGCCGACGTGGGGTTCGCCATGGGCGCGACGGGTTCCGATGTGGCGGTGGAGACGGCGGACGTAGCCTTAGCCTCGGACGACCTGAAGCATGTGGGCGAGGTGTTGGACATCAGCCGCCAGACCATGCGGGTGGTCCGGCAGAACTACTCTCTGGCCCTGGGCGTCAACTCGATCGGCCTGTTCCTGGCCGCCGCAGGCAGCATTAATCCGATTGTCGCTGCTGTGTTGCATAACCTCAGCACGATCCTGGTGGTGTTCAACTCGTCGCGGTTGATCAAATACAACCCCGCCAGCAAGCCGTGCATTGCCTGCGAGAGCCGTCGCGCTTTAACTGCGCCGGTGGTGGACGAGGAGCAGGCCTGCTGCGCCTAGCGCCATCGAACAGCAGCCTCCGAACCGCGTCATTTTGAGGGCCGTTGGAGGGATCTCGAGCGCGCGGCGGATCAATTCTTCGATCGTCGCGGGAGATCCGTTCGGGATGGTAATTTACACTCGGCCGGTCAGACGATTGGCCTGGATGCACTCGGCACGCTCTTCGCTACCGAGCGCTAATTCCTGAGCGGGCCGCAGGGTGCATGAAGCACCTCACCATATCGGAGATCTCACAGTATCTGATCCATCAGGGTGTCCCCGTAGGCAAGTGGTCCAGTTCAGTCTCCCGGCGGTTTGAGCGGCCGCCTCAGGATCTCTTCTGGCGCTGTTGCGTGGAACGGGTCGGTCGGCTTCGCGTCGGTTTGCTGCCCCAAGACGGCGGATTTTCTCTGTATCGCTCCGTCTAATCCGATGCCGGAGCTGCAAATGATCCAGTGTCTGGTTGAGAAGCTCGGATGGCTCGGAGCGCGACCGGTTTGGTGGCCTGTTTTTTCTTTCCGCTCGCTTCGCCTTCCAGGCCGCTCGTGAGATTGTCTTGCGATACTTCCGGGCTTCACCTGTAAACTTTAGAGGCCTCTTCTTGTCCATCTGTGTGCCTTCAGTCCGCAGCCGGATGCTGGGGGCCGGATGGCTGTGCGCTTGGGACGGCAAGTGGCATGACGTTGGTCGAAACGAAAGCGATCTTCTCTGGTCTGGTATTCATAACCGGCGGAGTGAGCGTCTTGCTTCCCTGGGCCATAGGGGGGCGAGATTCTGCGGAGCGCTTCATGGCTTGGGCGAATGCCTTCGCTGGTGGGGTACTCGGGGGCGTCGGACTCATACACCTTTTGACCGGCGGAGCCAGCCGGTTCCGGGCCCTCGCTCCAGGATTGGAATATCCCACGGCTTTCGTACTGGCTGGTGCCGGTTTCCTGCTTATACTCCTGATCGAAGCGGTGATCTTGCCGAATCACCCTGATTCGAACGTCTCGCTGCTGCATATTGGTGCTGACAGCGCCCGCCAGGAGATCGGTTCAGAGGCCCACAGTGTCAATGCGCATCCTATCCTCTATACACTGCTGCTGGTCCTGTCGATTCACTCCCTCATCGTGGGTATCGCTCTCGGTGCTCAGCGTTCTGTGTCTACAGCGCTGATCGTGTTCATTGCCATCATTGCGCATAAGATGGCGGCCGGCTTTGCCCTTGGCATCGGCTCTCGCCGGGCGGGTTCCACCCTCCCGGCAACCGCTCCGGTAGCTGCGTTTTTCGCCAGCATGACCCCGCTCGGGATCTTGGCGGGCGCCGTTGTCCAGGCGCTAATCTCTTCGCGGGCCAGCGAGTTATTCGAAGCGATCTTCGATTCCATTGGTGCCGGTACGTTCGTATACATAGCGACCGTAGACATCGTCAGTAGAGAGTTTGAGCAGCGAAGCGATCGATGGCAGAAATGGTTGCTTGCCGCTTCTGGGTTCAGCATGATGGCCGTGCTTGCCGTATGGATATGATCCGCAAGAGGGCGCCAGAAAACACCGTCTCGAACCGTCGCATGCCTTCTTCTGCGCCCTTCGCGCGCCGGGTTGCCATGGTGGGGAATGGACTCAACGACCGCCGGCGCTGCCATCGCGGATGTAGTGTTCGCCATGGACGCCACGGGTTCCGGTGTGGCGGTGGAAACGGCAGACGTAGCCTAAGCCTCGGACGACCTGAAACATGTGGGCGACGTGTTAGCCATTAGCCGCCAAACCATGCGGGTGGTCCGGCAGAACTACTCTCTGGCCCCTGGGCGTAAACTCGAATGGGCCTGTTCCTGGCCGCGGCAGGCAGCATTAATCCGATTGTCGCTGCTGCACCGCATAACCTCAGCACGATCCTGGTGGTGTTCAACTCGTCGCGCGTGGTCAAATGCAACCCGGCCGGAAAGCCATGCATTGCTTGCGAGAGCCGTCGCGCCCTAACTGCGCCGGTGGTGGATGAAGAGCAGGCCCGCTACGCCTAGTGCCAGCGAACAGCAGCCTCCGAACATCGTCATTTTGAGGGCCGTGCAGACGATCTCGGCGGCCAGAAGATGTCTGGCTGACCAACCGCCAGAGTGCTTTGGGCGCGCGGCGTATTCCTGCGGCGTCATGGGGCCGAACTCGATCGCGCGGTGGATCAATTGCTCGATCGCCTCGGAGATCAGATCCGGGCGGTAATGCACCAGCACCCGGCCAGTGAGCGGATTGGCTTGGACGTGCTCGACACCCTGTTCGCTGCCGAGCACCAATTCCAGCGCAGCCGCAAGCCGCGGCCGATCCTCCAGCGCGTGGATGTGCCAGCGTTCCCTTCCGGGTACCCGGGAGCGGAGCACCATCTTGACCGGCGGGGTCTTTTGCTGGATTGCCGGTCGCGGCGCATCCGCGGCAACGGGGGCATTGCCATGCCGCGTTGTCTCGATCGTCCGAAATTCCATTCGATATCAGTTTAGAGGCGCAGCGTCCTGCCGCCTAGAACCAACTCGCAGACGGGCCGTGATCTGTTGTGAACGGGTGTTTTAGCGTTGCCAGCGGCACTCCCAATGGGATGCAGCAGTTTGCCTGTTACAAGGCCGCCTGTGCTTGTACACCGCCCTCTGGCGGCGTGTTATAAACCGGTGACAAGTTTTCCTTTCTAAGCCGGCCATGGCGGCTGCTACAATCCCCTGGAGCGGGTCTCCCGTTCAGCCGCAGTCTGGCCTTAGACGCGCTCGCGAGCCGATGCTCGCGGCCAACCATGCAATTATGATGCACCCGCTCGATCGCCACTGGGTCTACGCATTCGGCAGTGTTGCATTAGTGGCAGGCGCCTCTCTCACCGGCATGGTGGCTGTCTCCTGGAGCCCTCGCCGGCTTGCCCGCGTGATTCCAGCACTATTGAGTTTGGCAACGGGCGCGCTATTGGGCACGGCGTTCGGACACCTGTTGCCTGAATCCATCGAACACGTTGGTGTGGGCCGAAAACTATCCGTACTGCTGCTGGCAGGATTCCTGACGTTCTTCGTCATTGAAAAACTGCTGGGTGTCTGGCTTAGCGGATCGGGCGGTGCGACTCACCACCATCACGGCGGGGTACTTCCGGCGAAAGCCGACGACTCAACGGCTCAGAGCCTTTCATCCGTCAACCGCCCTGTGATCACCAACCTTCTGCTGGGAGCAGCCATTCACAGTTTCATGGACGGCATGGCCATCGGAACGGCCTATTGCGCGGGAACCCATCTCGGGCTGATTACCACGACAGCCGTCCTGTTTCATGAAGCACCTCACCATATCGGAGATGTCAGCATCCTGATCCACAAGGGTGTTCCCGTCAGGCAAGCGGTCGGGTTCAGTCTCTTGGCGGGCGGAGCTGCCGCCCTGGGAGCTCTTTTGGTTCTACTGATCGGAACGGGATCGGAGGGCTTCGCGTCCGTATTGCTACCATTCACGACGGCGAATTTCGTGTATATCGCTTCCTCTAATTTGATGCCGGAACTGCAGCACGAGCGTGGGCTGCGCCCGTCGCTGGCGCAGATGGTTCTGTTCGCCGCAGGTTCCTCCTTGGTGTTCCTCTCCGCGGGATCGTGAGCGTCAGATCTAACGAGGCGTATTGGCCGGATCGATTTACGCCGGCCGCAAACGCCTTGGCCCCGCTTAGCCACAGTTAACTGCTTGGCGAATTACTGCCCCCGCTGGCGGAAACTTCCGGATCTACGTTATCTGACGGGATTCGACTTTGCGGAGGTGAAGTCTCACATCTGCTCTCGCGAGCCGTCTCGCCAGTTGTTTTGGACAGTGGATCGCAACACTGGCAACGCTTGGAAAACCTCAGATTCAGAACATGAGCGCCGATGATCAGACCCGCGCCCACGGCTGTTACAAGGGGTTCAACGGAAGGGGCGGGAAACTCGATATAGCGCCGCATTAGTAGGCAGAACAAGCCGGATGCAAACAGGGCCAGGCAGGACTTGCGGCCGTGTTTCTTGCGGTAGGCGGGGACAAATGCAATCACGCCTATGGCGCCGGAGCCAAGCAGGAATAGGGGTTCGAGTTTCTCGGACACGCCCATCAAGGATGAAAACCCTGCGCAAGAGAGCAAGACTGGCCCTGCGACGCAATGTACAAAACATAGGGAAGCGAGCAACATTCCCCTTTGGTCCGCACGGGACGTGTCTACTGTTGATTTGGGCATCGCTGGTACCGGCATACCGGATCGTTCGACCCGGCACTGAATCGCCGGCTATGCGCCGGCGAGGCGCCCCACAAGAGTGTGCTGAAAATGAATATCCAACGAAGCAACGTCTTCACAATCTTCGCCTCACCTCTGTAGAACCGATTAATGGGTTGAGGAGGGATGGCGGGAAAAGCTGGCGACAACCAGGACAAATCCGGCGCAAACCTTCCTAAGACGCGACAGGAATGGCAGTGGCGGGCGGGGCGCGCGGAACCACCAAGAAGAAGTGATTGACGCCGGGAACCCGGATTGGCGGGGATGGAGTTACAAATCCGACGGGGACAAAACTGGTGGCGACTAAGGCGATGGCCAGGTCGAATATGGGCGTCTGAAGGCCACAGTGGCAGTAACAGCAAGCGGCTGCTTCCGATTCGGACTCGTGGTGATGGAGCAGTCCTCCGAGAAGTCCAAGAACCAGGACCGCAACGATGACCAGCGCAATGGTCGGGAACCGACGCAAGCCGTTCCCCATCACGGTAGATGTCGACAGACTCCGCAACGTGTCAGTTTACTGGAGCTGCGCTGTGGTTGTCGATGAGAATCTTATGAACGGGCTAAACGGGTGGTGGCCGGGTGGTCGGGATCACTGGACGGCTGAGCGGCCCAAGTCGGCATAGGCCGTGAAAGCAGACGCTGGCGCTACCCGAGTCCGACTTCTCAGAAAGTCAACCTTACTTGCAGCTCAATGTGCCGGTTTCCCGCGCCTGCATTGGGTCCGGCGCCAGGCAACGGCCCGAAAGTATTCAACGTGACCGATTTTCCGAAGAGGGAAGAGCTGAGATTTCCGATCGGCGTTGCTGGATTGACGTTGTTTAGGGCGTTGCGGAACGAGGCGGTGATTGTCAGGGTGTAACGCTTCGGGGTGGCGGTCCCTCCAAATACGCCCGCCATTCCAGATTGGCTCGAACTGCCGCTCAGGCCTCCGTTTCGGAGCGCCTCGCCTCCCCGGATTTGATCGTCGCCTGTGTTGCCTCCACCATGGCCCGATTCGCCGAATGACCAGCTTCGGCTCACGCGGACGCTCAGCGACAGGATTCCAGGCCCTTCGAGGTAGTTCCGGGGAACGATCTCGCGCGCGACACCGCGAAGGTGTCGGGCCGGGCCGCGATGGTCGCCACCCCCGCCGCTCGATCGTCGCCGCGCGCGGGCGCGCATCGGCTTGCGTCGATCCCTGGGCACCCCGCGTTGGGTGTCCACCTGAAAACGGAGCGAGCATTCGACCTCGCCGGTGGCGGCGAGGCGCCGGGCGGCCAGCGATGCGAATTCCCTGTCCAGCTTGCGGCGTGGACCTCAGCGCGCGCGAGCTACGCGCGCACATCTCCGATTGCATTTGCGGGCGGGTTGGCAAGATTCAAAAAACCGGAAGCTGAAAGGGGGCTTTCGGC
>DATJRE010000501.1:0-20066 GCA_035505095.1 Bryobacteraceae bacterium | reverse complement strand
CCGATGGTCACGGCGTCCACGCCGGCATGCTGGAAGGCGAACTTGAGGGACGCCTGGCGGTCTTCACGGGTGGTGAAGGAGCCTTCGCCCACCAGCTTCATGCTGATCACGCCCATGCCTTGGGCCTTGACCTGCTTCACGTGCTCCACCACCTCGCTAACATCGCCGGTGCTGGCATTGAAATTCTCGCCATCCATGTGGGCGCCCTTGTGGTTCATGCGGATCATGGCGATATCCAGCCACTGGTTGCCCGGGAAGCGGCGCAGCGCGGGCAGGCCATGCACGGAGGCCCCGTGGCCCACCACAATCTTCTTCGATTGCGCCTCCAGGATGCCTTCCTGCCACCGCACCGTATCGGTGGGCCAGGTGGCGGTGTGCTGATAGTGCATCAGCATGATATCGAAGTACTCGGTATTGGCCAGCTTGCGCAATTCATCGATTTTGGCCTGCGGATCGACTCCTTCGCGGGTGGTCACTTTAGACATCAGGCTGTAGGAATCGCGCGGGATGCCCTTGAGCGCCACACCCAGCATCTGGTGCATCTCGCCGTAAGTTTCCGAGGTTTCGAAGAAGCGAATGCCGCGGTCGTAGGCGTGGCGCACCAGCCGCGTAAACTGGTCCTGGCCCAGCTCGCGCTGCACGCGTCCGCTGAAGGTTCCGGTGCCCAAGGCCAGCCGGGTTACCTTGACGCGAGACTTGCCGAGCGTCACCCAGTCGGTAGCTTTCCCGCGCGCCGCCCGCAAGGGGAGGCTGTGGGTACCCGCGAATGCGCCCGCGGCGATGGCGGTCCGCAAGAAATTGCGTCGAGAGGTATGAGCCATGATTCCCTCCTGTATGGCTCATATCCTATCACGGGTGGCGGCGGAGGGGGTTGTGGTTTCGGTAAGCCGGCTCTCTTTTTGGGGCAGCCGGGCGCCGCCGTAGCCGCGCCCACCACGCCGGCAAAACTGTGCGAAACTTCCTGGCCGGCGCACGGCGCGAAATCGGGATCGGCCGCCGGCGCCTTGAAGCTGGTGGCTGAGGGTGGCCGGTTCTGTGGCGCCGGGTTCCGCGGTGGCTGGGCAAACTCTCCGGCGTAAAGCCGCTGGACCCGGTGGTGATGGCGGCCCGCGCGCCGGGCTAACCGCATGGCTCCGGTGACGGTGCTGCGGGAGCAGTAACCGAGGGACGAAACAGTAGCAGGTCGAGACTGAACGTCAGCCGCATGGCTTCGGCCGGCTGCGCGCGCAGGGGCCGGTAGATCGAAACGAGCACGTCGTGAACCGCGGCGGCATCCAGGTCGGCCGCCGTGGTGGCGCGGCGCTGGTCGATGAGCGTGAAGCTGCCGGCGAGGGCCTCGACGGTTTGGGGCACCCGGTCGCGCCCGGCGCCGCGCAATTCCAGCAGGTCGCCGGGAGCGGGCACGGCGATTAGCAGCTTTCCATCCTCGCGCAGGACCCGCCGGAATTCAGGCGCGTTCCGGCGCGCCGTGATCGAAAGCACGTGGGAGAACGAGCCATCGGCATAAGGCAGGAAGCGATCGGCATTGGCCACCGTCCACTGGCACTCCGGGTAGCGGCGCGCGGCGGCATCCACCGCCGGAATCGCAATATCCACACCGTGCGCCTGGCAGCCGGTTTCACGCGCTATTGTGCCCAGGTAGAAGCCTTCGCCACAGCCGGCATCCAGAACCGTATCGCGCTCGGACGCCGCCAGCATCCCCGCGATGCCGCGCAGCAGTGGCTCGCTAATTCCGCGCTCGTGCAAACGGCGGCGCGCGGCGATGGCGGCCGGCGTATCGCCGGGGCGTGGGGAGCGCCGGTCCTGCGGTTGCAGCAAGTTGATATACCCGCTGCGCGCGATATCGAAGGAATGGCCGCGTGGGCACACCACGCACCGCGCGTCGCTCTGCAGGGGGCGCACCAGGGGCAGGTGGCAGCCGCGCACCGGGCAGAGCAGCATCACGGCTTTCCGCAGGGCTTCTCGCCGAACAGGGCCAGGGCGGTGCGGGCGCGCTTGCGCATCATGGATTCGAAGGAGACGCGCGGCACATCCACGAGCTTGCGCAGTTGGGAATCGCGCAGCAGCCGCTGGGTGGCGTTGGGCATGTGGGCCGCGGCGCGCTCGAAGGCGCCCGGCGCGGCGGCGCGCATTCCGGCGATGGCGCGGTAATAACCTTGCTGCCCTGGGATTTTGTGGCAGCCGGCGACCAGCGCCGCCAGCACCTCGTGGCTCTCCTCAAGTTGCGCCACCACCCCGCCCCAGTCGTCCAGAAACGGACACAGCGGCAGCAGTGTGGCCGCCGAGCGGCGCAGCGCTTTCACCGGGCGCAACGGGTAGTGGCGGTGGCCTTCGGCCGAGATCCCAGTGTGCTGGTAGATGCGGACGGCCAGCGAAAAACGGCCGCGCGTGGACAGAAATTCCATCACTGGCGCAGTGGCCGCGGTGCGTTTCCAAAAGCCCATACCCTGCGAGAGGTCGCCGCGGTTGTGCGCCAGCGTCATGGAGAGGCGCAACAGATCGAGTTCCGCGCCCGGCTCCGCGGCGGCCGCATCGAAAACCGCCTGCTGCCGGTCAATTTCCGCCACGATGGCGGCCTGTGCCTCTTCGGCGGATGCCGTATCGCCCAGTTCCAGCAGGCGGCCGAGACCACCGGCGATAGCGCTCCACTGCTCACCGTGGTGGCCGCTCACGCCGCGGACGGCGCGGACCGAGACGCCGTCTTCGGTCCAGGCGCGCGACGCCAGGGCCAGCCGCAGCATGGGGCGCAAAACCGCCGGGTCGCGCGATTCGCGCCAGGCGATGCCGCGGATTTTAGTATCCACGTCGGTTGGCACAAAACTGGCCACGGTGGCGTGGTGGCAGGCCAGGCAGAGGGCGAAGTAATCCTGCAACTGCTCTTCGGCAGAAAGACCGGCGCGCAGAAGGTTGGTCCAGTTGGCCAGAATCCGCAGGAAGCCATCGGGCGAATGGCCCAGCTCGAGCAGGCGGCCGGATTCGGGCGGCGGCAGCCGCGCCTGCAAGAAGGGCGCTGTGGAGCGGACCTGCGCGAGGAGCGTCTGCGGCCCGATCCACGAATCCCAGGCGTTTCGCGGCGGTCTGGTGAGGGGAGCGGTCAAGCTACCAGTATGACGCGGCGGCCACCCGCTTACCCGCCTGGCTCACGCGCGCGGCCCCGAAACCAGCGGCCCGAGCCGTGCGCCGGCAGGCAACTTCCTGGGCGGCTGGTCGCGCCAGGACTGGCTGAGGTCCACCCAAGCGGTGGTTTTCAGCCAGGGTCTCGGCCGCGGCGATTCAGTAAGTACTGTAATTTGTGTTGCTTGCAATTGGGGCATCGATTTGCATATGAAAACAGCGGAAGTTTGGGAGGTTCTCATGAATCGGACAATGCAGACAGTGCCGTGGCACTCCGTGATGCCGGCGCTGGCTTTGAGCGCGGTGCTGATGTTGGTTGGCCCGACGGCCGCACTGGCCCAGCGGGGGGGCGGGGGACACGGTGGCGGGCACGGCGGTGGGCACTCTGGCGGCGGTTTTTCAGGGCGCTCGTATTCGGGCGGTGGCGGACGCAGCTATTCGGCTCCGTCTTACTCGGGCCACGGCTATTCGGGCGGTGGAGGCTATGCGGGGCGCAGCTATTCGGCTCCCAATGCCGGCCGCAGTTACGCGTCTCCAAACGCGGGCCGTAGCTATGCGGCTCCCTATGGCGGGCGCAGTTACTCCGCTCCGTATGCCGGCCGCAGCTACGCGGCGCCTTACGCGGGCCGCAGCTACGGCGGCGGTTACTACGGCGCCGGGGGCGGTTATTCTGCCGGCCGATTCTACCCCGGCCAAGGGTATTACTACGGCGGACGCTTCTGGGCTCGTCCTTATTTTGGCGTGGGGATCGGCATCCCGTTCGGCTATGGCTACAATCTGGGTTACGGTTGCGGCTACTATGACGGATACGGCAATTGGATTCCGGCTCCTTGTTACGCCAGCCCCTACCCGGCTTACCCTTATCCCGGTTATTGACCGGACCGCGTTCACGGAATCGAAGGCGCGCGAGCAGCCAGGCTGCCCGCGCGCTTTGGTGTGTTCCGATGGAATTTCCCTCTGATGATGGCGGCCGGGTCCTCGCCAGGGCCGGGCGATCTTCTCAGTTCTTAGAAGTACAGCTTGAGGGCCAGTTGTAACTGGCGCGGGGTGTTGATCTGGCTCCCAGCGCCCGTCAGCACTCCGAATTGCGCATTTTGCAGTTGCGTATTTCCGGTACCGAAACGAACGCGGTTGAAGGTGTTGAAGGCCTCGGCGCGGAACTCCATACGGACCTTCTCGTGAATCGGGAAGGTGCGCGCCAGGGAGTTGTTCTCGTTCAAGTTGGGGAACAGTCGCAGCTTGGGGTTATAGCGGGTATCGTTGCCAAGGAAGTCGAGATTGGTGCCGCTGCCCTGAATCGGGAAAGGACCGGTCCCGTACGGCACGAAGAAGTTATCTTTCCCCGGATTGAAGCCGCCCGGGTAGCTCGGCTGCCAACCGGTGTACGAGGTGACATAGGGCGGCACGCGTCCCGCCACGCCGCTCGCGTAGATAGGAAGCGTATACGAGGTGCTGATGGCCACCGGCGTACCGCTGTCGTAGACGTTGATGCTGGCGATGCGCCAGCCGCCGACAATCCAGGATGCCGGGCCGTGGTTTACCAACTGGTGGCCTTTACCGAACGGCAGCTCGTAGACGCCCGCAAACTTGAAGTCGTGCGTCACGTCATACGCGCCGATCGATTTCTCCAGAGCGCGGTCGAACTGGTCGGCGGCGTATCCCTCGCCCCACGCCGAATCGGCGTCGGTCAGGATCTTGGAAAACACATAAGACGTCTGGAAGGTGAGTCCCGACGCGACGCGCTTGTTGAACTTGACGATCAGGGCATGATAGGTGGAATGGCCGCTATGATCGCCCTCGCCCGCATAAGTGTCGATGTAAGTGTACTGGGGGTATGGCCGCAAGGCCTGCGCCACCGTGGCGCGGCTGCCCCACAAACTGTTGAAGGTTGGGAAGGGCGCGAAAACGCCCACCGAGTTGGCGGTGGCCGATCCCACCAGGCTGTTTAGAACGGTGGTGCTTTGCGCTATGCTTCCCCATTGGGTGAGGTAACTCGGGTTGATCTCGTTATAGTCCAGCAACTCCGCTTGCAGGTGCTCGCCCATCACGCCGTTGTAAGCGACCTCGCCCACCATGGTGGGGCTGAGTTGCCGCTGGAGGGAGAAATTGATGTTGTCGTAAGCCGGCAGCTTGGTGCCCTCGTCGCCCTGGAACCACGCCGTGCTAGTGCCATTGGCAACCCCCGGGTTGATGAACGGAGGAGCGGTCCATGGAGGCATGCCCCCATCCATGGTGTAAGTCGGCAGGATGCCTGCATCACTGCTGGAGAACGTCTGCGTCAGGGTGAAGCCACTGTTGTGAGTCGATCCGCTCTCCGACACCAGGGCCCCGTACGAGCGTGCGTACGAGGCTCGAATCACCGTCTTCTGATCCATCGAATATGCCAGACCGATGTGGGGGCCAACGCCCTTGGTCCACAGACCGGACAGCGTCTGGGAACCCGCGCAGCCAGTGCAGTTTCCGGCGAAGATCACCGCGCCCGGAACGCCGACCGGATTAGGGGTGGTCGGCGAAAAATTGCTCCAGCGGCTGTCCAGGCCGGTTGGCGGCAGGTTGATGTCGTACCGCACCCCCAGGTTCAGAACCAGCTTGGGAGTAATGTGCCAGTCGTCTTGAACATAGCCGCCAACATACCAAAAATGCTGGCCGATGAACCGGATCGTATCGATCTGCCCGCTGTCCGCATAACCCAACAGAAAGGAGGCGAAGGCGTTGCCGCCGGCATTCGGGTTGGATCCTCCCGGCACGCCCGTTTCCTGGTAGCTGAAGCCTATGCAGCCCGCCTCGCACTGGCGGCCGAAACCGTTGTAATGGTTGATCTGTAACATGCCGCCGAACTTGATGGTGTGCTTCCCCTTGACCATGGTGAGGTCATCGTTGTAACCGTAAACCGTGTTTTCCGAGCCGTTGTCGGCCTGGCCGCCCCAGGTGCTGTAAGTATCGCCCGTTCCGCCTGAGAACAGATTCACCAGGTTGTCGTTGCAGTTGGGCACATTGCCCATACAGAACTTGTTCTGCCAGTTGCCGATGTACTCCTGCGGCGGTTTGTGGTCCTGGGTCCAGTCGTTTCCTCCGGCGTAAAAATTGTTGATTATGTTAGGGGTCATAGTCCAGACCCAACTGAACCGGATCACCCACGTCCCCTGTACCAGATCGTTGTAATTCGAGTAGAGGCCGGGAAGCGTGGGCGGCCCATCGGCGCCGTAGGTCTCGTGTTCGAGGTCGCGCCCGAAATAGCCGGAAATGCGGTGCTTCTGGTTGAAGATATGGTCTATCTTGACGCTCTCCTTGTTGACCGGGTAAACCTGCGTCCCCTGCGTCTCCAGGTAGTTGTTGTTCACATAGGCAGCGGTACCCGGAGCCGCGCCATTGTTCGGCGCCAGTTGGCCGCTCGATTGAAACACGCTCAGCGCCTTCAGTGACGTGGGGCTAAACATGCTCTGGGGAATGACATTGCCGGGAAAGGGTGCCCGTGTGTAGGTTCCGTTCGAATTCGCCACCTGGCTGATGGGATTGTAAATGGGAATCTGTGCCCCTGATGAAGTCACCCAGTTGCTGAAATTGCCCTGATACATTTCGGGCGTCGGAATGGTGAATGCCGTACCATTGGCCCCGGCGCGGTTGCGGAACCCCTCGTACGAGAAGAAAAAGAAGGTCCGGTCTTTCCCATGGTAAATCTTAGGGATCCAGATTGGTCCCCCCACGGTGGCGCCGAAATCGTTCTGTTTATAGATGGAATTGGCGATACCCGCGGTGTTGCTGAAGAAGTTGTTGGCGTCGAAATCGTTGTTGCGCAAAAACTCATACGCCGAGCCATGGTATTGGTCCCCGCCGGACTTGGATGCGTACGTCAGGTTGCCGCCGCTGGCGTGGCCGTATTCCGCCTTGAATCCGTTGGACTCAGAGGTAAACTGATCGAGCGCCTCCACCGAGGGCGCATTCGAAGTCACCCAGCTTTTCTGAAGCGCGCGGCTGGTATTGGTGGATATGCCGTCGAGCGAAGTCCCGTAGCCCCCCGCCTGCCCGCCGCCGATCATAAAGCCGTCATCGCCCCCCAGGTTCTTGGCATCCGGCGTGAGGGCAGCCAGATCGAAGGGAGTCCTGATCGTTCCGTTCACTTCCAGCGGAAGATCATTGACCAAGGTGTTTTCTATGGAAGTGGCGGATGTGGCATCCTGCGTCTGCAACTGAACCGCCGTGGCGGCGACTTCCACGGTTTGCCGGGATTCGCCCAGTTCCAGATTGGCGTCCGCCCGCACACTGGAAGCGGCGTCCACCGCGATGCCGCTCAGTACGAAAGCGCGAAACCCCTGCTTTTCCACCCGTACGTTGTATACACCCACGGGTATGCCCGGCATGGCATAATCTCCGGACGCGTTGCTGGTGGCGTTCAGGGTCACGTTGGTGGCCACATTTGTAACTCGGATGTTGGCGCCCGGCACCACCGCTCCCGTGGCATCGCGAACCGTACCGCTGATGGTACCGCGCTCGGACTGTGCGAGGAGCGAAAAAGTGCCGGATAAGAAGGTGAAGAACAGAATTGCAGAGCGAAATTTGAGACTCGACATAGAGACCCCCGGGCCGCCTGGAGGGCGCGCAAAGGTACTCACCAGCGCCCACTAGGTGCGGTATGGATTGAACTTTATTCACTTACTGCCGGAAAGTCAATGCTTATTTTTGCTGCCTGGACGCAGCCCGACGGACGAACCTGGATTTCACGGTTAATTTCACGGTGTATTCGGGCTTTGACGCCTGTTTACAGTCTGAAATGCCACAGGAATCAACTATCATTGTCAGGGGTGTAAGTGATTGGAGGGGCAGCCACCACCCTCCCGGCCGCCCCGGCGCGCCCGTCCGCCCCGGTCAAACCGGCAGGCAACAGGCATAAATCGGATTTGAATGTGACAGAATAGTTGGCGGAATCGTGGAATACCGCAGTAGACAGAGAGGAGAAAATGGCAATGAAGAGCAATGCGAGAATCGGCCGGCGGGATCTGTTCAAGACCTCCGCCGGGATCATGGGCGGCGCGCTCCTGTCGCGGGAAGCCGCGGCCGAACAACCGGCCCAACAGAATGTCAATACCCACTCGACCCCGTCGGCCCTCAAAATCACCGACCTCCGGGTGGCCGTGGTGACCAAGCCCGGGCCGAGTCCCTGTCCCCTCGTCCGCATCGACACCAACCAGGGCGTCTACGGGCTGGGCGAGGTTCGCGATGGCGCCAGCCCCACCTACGCGCTGTTCCTGAAGAGCCGTCTGTTGAATGAGAACCCGCTCAATATCACCTTTCTGTTCCAGAAAATCAAACAGTTCGGCTACAACGGCAGGCAGGCGGGCGGCGTGGTGGCGGTGGAAGAGGCCCTTTGGGATATCGCCGGCAAAGTCTATAACGTGCCCATCTACCAGATGTTGGGCGGCAAGTTTCGCGACCGCGTCCGGATTTACGCCGACACCACCGAATCGGATGACCCCAAGGTTTACGCCCAGCGCATGAAAGAACGCAAGGAAGTGATGGGCCTCACGTGGCTGAAGATGGACCTCGGCATCGAGTTCGTGGCGCGCACCCCCGGCACGGTGACCCGGCCCGCGGAGCAGACCGCCTGGGAGCGCCGGTCCCTGCCGCATCCGTTCGTCGCCACGGAAGTCACCGACAAGGGTATCGACATGCTCTGCACCTATGTCGCCGCCATTCGGGATGCCGTAGGTATGGAGATCCCCCTCTCCATGGACCACCTCGGGCACCTGGGCGTCAACTCCATCATCCGGCTCGGCAAGGCTTACGAAAAGTACAACCTCTCCTGGATGGAGGACGTGATTCCCTGGCAGTACACCGATATGCTGGCCCATATTACCGCCGAAAGCCCCACCCCTATCCTCACCGGTGAGGATATTTACCTGAAGGAAGATTTCATCAAGCTGTGCGAGAAGCACGCCGTGAGCAAGATTCATCCGGACATATCCACTTCCGGCGGCATCCTGGAGACCCACAAGATCGGCGACGCCGCCATGGAACTGGGCGTCCCGATGGCCATGCACTACGCCGGCACGCCGATTGGCGCCATGGCCAGCGTCCACTGCGCCGCGGCCACCGAAAATTTCCTGGCTTGCGAGAACCACTCCCTGGATGTGCCGTGGTGGCAGGACCTGGTGGAAGGCATCGAAAAGCCCATCATCAACAAGGGATTTATCAAGGTGCCGGACAAGCCGGGCCTCGGCGTCACCTTGAATGAGGATCTGGTGCGGCAGCACCTGGCTCCCAATACCAAATTCTTCGCACCCACCACGGAATGGGACCACGAGCGCTCCGGCGACTGGCTGTGGAGCAGGATCCAGGACGAGAAGCGCGAAGCGGCCCGGCTCGGCTGACGATTGCGCGCCACACGCGGCCGTGCGATGGGGGCCCGGTTCCATGCTGACGCGGCTTGCCGGAATCGTGATGCTGTGCAGCCTTTGCGCCGCGGCGCAGACCGTGGAGGGCGCGGTGGCCAATGCCCTGACCGGCGAGGGCATACCCGGCGCGCAGGTGACGCTACTACAACGCCAGAGGAGCTACTCGGCAATCACCGACGCGGACGGCCACTTCCGTATCGAGGGTGTCCATGATGGCGCCTATTTAGTCCGCTACTCCGCAAAGGGTTTCGGTACGGGCCCGCCTAACCCCCCGCCGGTCCAGGTGCGCGCGGGCTCGGCGGTGCGGATTCAGGCGATGATGATTCCGCTGAGCCGGATCTCCGGCCGGGTGATCGACGCGCGCGGCGACCTGGTTCCGAAAGCCCGCGTGGAGCTCACCACCAGCTCCGCTCAGTGGACCACCGTGGCGGATGCCAAGGGCAATTTTGAGCTGCCTTCGGCGTTTCCCGGTGAAAGCTATACCTTGGCGGCAACGCCGCCGCCGGAGTGGAAGCCACCCGGCCCATATCCGGATAGCGGGCAGGCGCGCAGTTGGGCGCTGACCTTCTACCCCGGGGTAGCCTTTCGCCAGCAGGCCGCCCCGATTGCGCCTCAGGCCGGCAGCGATCTGCTGGGAATCGAGATCAAACTGCTCGCCGTGCCTGTGCATGCGGTCCGCGGAGTGCTGCTTCGTCCGGACGGCACTCCAGCGCCGAGGGTTGCGGTTGCCCTACGGGAAACGGGACCGCGCACGGAACCGGCATACCGCGCCGAATCGAAGGCCAACGGCACATTCGAATTCCAGGCTGTGGCGGATGGCGACTGGCGCCTTTCCGCGCATTCCGGAAGCGGTGGCGCGGAACTGCGGGCCGATGCGTGGATCGAGATGAATGGACACGATATCGAGGGTCTAAAGCCGCTCCTCAATGCGCCGTTTATTTTCAACGGCAGGACCATTCTGGAAACTCCCGAGGGGATGCCGCCACCCGGCTCACCCGAAGAGGTGCTTCTGATTCCCCGGCACGCAGGCCTGTTACTTTTCAGCGGCCCGCCGGTTCTGGAAGCTCAACCCGAGGCAGAGGGCCATTTCCGCTTCGGGAATGTCTATCCAGGCACTTACGATATGATTCCCGGGGCGGCGCCGCCGCTTTACTACCTGGACTCCATGCGGCTGGGAGACTCGCCCTTAGAGGGCGAGGTGGAATTATCCGCGGGGGCGCCGGAAGTGACCATCTTATACAAGACCAATGGCGGTACCGTGCGCGGCACGGTGGAGAAATGCGGGGGAGGCAGCGTTTACCTGCTGTCCGCCGAGGGGCGCCGCTGGGGAGTTTTTTTCTCGGCCTGCGACGGCTCGGGCCGGTTCCAGATCAATGCCGTGAGGCCAGGGGAATACTACGCGCAGGCGGTTCCGGCCGGGCAGTGGAGCGTAAGGGCGGCAGACGCGGCTTCCCCGCAGCCCGCTACGCGCGTGACGGTCCGGGCCGGCGAAACCACCGAAGTCGATCTGGCGCTTTCCAGCGTGCGATGATGGGCCCGGTGCCCTCCGTCGCCTCTCACCAGGATTGGCTGGCCGCCGCCCGTGCGGCCATCGAAATTGAAGCCGCTTCGCTCACCCGCGCCGCCGCGCGTCTGGATGGCGAGCTCATTCGCGCCGTGGAGCTGATCCTGCACCACGATGGCAAGGTGATCGTCACCGGCATTGGCAAATCCGGTCACATCGCGCGCAAAATGGTGGCCACGTTTTGCAGCACCGGCACCGCGGCGGTCTTTCTGCATCCCGCCGAAGCCGGCCACGGCGACCTGGGCATCTACACTCCCGGCGACCCCACCGTGCTCATCTCCAAGAACGGCAGCTCCCAGGAACTGCGCGTGCTGGTGCCCCTGCTGCGCGATTTCCACTCCCCGCTGATCGGCATTCTGGGCAACCCGTCGTCGCCGCTGGCAGCGGAAGTCGATGTGCTTCTGGACGCCTCCGTGGAACGCGAGGCCGATCCCAACAATTTGGCGCCCACCGCCAGCGCCGTCACCGCACTGGCCCTGGGCCACGCCTTGGCCATCGCCCTGATGCGCGCGCGCAATTTCACCCCCGAAGAGTTCGGCCGCTTCCACCCTGCCGGCCAGCTCGGCCGCAACTTGCGGCTCTCGGTGGGCCAAGCCATGCACCCGGCAGCCGAAGCGGCCCTGGTTGGGCCCGCCGCGCCTCTGAAAGAGGTGATCATCGCCATGACCCGCCGCCCGCTTGGCGCCGCCTGCGTGATCGCCGCGGATGGCTCCCTGGCCGGCTTCCTCACCGATGGCGACCTGCGCCGGGCCCTCACCAATCACGACGATATCCGGCAACTGCGCGCGGCTGACGCGATGACCCGCTCCCCGGTGACCATCGGCCCCTCCGCCACGCTGGCCGAAGCGCTGGAGCTGATGGAGCGCCGCCCTTCGCAGATCTCCGTCCTGCCGGTGGTGGATGAGGCCGGCCGCGCGCTCGGCATTCTGCGCCTCCACGATATCTATCTGGGCGGGGCGGAATCCTCGGCCCGGCCGTAGGAGCTCAGTAGACGAGGGCCAGGCGGGCGCCCGTTATTTCGGGGCCCGTTCGGGCAAACCGGCGGCGGGGCGAGGATCATCTTCGGATCCACTTTTGATAGGGACCTCGACCAGGGAGATCGGCGCCGGCAGACGGAACTGCCGGTGGATGGCGTTGCCAGGATCAGCGGCGCTGTGAGCGCAAATCCGGGGCCGCGGCGCGCGCAGGGAGTTCCTCAAACACGCGGTGAATGGGGCTACTTGAGGTCCGTGCGCTCGCGGAAGCCGTGCACGTGGTAGGGGACGTAGTAGCGCGGGTCGGTGTCGCGCGTCAGGATCGAAAAGCCGGCTTCGCGCAGGAAGTGCTTCACAAACTCCAGGGTCTTGAAGTGCTCTCCCTCGCCGCGGGCGGCGCGGAAATCGTGCGCGGCGATGCAGGCGAAACGGGTCCGCGCCAGCATCGCGCGGCAGCCCGGCAACGCCATGCGCTCGGCGCCTTCGATGTTCATTTTGAGAAAGTCGATCCGCTCCACGCCGTGGCCCGCCAGCAGGGTGTCGAGGGGCAGGCCCTCCACCGGATAACTGGCCGCGCCCGGTTCGCCCGGGCGCACGTAATTGGATTCCCACACCGGCAGCGTCTCAATCTGCAAGTGCGCGGGCGCGTCCGTACAGGCGTAGTGCAGGGTGGTCACGTTCGCCAGCCCGTTCAGCGCGCAGAACTTTTCGAGCGCCTGGAACGAGACCGGATGGGGTTCGATGGCCCAGACCCGCCCGGCCGGCCCGGCCGCCCTGGCGAAGGCGAACACGTCCTCACCGCGCCCGGCGCCCACGTCCACAATCACGTCGCCGGCGCAAGGCTTATAGACGTGGAACCAGTAGTCGGCCGCATCGCGCAGGAATTTGTCGGCCAGCCCCGCCCAGCGCTGCCAGTTCGGCTCGGCGGCGCGGAACAGCTCCGGATCGGGAAACCAGACTGCGCCCACGCGGCGAATCCACAGGCCGTCCCACAGGATTTCGATATCCGCTCCCGGCAGCGCCGCGCGCGCCAGTTGGGTGGCACGGCGGGCCAACTCGGGACGCCCGGCGGGGGTGTCCAGATCGCGAACCTCCGCTTCACTCAGCCACGCCGGCGCCTTTTTCTCGGGTTTCTCCGGACCCAGCTTGCGGCGCAACCGCAGGGCCATCAGCCTCTGCTTTTCGGGCGAAAGCGGCGGCTTTGGGGCGGGCGCAACAGCTTTCGGGCCGGCCGGTGCGGCGGCGGTCTCGCGGCGTCTCGGTGCGGCCCCCATTTGCTCCAGATAAGCCTCAAACGGCAGGCATGTCAGGCCCGCGGCGTAGGCCAGCGCCCGCTCGCGCGAGGCGGCCGAGAGGCGCTCGTAGTGGGCGCGGTCGGTCAGCAGCCGCCCCAGAATCGTCTCCCACGGACCGATGTCCTGCGCAGGTATTGCCGCCGCCGGCACCATCAACTCGTCCACCACCGAGTGATAATGCGCCACGGGCTGCACCGGCACCAGGTAGTCCATCCCGAGCATGGCCTCCCCCAGGCCACCCACTTGGCTGGCCATCACGGGAATGCCGCGAGCCATGGCTTCCAGGATCATGCGGCTTCGCGCCTCGGCCCACAGCGACGGCACCAGCACCACGCGCGTTTCCCGCAGAATGTCATCGATCTGGTCCACTGGCGCAAGCACCGAAACGTTGGGAAGCTCATACAGGGCGGCGAGATCGGCGGCAGTGGTGCCCCAGGTGGGCACGGCGGCGAAATCGGTTTCGGGGAAACGCCGCGCCAGCGCCAGGAAAATGGAAATGCCCTTCACGGCGCACGGATTCACCATGGTGACGAAGCGATTGTCGAAGCGGCCGGAGTACGGAAATTCGCCGGGTTCGAGCAGCGAGATGGGCACGTGCACCGCCTCCAGCCCGCCCCAGCGCCGCGCGTATTGGGCGACGTACTCGCTGACCGCCACCACCCCATCGGCCTGCCGTAGAATGCCGGTCTTCCACTCGCTGGCGAAGGAGGTGTCCGGGCCGAAGGGCAGCGCCACGGTGGCGCGCACCAGGTAAACCACGCGCGCCCGCGGACTGCGCAGTGCCGGTTCCAGCATGAGATGCGCCGGATCGTCGGTGGAAGTGAGGATTACGTCCGGATCGAAGGCCGCGATCTGCGAGGCAAACCAGGGCCGCACATGAGGCTGCAAGGTGAGGACTTGCACCTCCACGCCGTTGCGGCGGAAGCGGACACCGGCGGCGTCACGCACCGCGGGGATGCCGCGGGTGCGCAACTCAGCCAGCAGGTGCTCTTCGGAATCCGCACCGAAGCGGTCCACGCGGGCGGCCACCAGCACGCTGTGGCCGCGGGCCGCGAGGCTCTCCATCAGCAGGCGGTTGGATTTGTCGCCTCCTCCGAACGCCGGATAGTAGGGCGAGTTGTGGGCCAGCAGGATGCGCATCAGTGTGAGGGCATTTCGTCTTCGCGGGCGAGCAGCTCGCGGACCTCCTGGTCGGAAAGCCCTTCCATCTCGCGCAGCAGCGCGGCGTACTCTTCGCCGCCACTCCGCTCGAATTCTTTCAGTTCGATGGCTTCCGCCAGGGCGGCTACGGTGAAGGCGCCGCTGTAGACCAGCTCCAGGGTAAGGTCGACGCCAAAGTCCGTGCGCACGCGGGACATGAGCTGCACGGCCAGCAGAGAGTGGCCGCCCAGGTCGAAGAAGTCGTCGTAGATGGCGACCCGGTCGGTCTGCAACGTTTCGGCCCAGATTTGCTGAAGTCGCCGTTCTATCTCCGCCCGCGGGGAAACTGGCGGCGCGTCGCCCGGATGGTGGGCCGGCGTTCCTGGCTCGGCGCGACCGTTGGTGGCGGCGTCTGGCGCCGGCGAAGGCGCGGCCGGAAGCGTGGTCACTGCTCGCGCCCGGGCTGCCTGCTGAATCCGGTGGAGGATCTCCCGCGGGTCGCGCAGTTCGGTGGCGATGCGAGCGTAGGGGATGCGCACGTTGCCATCGGAGGCGGGCGCCGCCTGCGGCTCCGCCGCCATTCGCTCGGCGGCTCGCGGTGTGCGGCCTGGTTGGTACCGGATGGCGGCGGCGTAGGGAGCCGGAAAACGGAAGCTCAGGTCGCCCGAATCCACATGCTGAAACTCCAATCCAACGCTTTCCAGAAACAGCAGCGCCGGCAGATTGCGGGGCGTGCGGACGAAGGGCAGTTCGACAGAGGTCAATCCGCGCTCCACGGCGATCCGGCCGAGAGCCGCGACCATGCGATGCTCCACCCCGCGGCCCAGTGCCCGGCAACTCAGTAGGAAGCTATCGACGACCAGCGAGCCGGCCTCGGCGCGGAAGATCATCACCCCGGTCAGGCCGTAATCGCCGAACCGGTCGCGCACGTGAACCGCCAGGCACTCGGCTTGCCCGGACCCGGTGATGGCCTGGATTTCGCTGGCGGATCGACGGATGGTGGTGAAGTTCATCTGGTTGGTTCGCAGGGTCAACTGGGCGACGCGAGCCAGATCGCCCGCGGCGGGCGGGGCAATCCGCACCTCAAGCTGCAGCGAGGCGATGAAGTCTTCGAGGCTGGCCGCCAGCTTGCGCGCGCGGGCGCGTTCGAACTGCTGGGCGTAAAGCTGGGTGCGGGCCTGATCCACCTCGGTCGCACGCAGATGGTCGAAGGCCCACACGTGGCGCAGGAACGCCGGAATGCCATCGGGGTCGGCAGGCAGGGCGAGGCCCAGCACTTCCGGATGGCTGGCCGCCACTTCGCTGACTTCCTTGGGGTTATCGTCCACCAGGATGAAGCCGCCGAGGGACAGCTCCAGGTCCTCGGATAGCTCGGAGATGCCGGCTGCTTTGGGCTCCCAGTTGATGCGCCAGGCGGCGAAGTGGTCCAACTGGAGAGGCATCTGCGGATTCATGCGGAAAGTGTCGAGGACATCCGCGAGGTTATTTTTGCTGGCCAGGCAGAGCAGCCTTCCGGCGTCATGCTGGGCCACCAGGAACTCCTGCAAGTCGCGGCGCGGCGGGTCGATTTCGATGCCCTGGGGTCCGTCTTCGCCACACACCCCTTTCCACAGCGTGTCGTCGCAATCGAGGACGATGACTTTGTAGGGCGGCACACGCAGGGCGTGAATCTTGCGCACCAGCAGGGTGCCGAGGGCGGCGAAGAATTCGGGTGTGTAGGGCACGTGGCCCAGGTGGTCGGAGTGGGGATCGTGGATGTTTTCTACCGGGTACAAGTCGTGCAGTTCCTGCGCGCGCGCCAGGTATACCGTGTCGAGGGCGGCGAGTGAAGAAGCTACGCGCTGCTCCAGGCGGTGGTGCAGCTCGCGGCGCGCCGGATCGGACTGGAAAGCCGGCGAGGGCGGACAAACGCAGACCAGCAGCGGCGCGGGAAGCGAACGGGCTGCGGTGTGCAGCGCGGCAAGGAATTGTCCCACGTGGTCTTCCAGCTCCGCGAGGCCGGCGGCCGTCGAATCCGGAAAGCGCAGCCAATCCTCCAGGCGCACCAGCACCAGGTTGACCCCGTGGCGATTGCCGCCGAGCAGGCTGGTGGAATCGAGAAGCTGCTGGAAGACCTGGTTGTAGGGAGCGAACTGGAGATCGCAGTTCCAGGACAGCTCGGCCGCCCAGAACGACAGCACCGGGGCGATGGGTTCCGCGGTGAACGTTGCGCAGACAGCCAACCGGTACGCCGGAGCGGTTTCGGGGATCATGAGCGCTTTGTCAAACCGGTGACTTCCACTCGACAGCGCCGCTCGAACCGCAGCGCCCGTTCCCGGGAAGCGGGACGGGGCATCGGGCGAAGGTGAAGTCCTTTCTCAGGATATCGCAGAGTCCGGCCTGCGCGGCCCCACTGGCGAGGCCGGCAGCTTCCGATTGTCGGATGGGGGACTACGCGACTTTCTGCACTTTACCGGAACGGATGCACGACGCGCAGACGCGGATGCGGCGGCCGGCGCCGTTCACGATGGCGCGCACGGACTGCAGGTTCAGATTCCAGCGGCGCTTGGTGACATTGTGGGCGTGGCTGATGCGGTTCCCAAACTGGGGTCCGCGGCCACACACTTCGCAAACTTGAGCCATGACAGTATTCTCCCTCGGGCTAAAGACTGAGTATAGCAGGGGTTGGGGTTGACGGGCAATCCGGGCACGGGGCTGCTGCGGGGCGGTCGTGTTCGGGGCGTCAGGCGTGTTGAGACGCGGCCCGTTCCTGCTTCCAGCATTCCAGGCGCGACTGGAGTTCGGCATCGGAGACGACGCCGTGCTCGCCGGAGATCAGCCACTCCTTCAACGGGGGGTGCCAGAACGGGTGATACACCACGATGCCGCCGGCGTTCAAAATTGCGGCAACGTAGCTATAGGAGGAGCGGCTGAGCACCAAGGCGTCGGCCGTGGCCATACGCCGCAGCGTCTCGATCGGATCGCCATTTACGAATCGGGCCAGGTTGGGGATGACTTCGAAATCTTCCAGGCGGTTCACTCGCGGGTCCAAAATGACATTGGCGGGGATTCGCCCTTCGATCCCGTGATGCTGCGGAGTGACTACGAACGCCTTGGAAGCCACCTCAGTGTACAACTCACAGACGAACGGGATATCCAGCTTTTGCAGACGTCCAGTAATCTGCAGGGCGCAGGAAACATAATACGAGTTCGGCAGCATCCGTTCCGAATCCACCACGAGTTCCTCGCCCCGCCGCACGTGAAGAGCGAGCCGGAACACCTTTGACCGGGTGCGGGGAAACGGCGAAATCGCTTGGACATGGCGGTAGATTTCAGGGCTTCGATCGGCAACTGCGTATGGATATAGGATTCGGAGGAGAGTAAAGTGTCCGTTCGTGTTGGCAGCGATCTGCAGCCGCTCGAGCATTTCCTGATCGGGATTTCTTATATAGTGAATGACCGGGTCCCTGGGCAATTCGATGTCAGAGGCTATCGAGAAGAGGTCGTTATACCGTAACTCCAGCTCGGGAGATGACGAATTGGTTTCGAGCGCGGATAAGCCCTGATAGCCAATCTTCTTGACCGGTGAGTGGAAATAGGGCAACCTGAGAAATCGCGAGACCGCATAAATGCCGTAGATCCGCTGGAGCTGCGCACCGGCTCCATCCATCTGTTGGTCATTGGCGTAGGTGAGAGCAAGGTTCGCTCTGGTGGGCGGATGCATAGGTGTTGCGCGCCTGCTGGCCGGGTGGGATCGGATTCGGCTCATCGTAACACGGAAAAATGAGGGCGGAGGGCGGGTGATCGGTGAGTGCTGATCGGCGGGCGGTCCCACGCACCCGGCGCGGCGCGGCCTGCGTCTAATTGAATAGAGGAGGCTGTCGGAGAAGCAGCCGGCGAATCCGGGCCGTTTTTCCCGCAAGACCTTCCGGACACAGGTGGAGACTATGTTTGAGCAGAGTCTGCTTCCCACCCGCGGGACGCGCAATCGGTGGATCATGCCGTGTGTAGTCGCGGGACAATTAGTGGCGGTGGGAATCATGATGGTGACTCCCATGCTGTATCTGCAAGTGCTGCCGGTGCCGCAGCTAACCACCATGTTGGTAGCGCCGCCACCACCACCGCCGCCACCGCCGCCTGCTCCGGCAGCCACGCGGGCAGCCACGCGGACCGCGCCGCGAGTTCCCAAAGTCGTCCTCCGGCCGTTTGACGCCCACCGCCTTTTCCAGCCGCGAACCATTCCCGATAAGGTTGCCGCAGTCAAAGATTTGCCGTCTGCGTTGCCCATCGCGGGCGAGCCGGGCGGAGTTCCCGGCGGCGTGCCGGGTGGTGTCCCTGGGGGTGTGATCGGCGGTATCCTTAACGCGGTTCCATCGGCCGCGCCTCCGCCACCACCGCCGGCGCCGGCCGCGCAAGCCGAGCCTACGCCAGCCACTCCTGAGCAGATTCGCGTCGGCGGCCGCGTGGAGGCGGCTCGTGTGATCAGCGACCCCAACCCGGTCTATCCGGTACTGGCTGCGGATGCTCGCGTACAAGGGGTGGTCACGCTGGATGCGGTGATTGGCAAAGACGGGCACGTGAAGGACCTGAAAGTCATGAGCGGCAGCCCGTTATTGGCGCAGGCAGCGCTGAGCGCAGTCAAGCAGTGGGTCTACCGGCCAACCTACCTGAACGGGCGGGCGGTGGAAATCGCCACGGAAATCGATGTCCGCTTTACCTTGAGCTGACCGAGGAGGCGCTGCCCGCCCCGCGGTTGGCTATGCCGGCCGTCTGGTACAATGTCTAAGGTTTGTAAAATCAGAGACTTGTGCTAATGATCACCGGTTCTTCACGGGCGCTGTGGATCTCTCTGGCTACGCTGGGCCTTCCGGCTTTGGGGGCGCAGAGCTTGCAGGTTGCGCCCTCCCCCATCGTGTTTCGCATGGCCGCCACAGGCCCGATTGCCCCTACCCAGAAAATTACCCTCACGGCCGGGGGCGCCGCCTCCTTAAATTGGACCGCCGCCATCAGCGGCGACGCGCCGTGGATTTCGCTGAGCGCCGCGTCGGGCACACTCTCGGCCGCCGCACCGGCCACCGTGAAAGTGTCGCTGGTGGCCTGGCGGGCGCAGGCTCAGCCGCCCGGAACGTATAACGGAACCATCACCTTCAATGCCCCCGGCGCGGCGCCTGCCACGGTCAAGGTCGGCTGGACAGTGGTGGCACGCCGGCCCGACCCGGCTTTCAGCTACCTCTCCGGACCCAAGAACTGCACCAACCCCGGGGGGTATCCCGATCCGGCCGTCTGCACCGTTCCGGACGAGAAGCCGCCGGGCAGTTTCGCGCCACCCGAGGTGGGTGGAACGTATACGGACGCCAATTTCGGCGGGAAGGTGCGGGTGCTTACCGGCACCGGCATCTATCATACTTACTCCAATAACAATCCGCTCAGCGCCAATAATAAGTACCTGATGACTTTTCTGGCCAATGGAGGCTTCGATGTAGTGGACGTCGCCACCGCCAAAGTGGTTTTTTCGCGCGTCAAAGCCAATCAGGATTTTGTCTGGGACAGTTACAGCGATTCGGTGTATTACTATCCGGAGGGCGCGGCCATCATCCGGCATGACCTGTCG
>DATJRE010000500.1:0-7073 GCA_035505095.1 Bryobacteraceae bacterium | reverse complement strand
TACGGTGGCGAGGATCTGCGCGGAACCGGGCGTATGGAAATCGAAGCTTTGAAATTCGCCGATGCGGGAGAGCAGTTCGGAGTCGGTGAGGTAGCGGTAAACGTGCTGGTAGAGATGCCAGCCGTAGGGATTGGCCAGGGGCGCCGCGGCGGCAAGGGCCACCAGCCACCAGGACAGCCTGCCGCGCAGGGCGTAGAGCAGGGCCAGCAAGGGCGCGAAGAAGAAGCTGCCATGGAGGTTGGCCCAGAGGGCCGTGAAGGCGGCTACGGCCAGGGCGTCCGGCCAGGCGAAGTGGGTTTGCGAGTGGGCGGCGGCGGGCAGTTGCGGGATGACGCTGGCACGGCCCCGCGTTTCCAGATACAGCATGGCGACGAGCAGCAGCGCCCAGCTTTCCACGTGCGGGCGCGCCAGCCAGTGAATATTGCAGGTGGAAAGCAGTAGCGGGGCCATGGCGCAGGCCAGCAAAAAATTGCCGCCGAGCGCCCAGTGCAATTGGAACCACAGCCATACGCCGAGCGCGATCATCACCCCGTAGAACAGCGCAACGCCGCGCAGCCCGGCGGCGCCGTGAATGGCTCCGGTGACGACGTCCGAAAGCCACTCCCAGGCGAACCAGGGCTGGCCTGGGCGGCTGAAAGAATAGGGGTCGGTGCGCGGGAATTCGCCCGAGGCCCGGATCGCTTCGCCGATGCGGATGTGCCACCCGGCATCCGAATCGCGAAAAAAGCGCGTATAGCCCTGGAACAGGAACAGACTGTAAAATAGCGTGACCGCGGCGGCTACCAGCGCCAGATCGGGCACGAACCAACTGGAAACCGGACGCACATCGACGTCCGGGTTAGGTTGCGGGAGTGCCGATCGAGGCCAGATCTCCCGTGATGCTCTGGTACAGGCTGACGATGCCTGCCGAAAGCTGGTTCACGGTGGTGATGAGGGCCAACCCGACGGCCGCTACGATCAGGGCGTATTCGACTAAGTCCTGGCCCTGTTCGTCTCGAATAAATCGAACAACTAAGGCTTTCATTGTTTGTCTCCGGGTGAACTCGAAGTCTGCGGTTTATCTGCGTCCGGTTGGGCATTGTCCAATGGGCCGACCCACAGCCGGATAAAGCTGGTCTTTAAACGCTCCCAAAGCGATTCCGGCGGTTTCGTGTCGATGACGGCCGGTTTCCCGTCCAAACGGGACACCAGTTCCAAGTTATACAATGCCGCGGGATGCGACTTATTAAAGCTGAGCGCGATCTCCAATTCCTTGCGCGCCTGCGCGTAGTCCTTCTGCTCAATCCAGAAAGCCGCCAGATTGTTATGGGCGGTGGCAGCGTCCGAGGCAGTCTTCCAGTTGGCGACGGCTTCGGCTGCGTTGCCGGCGGCCAGCGCGAGGCCCAGGTTGTTGCGGGCCACCTGCGAGGCGGGGTCGAGGCGCAAGGCTTCGCGGAACTCCGCGGCGGCCTCGTCGTTCTTTTTCTGCATCAGCAGGTTGTAGCCCAGGTTGTTGTGCAAGGCGGCGGACTGCGGTTCCACCGCCAGGGCCTGGCGATGATGCGGTTCGCCCTGCGCCCACTCGCCCGATTCGTCGTGGAGAAGCCCCAGCCAGGAGTGATATTCGGCGGGCGCCTGGGGGTGGGTGGCGAGATAAGCCTGCACCACCTGAATGGCTTCACCGCGGCGGTGCGCATCGTGGAGCGCGCGCACGAGGCCCAGTTGCGCGTCACTCGATTCCGGAAAGCGCGCCACGGCCAGGCGGCAGATTTCCAGGGCCACCTCCGGGTAGCCTCTCTGGCGGTAGGCTTGGGCTAATTCGAGACGTGCCGGGATGCTCGACGGATTGCCTTCCACGCGCTCCCGCAGCACGCGCAATTCATAATCGCCATCGCCGGCGTCTTTGGCGTTCTGGATCTGCCGCTCCCAGACGGTTTTGGGCGCCGGGGTACTCAGCGGGCCCGCACCGGGGCCCATGGTCTGCGTGCGCGACTCCCGCACGCAACCGCCCGCCAGCAGCACAACCGCCGCCATCGCCATTTGCAACCGCATGGGAGTTCCGGTCAATCGCGTTTCTCAATCGCCAATTCGTCGCCCGGCAGGGTTCCGGTGCGCTCCACCGTTCCCGCCGGCAGTTCCAAAACGGACCGGGCGCTCAAGCAGGCCGAAAGCCGCCACGGGCCGACCGCGTGGCGGACTTTGCGAACCTTCCGGTTCTTATCCAGATACACTAAGTCGATCGGAAACTTCATGAAGAACGTGTGAACGGATTCGCAGGGAATGATCCACAGGCCCTCGCCGGGTTCCAATCGCGAATGCTTCAACAAGCCGGTCCGCCGCTTCGCACTCGTATCCGCCACCTCCGCGGCCTCCGCCAAGACGGTTTCGCGGGTCTGATTCCGCACCTGAACTTTCAATTTTGATGACTATAACACGAGAGCGGCCCGCGATGTTACCGGAAAGCCGATTTCTGGTACGGCGCTGAAGATTCGCGCGGCAGACGGGAAAAGTTCCAGAATTTTAGTTCGGGAGAGGGTTAGATTCCTGGTACCGGTAGGTGCAATCCTGCCACCGGGAGGGCTTCACCGCGGAACCCCCGAGGACGCCGATATTACGCGGAAAAGGCCGGGAAAACTGGATTCTGAGCATACAGCGGCGGGTTTGGTTGTACTATAAACATTCCGTGACCTCCCGGTTTCGAATGCGTCGTGCTGTGGCCCGCCTGGCGCCGCTGCTTTCCGCCCTCTGCTTGATGGGATGGAACCCGTTGCATGCGCAGACGGCGGTCAGCGCCACCTTCGGGGATGTGATTCCGCTGCCGGGCGGCACGCCCTCGGACGTGGTGCTGGATGAACTGCGCCATGTTCTTTACCTGGTCAATAACACCACGAGTCAGGTGCTGATCTTCGACTACACTTCGGACCAGATCGTGGGCAGCATTCCGGTGGGCAAGAGCCCGATTGCGGGCGCCATTTCGATGGACAGCGCGTTCCTGTATGTGACCAGCGGCGTGACGCCTACCCAGACCGCCAGCGGCTCGCCGCTGCTCAACGTCATCGACCTGTCGCAGGACGCCGTGATTGCCAGCGTGGTGCTGCCTTCGACTCCGCAGGGCGTGGAAGTCGGCGCCGACGGCCGCGCACTGATCAGCATGCTGGGCACCAGCGCCACCAGCGGCGTATTGGCGATCTACGACCCCACCCAAAGTGCCAGCCAGCAGCTCCAGCCGGTTACGGTTCCGGCGCTGCCCTCGGCGCCCGCGCCGCTGCCGGCTACTACGCTGACGCGCCCGGTTCGCACCTTCAGCGGCACGTTGATGCGCACTCCGGATGGCTCCCACATTGTGGGCGTGATCACCCCGACCAGCAGCAGCACATACATCTTCGTCTATGAGGTGTCCTCGGGGATTGTGCTGCAAAACCGGACCATTTCGGGATCGTCATCGGTGCTTTCGGTCTCGCCCGATGGCTCCCGCTTCATGGCCGGGATGACGATGTACGATATTTCGACGCTGGCGATTATCGCGCAGCAGAATAACGCCAACGCGCCGTTCACCTTCGCCAACGCAATCAACACCACGCAGAACGTGGGCGGCAGCGCGTTTTCGCCGGATGGAACCACTATTTACAGCGCTTTCAATACGGCTGCGAATACGACGCCCACGCCGCCGCCGCTTTCCTCCACGCTGTTGGTGGGCAACCCAACCAATCTGGGCATCCAATTGGGCATCAACCTGCCGGAGAGCATCGTGGCGAAGATGGTCATGCTTTCGGATGGCTCGCAGGCGTGGGCCCTGTCGGATTCCGGTATCATGCACCTGCCGCTGGGGAACCTGTACACGTACCCGATCATTTCACCGGCCACCACAGACGTGTTTCTGACCTCCGACGATTGCAACCGCGGAATCGCCTCCGGCACGCTGCAGATCAACAATGCCGGCCAGGGCCGTTTGACCTTTTCGGTGGCCACTAACACCAGCTCCGCGCTGGTGTACCAGCAGTCCAGCGGCCTGGCGCCGGCGACCATCACCTTCACCCTGGAGCCGGGCCGATCGGGCGTCACGCGCTACCCCGGCACCAACCTCTGGACCGGCGCCGGCACGTCCGATGGCGCGCCGTTCAACGTGACGTTATCGTCGCCCAACGCCATCAATATCCCGCCGGTGATTCGCGTCTACATGAATTACCGCCAGTCCGACCAGCGGGGCGTTATTTTCCCTGTTCCCACCACGCCCAACACCAATCCCAATAACTCCGCCATTGCGGTGGCCAGCCTGGGCACGCCGACCACGGCGGGTAACGAAGGCTTGCAGGATATCGTGCTGGACCAAGCCCGCAACTTAGTCTACATTACTAACTCGGGCTACAACCGCGTGGAAGTCTTCGACGCGGTGCAGCAGGTTTTCGATACTCCGATTCCCGTGGGCCAGCTTCCCCACGCCATGGCGATGAGCACCGACGGCAATACGCTGTACGTTGCCAACACCGGCGGGGAATCCATCAGTATTGTGGATTTGAATTTGCAGAAGGTGGTGGATAACGTCGTGTTTCCACCCATTCCGCGCAACGGCACGGCGGCCCTGATTTATCCACAGGCGATCGCCATGGGGCTGTTCGGGTTGCAGATCGTGATGTCGGACGGGTCGCAATGGGAGGTGCCGACCGGCGACCAGGCCACCGTCCGGCCGGCCGACTCGGTAACTCCGGTGAAGTTCGCCGGCAGCCCGGTGTACGGAATGTTTGCCGCGCCGGATTACAGCTATATCCTCACCATCAACGGCAGCGGCACGGTGTACTTATATAACTCGCTGGAAGACGCTTACCAGGATAGCCGCCTGTTATATACGACGACCATCCAGGGTTACTACGGTCCGCTGGGGGCCGGCCCTGGCGGAGCCTATTTCCTGGCCGGCGGGGTGATCATGAACCCGTCGCTCACGGTGATTGGGGGCACGGCCAATCCGGGCTCGACCAGCACCACGCCAGTCATCGGGCCTGGCGGCGGAGGCGGCGCTACGGTGGTCAATGTGGGGAACCGGAACGTGGCGGCGCTGGCACCGCTGGGCAGTAATGCGTTCCTGCGGCTCACCACGCCGGTGCGCCAGAGCATCACCACGGTGACCAACGACGATTCGCGCACCACGCTGGAGCTGGTGAATCTGACCACCGGCGAAGACACCCTGGCCGCGGTGACGCCCGAAAACCCGGTGGTGAGCGTTTTTGGCACCACGCGCCAGAATACTGGCCCACGGATGATGGTAGCCGATGCGGCGGGCGTCAACGCCTATGCCATTACGCTCTCCGGGCTGAGCGTGATTTCGCTGGTGCCGAGCGGCGCCAACACGCTGCCCGCCATTGCGGCGGGCGCCAAAGGGATTGTGAACGCGGCCGATGGCTCGCAGAATTTCGGGCCCGGCTCGTTCATCACCATTACCGGCACGAACCTGGCTTCCGCCGCGACCGCCCAGACGCTGCCGCCTCCGACGGTGCTGGGCGGCTCCTGCGTGACGTTTGGCGATGTCTCGATTCCGCTGCTGCAGACTTCCAGCGGCCAGATTCAGGCGCAGATTCCCACCACGCTGCTCTCCGGAGAGCAGGTGGTGGAAGTGCGCTCACTGGCCACCGCGCAGGACAGCGCTCCGGTTCTGGTCACCGTCAAGAGCGGCAACTGAGCGGGCGCCGGCCGGGGCCGGTGGAGGCGAGAGCATTTTCTCATCGAGCCAACCGCCTGCCCCACCGTGCCTTACAATGGAATAGCCCACCTCATGGAACAGAAGATCCGCTCCACAACGGTGATTTGCGTTCGCCGCGACAACAAAGTGGTCATGGCCGGCGACGGACAAGTCACCCTCGGACAGGAAGTCTTGAAAGCCTCCGCGCGCAAGCTGCGGCGCCTCTACAACGACAAAATCCTGGCTGGTTTCGCCGGTTCTACGGCCGACGCCTTCGCGCTGTTTTCGCGCTTCGAATCCAAACTGGAACAGTTTAACGGCAACCTTTCGCGGTCGGTGGTCGAGCTGGCCAAGGAATGGCGCACCGATCGCGTGCTGCGTCACCTGGAGGCCCTGCTGCTGGTGGCCGACCTGAAGAACACCTACATGGTAAGCGGCAACGGCGATGTCATCGAGCCGGATGAGGGCGTGTCCGCGATCGGCTCGGGAGGTCCATTCGCTACCGCCGCTGCCACCGCGCTCATCCGTAATACCAAGCTTTCGGCGCGCCGCATCGTTGAGGAGGCCATGGCCATCGCCGGCAGAATCTGCATCTACACGAACGATAAAGTCACTTACGAGGAACTCGAATAGCCATGGTCATCTACCTGCCGGGCCAATCCGTGGATGAGGAGCCGCTGCTCGATGAATTGACGCCGCGCGAGATTGTGCGCGAGCTGGATAAGCACGTGGTGGGGCAGGCGGAGGCGAAACGCGCCGTGGCCATCGCGCTGCGCAACCGCATCCGCCGCCAGAAACTGGCTCCCGAGATGGCCGAAGAGGTGATGCCCAAGAACATCCTCATGATCGGCCCCACGGGCGTCGGTAAAACCGAACTGGCCCGCCGCCTGGCGCGGCTGGCGAATTCGCCTTTTCTAAAGGTGGAAGCCAGCAAGTTCACCGAAGTCGGCTACGTGGGCCGCGATGTCGAGTCCATGATTCGCGACCTGGTGGATATCGCCATCGACATGGTGCGGGAAGAGCGCCTGGATGAAGTCGCCGACCGGGCCGAAATGAATGCCGAGGACCGCCTGCTCGATCTGCTCATGCCTCCGCAGCCGGAACCTTCCGAAACCGCCGAGCGTACGCGCGAAAAACTGCGCGAGCGTTTGCGCGAAGGCAAGCTGGACGAGCGCCTGGTGGAGATCGACGTGAAAGACCGCGGCCCGACGTTCGAGATTGCCACCAATGCCGGCATTGAGGAGATGGGCATCAACCTCAAGGACATGCTGCCCAACCTCTTCGGGCAGAAGACCCGCCGCCGCAAGATGCGCGTGGCCGAGGCGCTGGACTACCTGGTGCAAGAGGAGGAGCAGAAGCTCATCGACATGGACCAGGTGCAGCGCGTGGCGCTGGAGCGGGTGGAATCGAGCGGCATCATTTT
>DATJRE010000499.1:0-19416 GCA_035505095.1 Bryobacteraceae bacterium | reverse complement strand
ATACGTGCTGGCGGGGGCGGCGGCGGCGGAAATCGTGGCCGTTACGGTAATGGCGCTGGTGTTCGCGCGCGCCGGCAAACTGGCGAGAGCGGTGCCGCCCGCCCTGCTGGTCTTCGGGCTGGTATGGTTCGTGCTGCGGCTGCGGAGCTGAGTGGGGGCCGGGCCACCCAGGCGGGAGCAAACCGGCGCGGAAGCACGGCGGTTTGACCGGCACACCCGCGTCCGCGCGGAACCTGCACAACCATCCGGGTGGTGGGTCGTCCAATAGGAAGCACGATCGGGAGGGTTATGCGGCTTTCCGCTTATTTGACCATCGGCCTGGCTGCGGTTGCGCCCGCGGAACTCCTGGGCCAGCCCACGGCCGCGGCGCCGGCGTTTGAGGTGGCTTCGGTGAAGCCCGCCAGCCCCCAGGACCGCGTCATCGCCCTGTTCACTTATCCCGGCGGCCGGATCACCGCCAGTCTGTATACCCTGGAAATGCTCATCGAAGAAGCCTTCGACGTCCCGAAGTTTCAAGTCTCCGGCGGCCCGCATTGGATCCAGGTGGACCGCTTCGATCTCGAGGCCAAGCCGCCCGCCTCCTCGCCCTCCAGCAAGGCGAATCCGCCGTACCCGAAGGCGCCTCCCAACGCCGAGCAGCGGCAGATGCTGGCGGCGCTGCTCGCCGACCGCTTCCAGTTGCACTTCCACCGCGAGACCAGGGAAGGCCCGATTTATCTGCTGGTGCGCGGTAGCCAGGCGCTCAAGCTGCATAAGCCCCAAGATCCGAACGCCTTCCCATGGGCCGGAGGCGGCAATGGCCTCCAGGGCGCCAACATCACGATGCCGCAACTCGCCACGCGGCTCAGGGGCTTCCTGAGCCGGCAGGTGCTGGACCGGACCGGCCTGGATGGGTCGTTCGATTTCAAGGTCGAACTTGCCTCCGGCGATCCGGCCCCCGACGTCCTCTCTTCGATCTTCGCCTCCGTGCAGGCGATTGGTCTGAAACTGGAAGCCTCCAAAGGACCGGTGGAGACAATCGTCATCGACCACGCCGAAAAGCCTCTGGAGAATTGAATCCCGTTTGGCAATAATGGCTAACCATGAAAACCCGCTGGGAATCCACCTGCTGCTCCGTCTCGTCGCTCAAGCGCCCCTTGGACTGACCCCTGCAGCCCGCTACTAAGTCCCCACGCCATGCGGCCCTGATTATTTCGCGCCGGCCAGGTCCGTGAGCGCCTCCACCAGGTAATAGTCTCCGTAAGTCAGAGTTACATCGTTGGGACGGGTGCTGCAACCGTGGCGTAACACGCCCTCGGGGCTCAGGTACCGCTCGATCAGCGATTGCACAATGTGCCGCGCGGCGGCGTTGTAGCGTTCGGACCGGGCGGCGTCGCTCTCCAGCGCGGCCAGTTGCAACAGCCCCCCAGCCAGAATTGCGGCGGCGGAGGTATCGCGGTTGCGGAAGAACACGCCCTCGTCGGAAAAGTCGTACCACGGGACGCCGTCTTCGGGCAGACGGTCCAGCGCAAAATCGGCGGCCTTTTGGGCGGTTTCCAGGAACCCCGCCTCGTGGGTGGCGCGATAGGCTTCCGCAAAGCCGTACACCGCCCAGGCCTGCCCGCGCGACCAGGCTGAATCGGCCGAAAGCCCCTGATGGGTGTGGGTGAACACCTCCTGGCCGGGTAGCGCATGGTTCGGAAAATCCATCACCTTTTCGCTGGAAGTGAAGCGCTGGCGATTGTCGCCGGGGTTATAATGCACCGATTGCGCCACCGAGCCATCCGCGCGCACCAGCCACTCGGCGGAACGGGCGGCATGGCGCCGGCCCAGGTCGAGCCACTGCGGGTCGCCGGTTTCGCGCGACGCCCACCACCAGATCTGCAGGTTCATCATGGTGTCGATGATGGTGTCGTCGCCGTTCACGCCCCACGACGCCACCAGGTTGGTCAGCGGATTGAACAGCTCCCTCAGCCGCGCGGCGGCGCGCAGGCCCTCGGCGCGGTAGGCGGGATTCCGGGTGGCCGCGTACCCCAGCACCGACGAGTAGTAATTCAGGAACCCGGTGTCGTGGTTCTGCTTGCTTTCATTGCCCACCAGGCGCGAGGTCCACAGCTCGGCCCACTTCCGGTAGCGCTGGTCGTGGGTGTAGCCATAGAGCTTCCAAAGCTCGCCGGGAAAGAAGCTGCCGGTCCAGAAGTAGCCCTTCTGCTCTTTCCATTGCCCAGTGCGGGTGTCGCCTTCGGTGAAGAAGCCGGCGCCTTCGAATTTGCCGGCGGCGCCCGGCTGGGTAGCGGTGATTTTGGGCTCGTATTGAGCGGCCGTGCGCGCGGCGGCTTCGGCCAGCAATCCCAGGGCTTCGGCGTAGGTGCGATGCGTGGCGGTCAGCGAATCGGGCGGTGCGGATTGCGGCGCGGCGGCAGTAGAGAGCAGCGCCACCTTAGCGGGTTCCGCAAGCTGCGCGGCCATCGCCGCCACCCAGGCCTGGAAGCGCTCGCGGGTGGGCCTGGCGGTATCGGCGGGCGCCACGGTGCCGGCCTGGGAGCGGGCGGCGGGAGCGTCGTTGTTCACGATCAGCCGCTCGGTGCCCTCCTGGTCCCACATCGCGCCGGCATACCAGTGGGCCGTGCCGCCCTCGGGCGCCAGCCGGATCATGTGGTTCTGCGCATCGTCGAGGGCGCCGGCCGACTCGCTCCGCGGCACCAGCAGCGCAATGCCCAGGTGCTCGTCCGGCAGTTCGTGGCTGCCGGCCTTGGTTCCGGGCTCCACCACCATGGTGCCCCAGGTGGCCAGCGTTTCCATGGAAGGAATCGCCGGCGCGGGCGGCGGAAGCAGCGGGACATCGGCGCGGCGGCGGATGGTCGCCACCAGGGTCACGCCGGGCGCTCCGCTGACCGTGATGCGGTGCTCGAAGCCGTGCTCGCCGGCCCATTGGGTGAGGCGGCTCACCAGGTCGACCGTCTGGCCCGCGGGCGCCCCTGGCACGCGCCATCCTTTATATAGCAGTTCCGCCACCGAGCGCACCGGGCCGTTGGCCAGGATGCGCCACTGGCGGTCGGCCACCTCGGCCACGGCCTGTGCCTTGCCATCCACCAGCGCGCCCACCGCGCCGATCCCCAGCGACTGGTCCACTTTAAACATATCGCGGCCCATGGGCGTTTCCAGGTGGTAGATGTACTCGGGGCGGGCAAACATCCCCAGGTAGAGGCCCGGCCGGCGCTTGCCGAACATGTCGATGGCGTTGCGCTTGTCGAAATAAATGCGCCAGGCGGCCTGGTCGGATTCCCAGCCCAGGCCCTCGTAGCGGGTGGCGAACCGCGCCGCGGTTTTGGGCGGGTAGGTGGATCGCAGCCGCAGAATAGTAGCCTCATCGCCGTAGGCCACCGTGACGATGCGGGTCTGGTGCGGCGCGAGCGGGATTTGGAAGACCAGCTCATCGAATTTGCCGTCGCCATTCAGATCGTCGGCCTGGGAGGGCAGTTCGATGGTCTGGAGGGTGCGGGCGTCCTCGTCCAGGGTCGCGGCCGCGCTGGTGGTGACGATGGCATTGCCGGCGTTGAAATCGGGGGCGATGCGTTTCAGGTCGGCCACCGCCAGCACCACGTCTTCGGCCGCGCGCGCCTCGCCGCTCGGGTTGGAGACGGCCAGCTTGAGCGTTTGGATGCGCGGCGCGGCCCCCAGGGAGGCGCAGGCGGCGAAAACGGCCCACAACGCGGTGGCCAGGCGCATAAGCTCCTACTTTCGGGCTGCTTCCAGGCCCGATCCGGCGGTGGCGTACTCGGGCTGCACGTTGACCACGCCGAACTGGCGGTCCTCCACCTCGCGATGAGCCGCCATCATCCACAGGAAGTTGATAGAGCCGCCCGGCGCGGCCACGTTGGGGTGGTAGCCTTCCGGCATCACCACGCAATCGCCCTCGCGGACGGTGACCACCAGTTCGGGCGCTTTGGGATTGGTGTAGACCAGTTGCAGGCCCCAGGCAGGTTCGGGCATATCAATATAAAGATACGCCTCTTCGAGTATGGCGCCGTGCTCGTGGGGCGGCCAGGAGGTCCAGTTGCCCGGTTCGCTGAAGGTGACCCCCGCGAGGATGCGGCCGGCCTGGATGTTCTTGCCGATCAGGATGTTGAGGTCGCGGCGGGAGGAAGCGCCGCCGGTCTGAAAGTGCAGCGCGGGGTCTTTCCGGACGTCGGCAAACGCCACAAACTGCAGCGGGTAGCGCCCGGAAACCGGCGCCGAGATTTCCGCCAGATCGCAGCCCTCGGCGCCGGGGGCCACGGTGACGGTGGAATCGCGCGGCACGTAGAGGGAATCGTAGCGGGCGAAGTCGAAAGTTTGGCCCGCCGTGCCGACGTGCGCCTGGCCGCGCAGGCAGATGAGGCCGGTTTCCTGCTGGGTAGTGGAAAATTCCAACGGAGCCACGCCGGGATCGAGAAGAATGCGGCCGTAGTGCAGATTACGGACCGCGGCCTTATCGGGAGCCAGCCAGTTCTGGCGGCCCTTCAGGGTGTGGGTGGCCCGTATGACACAGCCTTGCTGATTCACTTTATGAAACATAGAATATCGTATCCCGCCACCAGTCTATGGATTTCGGAAGGCGCTGTCAACGGAGAAAGGGTTGAATTTAACGGTAATGATGGGAAGAAAGATAAAGGCCCCGAGCTGGGTATCTCGGGGCCTGCACTCAGAGGGTTGACGGTAGGAGGGGACTCACCGTCAGGATGCTGTCTGTGTTGATTTGATAGTAGCAGTTTCAGACCTCTTTGTCTAGTGTTGGCGCAAGAATTTTTAAAAATATTTTTGGGGCAGCAGTTGCTGCCCGCGCCGGCTGGCTTACCGGCGCGGGCAAGCGGGCGGTCCGCAGCGAGGTCGCCGAACCCGCCGCGAAGCCGCTTCCGAACCACTGTTCGGAAACTGGGAAAGCTTTGTTACAAACAAACCAGTTAGTTTCTGGCAAACCGAACCTGCGGTCCGGAATTGGCTTCCCTTTCGGAAGACCCGGCCCCAACGGCGAGTCTTCTTCTACCCGAATTGTAAAATGCGAGCCCGCCGAAGCCGGCCAGGAGCAATTCTTGGCGTTGCCGGTAAGCCATTGAATACACTGGGTTTTACGGGCATTCAAAATTATGGCGAAGTTGGTGAACGGCGCCGGCGGGGAGTTCGGCGGCCCCGCAATGCCTCCCGCGCAGCGCCCCGAGAGGCGGCGGCCGGCTGGAGGCGCGCGGGCTTCCCTGGGCCCGGCCAGAAATGCGTTCGCAAACTTCATCAAAAATCGACCGTTTGTTTCCAACCACTTACAGCCCAAATCCCCGCCAGCCCCGATCTCCCCTGTTAAGTGTTCGGTTGAGGAACACTTCATGTCCAACGCCCAGATCGCCCGCAAACATTCCTTCACCGGCGCCGATTTCTCCATCCCCGGCGTCGAAGACCGCCAAACCCTCGACAACCTCCGTGCCGACCTGATCGCCGTCTATCAGCCGGTCAACTCCCAGGAACTCTTCGCGGTCGAGCGCATCGGCCTCGCCCAGCTCTCGCTGCTGCGCGTGGCCCGCCTCGAAGCCGGCATGTTCGCCGCTGTCCTCGGCGATTCGGAAAAAGCCGAAGGCCCCGAAGGAGCCGGCGCCGAAGACTCCACCGATGACCTCTCTGAAGGCTTCTGCCGTCTGGCCGGTAAGTCCGCCATCATGCCGCTCTTCCTGCGCTACCAGGCCCAAAGCGAGCGCAACTATCGCCGCGCCGTCGAAGAATTCAAGCGCCTCAAGAATCTCCGCAAAGAGCTTCCCAACCAGCTCACCGAAGACCGCCCCGAGCCCCCACGGCCGCAACCCGCCGCCGCCGCGCCCATTCCCATTCGCCCTGCCGCGCAACCCGCGCAGCCGCCGACCCCGCCGGTCCCGGCAGTCCCGGCTGCGCTGCCCCTGGTGGCCGTCGCGTCTCCCTCCGCCGCCACCGCGAACTCCAATCATCGGACCCTGTGACCCGGAGAAGGGAAAGCGACCTATGCCTTGCTGCCGCCATAGCGCGAGTTGCGTGTCGAGTGATGCCCCCTGGTCCCGAAAACGCGCACAAACCCCCGGAAGCCTCCCGCTTTTTCTCCGTCTCGTCTCCGCGTCTCCGCGCCTCCGCGTCAAAGCGCTCTCGCAGCGGCTCTCCGCGATTCCTCCTGGATGCCTCCCCGGAAACGCGCAGAAACCCCCGGAAGCCTCCCGCTTTTTCTCCGTCTTATCTCCGCGTCTCCGCGCCTCCGCGTCAAAGCGCTTT
Source organism: Bryobacteraceae bacterium (assembly GCA_035505095.1). GTDB lineage: Bacteria > Acidobacteriota > Terriglobia > Bryobacterales > Bryobacteraceae > JOPF133. The sequence continues at coordinate 13,176 of DATJRE010000499.1, read as the reverse complement.
CCCGCTGGTCCATGGGGTTCCCCCTCTCAGGTTTTCTCCGCGACTTCTCCGTACCCTCCGGGCCCAGAGGGCACCTCCCGCGGTGAGGGCCCCAGCCCCGCCCCGCATGATAGAATGACAGTCCGAACAATGGAACGCGCCAGTAAGCTGATCCGTGCGATGAAACTGCCCGGCGGCATGATCAGCCCTGAGGAAGTGGCCTGCGCCGTGTGGGCCGGGGCCGTGGGCAAAAAAGTGGCCGCCCATTCGCGCGCCGCCCGCCTCGTCCGCACCCACCTCATTATCGAGGTGGAAGACGACATCTGGCGGCGGCAGTTAATGTCTCTATCCGCACAAATCCTGCGCAACCTGGAGAAGAGCCTGGGCGCCGGAGCGGTCGAGGACCTGGAATTTCGCGTGGTCCCTCCGCGCCGTGACCCGCAGCGGGCGCGCGCGGCCGCAGCGTCGGCGACCCTTTACGATGAAGCCAACGGCATCGCCGATCCCGTCATGCGCAGCATTTATCGCGCTGCCCGCAAGAAGGCGCTGGCGTGAGAATCTCCGAAGAGCAGGTCCGCTACGTCGCCGCCCTGGCGAACCTGAACCTGACGGCTGCCGAAATCGCCCGCTTCCAAACGGAGCTGGATGGCATTCTGGAACATATGGACAAGCTCAAGGAAATCGATACCGAGGGCGTCCAGCCCATGGCACAGGTGCTCTTCGAAGCCGGCGAAACGGCCACCCTGCGCGACGATGTGGTGGTGCCGCCGCTGGGCAATGCGGCCGCCCTGGCCAACGCCCCGCAGCCCGGCGCGGGCTACTTCAAGGTGGCCCAGGTCATCGAGCGCTGAAACCGGATGGACATCCCTACTCTGACCATCGATGGCGTGCGCCAAGGTCTGTTCGCCCGCACCTTCAGCGCGGTGGAACTGGCCACCGAAGCGCTGCGCTTCGCCGAAGCGCAAAATGCGCGCACCAACGCCTGGCTGCATTTCTCGCCCGAGCGCGCCCTGGCCGCCGCCCGCCGCGTGGATGAGCAACTGGCGCGCGGCGAAGATCCCGGTCCGCTGGCCGGTGTGCCGGTAGCGGTGAAGGACGTCATCGTCACCAAGGACGTGCGCACCACCTGCGGCTCGCGGCTGCTCGAACACTACGTTCCGCCCTATGACGCCACGGCCATCCGGCGCCTTGAAGCGGCCGGCGGGGTGATCCTCGGCAAGACCAATTGCGACGAGTTCGCCATGGGCTCGTCCACCGAAAACTCGGCCTTCGGGCCGGTGCGCAATCCGGTGGCGCTCGACCGCGTTCCCGGTGGATCGAGCGGCGGTTCGGCGGCCGCCGTGGCCGATGGCAGCGCGGTGGTCGCCCTGGGCTCCGATACCGGCGGCTCCATCCGCCAGCCGGCTTCCTTCTGCGGCGTGGTGGGCGTGTGCCCCACCTATGGGCGCGTCTCGCGCTACGGCCTCACGGCCTTCGCCAGTTCGCTGGACCACATCGGTCCCTTCGCCCGCACGGTGGCCGATGCCGCCACTTTGCTCGGCGTGATCGCCGGCCGCGACCCCTGCGATGCCACCTCCGCCGCCGCTCCCGTCCCCGACTACCGCGCGGCCATCGACGGGCGCGTGAAAGGTTTGAAGCTTGGACTGCCCCGCGAGTATCTAAAGGATTTGGCGAGCGAAACCGGCGCCCTCATCGCACAGGGCGTGGAGCAGTTGCGCAAACTCGGCTGCGAAGTGCGGGAGATCAGCCTCCCGGCCACCGATTACGCCATCGCCACTTATTACATTATTGCTACCGCCGAGGCTTCCAGTAACCTGGCGCGCTATGATGGGGTGCGTTACACCACCCGCTCAGCGCACTCTGAAACCCTCGCCGATTTGTATCGGAACACACGCGGCGAAGGATTCGGCACGGAGTGCAAGCGCCGCATCATGCTGGGCACTTATGTGTTAAGCCACGGTTACTATGACGCTTATTATTTGAAGGCGCAAAAAGTGCGCACGCTCATCGGGCGTGATTTCGAGCACGCCTTTCAACAGGTGGATGCCGTGCTTGCCCCGGTCTCCCCGTTCCCGGCGTTTAAACTGGGGGAGAAGGTGGACGATCCTCTGTCCATGTATTTGTCCGATATCTACACCATTACCGGCAGCCTGGCGGGGATCCCCTGCATGAGTGTACCCTGCGGGACCACCGCCGCCGGCCTTCCGGTGGGATTGCAAATTTTAACCAGGCACTTTGACGAGCCGGGCATGTTCCGGCTGGCAGGCGCTCTGGAACAACCAACCAGCTAGGGGCCGGTTTCACCGGAGCCCCGGCCACCAAGGAGAAACGAGATGCATCCTGCAAAAACCGCAACGCCCTTTACGCTACCGCCGCTGCCCTACGCACCCGATGCGCTGGAGCCGCACATCGACAAGATGACCATGGAGATCCATCATGGCAAACACCACGGTGGGTATGTGAACAATCTGAATAAGGCGGTGGAATCGGCGCCCGACCTGTCCGGCAAAACGCTGGAAGAGCTGCTGGCCAATAACTGCGCCATCGTGCCGGAGAACATTCGCACGGCGGTGCGCAACAATGCCGGCGGCCACATCAACCACTCCATGTTCTGGAAGATCATGGCGCCCAATGCCGGCGGCAAGCCGCACGGCGATATTGCCGACGCCATCAACGGCGCGTTCGGGAGCTTCGATACTTTCAAGGAGAAGTTCAACCAGGCGGCCACCACGCGGTTCGGCTCCGGCTGGGCCTGGCTGATCTCGACCGGTGGCAAGCTGGACATCTATTCCACCGCCAATCAGGACAGCCCCGTGATGGAAGGCAAGTATCCGGTGATGGGGCTGGATGTCTGGGAGCACGCTTACTATCTGAAGTATCAGAACCGCCGGCCGGACTATATCGGGGCCTGGTGGAGCGTGGTGAACTGGAACGAAATCTCCACCCGGCTGCACGCCGGCAAGTGATTTGGCCGGAGCCGCGGCTGTAAGTGAGCGACCCTTCCTGGGACGCCGAAGGAAGCGGTATATCGTTCTCTTACGCGCGCGGCTCCGACCCTTTTCCACTGCTTATGCGCGAATTTGACCTGATCGTCATCGGCTCGGGCCCTTCGGGCCAGCGGGCAGCCATCCAGGGCGCCAAATGCGGACGCCGCGTCGTGATCATCGACCAGCGCGAAGTGGTCGGGGGCGTCTGCATCAACACCGGCACCATCCCCAGCAAGACCATGCGCGAGGCGGTCCTGCATCTGTCCGGCTACCAGTTTCAGGGCATCTACGGCGTCAACTATCACGTCAAGGAAAACATCACCATGGCCGACCTGGGCTTCCGGGTCAACCAGGTGATCAAGACGGAAGCCGATGTCACCCAGGCGCAGCTTTCGCGCAACGGCGTGGAGGTGATGTACGCGCACGCCAGTTTCCTGGACAGCACCCACGTGCGCGCCGAAGGGTCGCACGGCCAGGAAGACCTTGCCGCGCCCATCATCATCATCGCCACCGGCACCAAGCCGGCCACTTCGCCGCTGGTCCCGCTGAACGGCCGCAACATCATGAACAGCGACCAGATTCTGCAGATGCCGCACATTCCCAAGTCGCTCATCGTGGTGGGCGGCGGCGTGATCGGCGTGGAGTACGCCTGCATGTTCGCCATTCTGGGCGTGCGCATCATCCTGGTGGAGAAGCGTCCGCGCCTGCTGGAGTTTGCCGACCAGGAAATCATCGAGGCGCTTTCCTATCATCTGCGCGACCACCGCGTCACCATGCGGCTGAACGAGGAAGTGGCCAGCGTGGAAGAGACTCCCGATGGCGCGGTGGTAGCCAACCTGAAAAGCAACAAGCGCATTCCCGGCGAGGCGCTGCTGTATGCCGTGGGCCGGCAGGGCAACGTGGACGACCTGAACCTGGCGGCGGCCGGCCTGGAAGCCGACAAGCGCGGACGCATCGAGGTGGATTCCGAGTACCGCACCAAGGTCCAAAACATCTACGCCGTGGGCGACGTGATCGGTTTTCCCAGCCTCGCCTCGGTCTCCATGGAGCAGGGCCGCATTGCCGCCGGCAACGCTTTCGGCATCAAGATTCAATCCAACCGCGCCAACTATCCCTACGGCATTTACACCATCCCGGAGATTTCCTTCATCGGCAAAACCGAAGAGCAGTTGACCGATGAAGATGTGCCCTACGAGGTTGGCGTGGCCTTCTATCGCGACACCGCCCGCGGCCAGATTCGCGGCGACGTCACCGGCCGGCTGAAGCTCATATTTCACCGCGAAACCCGTGAGATTCTGGGTGTGCATATCATCGGAGAGGGGGCCTCCGAATTGATCCACATCGGCCAGGCGGTTCTGATCTACAAAGGCACCGTGGATTACTTTGTGGAAACGGTTTTCAATTACCCCACGTTGGCCGAGTGTTACAAGCTGGCGGCATTTAATGGTGTCAATCGACTCAAGCGGTATTAAGCGGTGTAGCCGCGGGCCTGGTCGCCCGCGCGGGAGGCAACGAAACTGATGGCGCGCAGTATCGGAGTCCTGGCGACTCATTACATCTGGACCGGTGTGGTGGAAGACCTGCAACTCTCGGGGGTGCGGATGTACCCCGAACCGGGGAGCGCCGCGGTGGACCTCAAGGTGCTTCGCCCCGACGAGATCTGCAGCCGCATCTGCGAAGGCATCGCCGGTCTGGCCAACGGCGGCAGCGTAGACTCGGTGGGCGCCGGTTTTCCAGGCATCGTCCGCGGCGGCGTGATTCAGGAATCGCCCAACCTGGGGCAACTCAAGGGCGCGGACATGCAGAACATCCTGTCCTGCGCGCTGGAAGCCGTGGGCATCCATGCGCCGGTCACCGTGCTCAACCACGTGGATGCGCTGGCCGCCGGCCTGGCCGCTACGCGCGGCGGGATGGAGCGGCTCATCCGCGTGTGGTATCTGGGCGATGGCATCGGCTTTGGACGCTATCCGCGCACCGGCGCGCCGTGGGAGGCCGGCCACTCGGTGGTCTCGCTCGACCCCAAGGAGCGCTACTGCGGCTGCGGCGGCGTAGGCCACCTGGAAGGCATCATGGGCAACCGGGCCATGCGCCTGCGGTTCCTGGATATGGAGCCGGAGGAAGTTTTCGCCGAAGCCCGCCAGGGCGACCAGCGGGCCGGCGATTTCGTCAAACGCTGGCATCGCGCTCTGGCCGCCGCCACCGCTTCCATCGTCCACGCCGAGGGACCGGGCCGCTTCTACATCGCCGGCCCGAACGCCGATTTCGTGAACCTGGACATGCTCGGCCGCTACCTGATCGACATGGTCAGGATGAGTTCGCTGCAAGGCACCTTTTTCGAAGTTGTGCCCACCAGCCACGACCTGGCGCTGATCGGCGCCGCCGTTAGCAGCCGGTCGGCGGGGACCCGCGGATAGTCAGGCAGGGCGAGTGCAAGCCTGCCCCACGCCTGGTGGCGCATGCTCTGGCCCGCGCCGTTAATCCTGTAGTGGCAGCCCCTCGGAGCGGCAACGACCGCGCGCCGCGGTGGTGTGGCGCTCGGCGGCGAACGCCCCGGCCTGGCGGACCACGTCCTCGGGGAGTGTGAGGGTAATCGGGCGGGTTTCCATAAGCCGGTCCGCTTTCATTGTATTCTGTGGAGCTACCCTCATGATGGAACTGATCGCAAGCTTACCGCCCGGCGCGCGGGTGCTCGACCTGGGTGCGGCAGCGGGAAGTTTCTCCACCGCCCGGCGGGATATTGCGGTGGTACGGCTGGATCTGGAACCGCGAGGCCAGGGCCCCGGCGGGCCCGGCGCGGGCGCCTGGGTGGCGGGCGACGCGGCGCGCATGCCCTTCGCCTCCGCATCGTTCGATCTGATTGTGGCCAACCACAGTCTGGAGCATTTCACCCAACTCGACGAAACCATCCGCGAGATGGGCCGGGTGCTGCGCCCCAAAGGCCGGCTCTTCGTTTCGGTGCCGGATGCCTCCACGCTGACCGACCGCATCTACCGCTGGATGGCGCGCGGCGGCGGCCACGTCAACCCGTTCTGCAAGCCCGAACAGGTGATCGAGCCGGTGGAGCGCCTGGCGGGCGTCCCGCATCGCGGTACGAAGATCCTGTTCAGTTCGCTCTCCTTCCTGAACCGCCATAATTTCAGAACCCGGCCGCCGCGGAAGATCGCGCTGTTTGCCTTCGGCAGCGAATATTTTCTGGCCGTGTTCGTGTGGGTGCTGCGGCAGTGGGACGTCCGCCACGGCACGCGCTGGAGCCAATACGGCTGGGCCCTCTACTTCGGCGGCGAGCCTCTGGCGGCGAGGCCGGAGGCGTGGATCAACGTGTGCGTGCGCTGCGGATCGGGCCACGCGCAGGTGTTTCTGAAGACCACCGGCGTGGTGCCGCGGTTTCCGAAATGGTTCCAGCCGTATCGCTGCCCACTTTGCGGCGGCTGGAACTTGTTCACCGAGGACGCGGTATTTTTTTGAATCGCTGCTTTACGGGGCGGCCGCCAGCTCCTGCGTGAAGCGGGCCAGCGCCTCCAGCTTTCGCCGCGCCGCACCGCTGGCCAGCGACTCCGCCGCCAGCGGCATGGCGGCCTGAAACGTCCCGGCGCGGTCGGCGGCCACCAACGCAGCGGCGGCATTCACCAGGACGATGTCGCGGCAGGGTCCCGGCTGGTCGGCCAGCACCGCTTGGGCGATCTCCAAATTGCGTTCTTTGCCGCCGCCCTTCAACTCCTGGGGATCGGCGACGGGCACTCCGAAATCGCGCGGCTCCAAGGTGCGGACCTTAACCTTTCCGGCGCGGATTTCGTAGGCCAGGGTGGGGCCGGTGGTGGTGATCTCGTCCAGTCCGTCCGAGCCGTGCACCACGAAGCCGCGCCGCAATCCCAGGCCCGCAAGCGCGCCGGCCAGCAATTCAGCTGCGCGGGCCGAAGGCGTTCCCACCACCTGGGCCGTGGCGCCCGCGGGATTGGTCAAGGGACCCAGCAGATTGAAAACCGTGCGCAGGCCCAGGTCGAGCCGCACCGGTTGGGCGTGCTTCATGGCCGTGTGCACGGCGGGGGCGAACAGGAAACCGATGCCGATCTCGCGGATGGCGCGGGCCGTTTCGGCGGGAGGAATGGCGATGCGGACGCCGAAGGATTCCAGCAGATCGGCGCTGCCGCCGCCCTGCCGGCCGCTGATGGAACGGTTGCCGTGCTTGGCCACGCGCACTCCCGCGCCCGCCACCACGAAGGCCACCAGGGTGGAGATGTTGAAGGTGCCCGCGCCGTCTCCGCCGGTGCCGCAGGTGTCGAGGAGAGCCTCGCCGTTCAAGCCCGCATTCACCGGCGCAGCCATCCGGCGCATGGCGCGGGCGAAACCCACCAGCTCATCGACGGTTTCGCCGTTGACCCGCAGCCCCATCAGCAACGCGGCGATCTGGGAGTGGTTGGCCTGGCCACTGAGGATCGTGTGCATGGCGGCTTCGGCCTCCGCGGCGGTCAGATGCCGGCGCTCCAGAAGCCTCTCCAGATAGGGCACCAGGGACATGCTGATATGGTACCGAGTCTTGCGGGCCGGGCGCGCGGTTCGCTACCATCATGGATGCGTTCCCATGAAAATACACGAGTATCAGGCGAAGGCCATTCTGGCCCAGTACAACGTCCCTGTGCCGCGGGGGGAAGTGGTGTTCACCGCGGAAGAGGCCGATACGGCGGCCAAGCGAATCGGCGGCAGCGTGGTGGTGAAGGCCCAGATTCACGCCGGCGGACGAGGCAAGGGCGGCGGCGTGAAGATCGCCAAGACCGCGGAGGAAGCCGCTATCGTCGCGGGCCAGATGATCGGCATGAAGCTGGTGACGCACCAGACCGGCCCCGAAGGGCGGGTGGTGCAACGGTTGCTGGTGGAAGAGACCTTGCCCATTGAGCGCGAGTTGTATCTCGGCATCGTGCTGGATCGCGTGCAGGGCAAGCCGGTGTTCATGGCTTCGGCGGCGGGCGGCATGGAGATCGAAGAAGTGGCCGCCAAAACGCCCGAGCTGATTCTCAAAGAGACGATGCAGCCGGGCTTGGGACTGCTGCCGTACCAGGCGCGCAACCTGGCGTTCGGCATCGGCATTCCGGCGGCCAGCGCCAATGCGGCGGCCGTGGCCATGATCGCGCTGGCCAAGGCCTACCTGGCCATGGACGCCTCGCTGGCGGAGATCAATCCGTTCATTCTGACCAAAGACGGCAAGGTGTACGCGCTGGACGCCAAGATCAATTTCGACGACAACGCGCTCTACCGGCACAAGGAACTGCTGGAACTGCGCGACCTGAACGAGGAGGACCCGCTGGAAGTGGAGGCCTCGCGCTTCGGGCTGAACTACATCAAGCTGGATGGCACGGTGGGCTGCATGGTGAATGGCGCAGGCCTCGCCATGGCTACCATGGACATCATCAAATACGCCGGCGGCAGCCCCGCCAACTTTCTGGATGTGGGCGGCGGCGCCAGCGCCGAGCAGGTGAAGAACGCTTTCCGCATCCTGCTTTCCGACCACAACGTGAAGGCGGTGCTGATCAATGTCTTCGGCGGCATTCTGCGCTGCGACACGCTGGCCACCGGAGTGGTAGGGGCGGCGCGCGATTTGAACATCCGGGTGCCCATCGTGGTACGCATGGAAGGCACCAATGTGGAGCTGGGCCGGCAAATCCTCACCGATTCAGGACTGAACCTGACGGTCGGCGAAGACATGCGCGACGCGGCGGAAAAAGTAGTCAGGCTGGCGGCAGCACACTAGAGGCGACGACGAGATGAGCGTACTGGTAGACCAAAATACCCGACTGATTGTGCAAGGATTCACGGGGCGGGAAGGCACCTTCCATGCCCAGCAGGCGATTGCTTACGGCACCACCGTGGTGGGCGGCGTGGTGCCCGGAAAGGGCGGCAGCCGGCACCTGGACCTGCCGGTTTTCGATACCGTGGCGCGCGCGGTGAAGGAGACCGGCGCCAACGCCTCGGTGATTTTTGTGCCGCCGCCGTTTGCGGCCGATGCCATCATGGAAGCTGCCGATGCCGGAGTGGCGCTGGTGGTGTGCATCACCGAAGGCATTCCCACGCTCGAAATGGTGAAGGCGTGGCAGTTCCTGCAAAGCAAGCCGGTCCGGCTGATCGGGCCGAATTGCCCGGGGGTGATTTCGCCGGGAAAATGCAAGATCGGGATCATGCCCGGGGCGATCCACAAACAGGGCAACGTGGGAGTGGTTTCGCGCTCCGGCACCTTGACTTATGAAGCCGTGGGCCAGTTGACTAAGTTGGGCATCGGCCAATCCACCTGCATTGGGATTGGCGGCGATCCGATCATCGGCACCAACTTTGTAGACGCCCTGACGTTATTCAACGAGGACCCCGACACCCACGCGATCATCATGATCGGGGAGATCGGCGGGAACGCCGAAGAGACCGCGGCGGCCTACGTGAAGGCCCACGTGAAGAAGCCGGTGGTGGGTTTTGTGGCGGGGCAGACGGCGCCGCCCGGACGGCGCATGGGCCACGCCGGCGCGATTATCGCCGGCGGTTCCGGCAAGGCTTCGGACAAGATCAAGGCGATGGAAGACGCGGGCATCACGGTCTGCTCCTCGCCCGCCGAAATTGGAGACAAGGTAAAAAGCCGCTTATGAGTGTGGAACGCACGTTTTCCATCGTCAAGCCCGACGCGGTCGCCGCCGGGCAGGCGGGCGAGATTCTCGCCCAGATTGAAGGGGAAGGTTTTCGGATCCTGGCGCTGCGGATGACCCGCCTCAGCCGGACGCAGGCGGAGGGCTTTTACGCGGTGCACCGCGAGCGGCCGTTTTTCCAGGGCCTGGTGAAGTTCATGACCGAAGGCCCCATCATCGTGATGGCCCTGGAGCGCGAGGACGCGGTGAAGAAGCTACGCGAGGTGATGGGCGCCACCAACCCGGCCAATGCGGCTGAGGGGACGATCCGCAAACGCTTCGCCGCCAATATCGAACGCAACTGCATTCACGGCTCGGACGCGCCGGAGACCGCCGAGGTGGAGTTGCGATTCTTTTTCAGTACGGCGGAATTCCTGTAGGGCTTCCTGAGGTTCGAAACGGAAAATGAGCTTCCGGCCCGCTGCTCCCGCCGGGTGGCATGGGAGTAAGCGGCCCGGAAGCTCCGCTAAGGTGACAGGGGCCTAGGTCGGAATGGCCACGCCCAGCTTCTTCAGCGAGGTGAAGCAACTCGAGATGGCTGTGCCCACGTTGGATATCGTGGTGGAATTGCTTGAAGCGAAGTTAATCACCGTGCTGAGCTTGCCGAATTCGGGAACTTTCTGGGCTTTGTAGGCTTTCTTGACTTCCGCCGCCGCAGCGCCCGCTTCGGTGATCTTGGTCAGAGACTGTTGGGCTTTGAGAATCGCTACCTTGCAGGTCTTCACCGCCTCGGCCACTTCGTTGGAATTGGCGGCTTTCTTCTGCATCTCGTCCAGCTTGGCGTTCTGCTCCTTCAACTTCTGCTGCATTTCGAAGATGTACTTATCCAACTGCCCCACGTGCTTGTCGAGAGCATCCACGGGCGCCTGCAAAGCGGCCACAAACGCCTTGGCTTTGTCGACCTTCCCGCCGCCCGCCTCCACTACCTTGTACTTCTCGACGGCAGCCTGCAGATTTTTGATGTCGGACTCAATCTCCTTGATCTTGTTTGAGGAGTTGGCCCATTCCGAATCGTAGACCTTATAAGCCTTGTAGAGCGCCGAGGCCCCCGTCGCGATGGCTCCAATGATCAGCGGAGCCAGGGCCCCGTGGGACGCCACCGCCACGGCGATGGCCAGCCCGGCCGCGGTCAGAATCAGCGCAGCGATCAGCACGATCTTGCAAATGCTCTTGAACTGCGCCTTCGCCAGTTTCAGCTTCATGGCCTTGACCGATTCTTCGTAGGCCTTCAGCACGCACTCATCGCAGAGTTTGGCCATCTCCGACTGCCACACGTCGAAGGCCTGCTTGAGGAGCTTGTTGGCCGTCTCGACGACCTCCAGCTTTTCCTCCTTGGTTTGTTTGTTGGGGATCCGTTCTTCGGTCCATTTCACGGCATCCTGAACCTGCTTCATTTTGGCTGTGCTCAGGGCGTGGAATTTCGAATCGAAGGATCCTTTGAACTTCGCGTCGAAGATGGTCCTCTGCTTCCCCGGCATCGGCGCTATGTGCTCGTCTGGATAGGAAAGGTTGAGCTCCAGCTCCGGCGGCGTCAGGTATTTGGACGCGATCGGCGGTTTCCATTTCAATTTGTTAAATACAAAAATCTGTCCCATACGTGCATCCTCCCGATTGATGTCAAGTTGGTCCGTTCCGGCCAGGGCACCCTATCGAGATTCCCTTCCTGCAAACGGTGTCTCCGCGAAGCAGAGACGGAGCGTAGTATAGCACTGCCGGAAGGGTGTCGGACGCCATCTGGCGGCTAAGCAGTAGATAGAGGGTACTGGCGCCGGGAAATCGCGTGAATTCTGCCGCTAAGGCTGAATTTCAGTTACGGCCGCACCTCCGGCAAGGCCCCCCGCCGGAAAGTCGCAGCCGGCCGGCCAGGCTCGGCGCACGAAGCTAACTGGCTTGTTTTCAGGCGAATTCTTCGATTTTTGGGAGGCAACGCAGCGGCCCGGAAATGTTTTGCGGCCGGCTCGCTGGTCCCAGGCGGTGAGCATCGGGCGAATCGCCGCCGCGCCCGCATGCCGACGGCCGGCGTAACTGCGGACTAACTTCCGGCAACAGCATCCTGAAGCCAGGGGTTTTATACTCCGGGACTCTCATCGGCGCCCAACCGGCCTGCGGCTGGAGCGCCCGATGGCCCGCTTTGGGTACAATAAAGAACGTTGGTTGTGAGCGCGCAGGCTCCCGTATTCATCGCTTGGCTGGCGGTCTTCTTCCTGTGTGGATTCATCCAAATCCGGCAAATATGATGTTCTCGCGCGGCCCGAAAACCTCGCTCCGGGCGGTGAGGGCGGGCTGGTGGCTGGGGGCATTCGTGGCCCTTGCCGCGGCGGCCTGGGGGCAATTCAAAGAGGTGGGGCCCGCGCCCTATCCGCCGCCGGTGGCCCGGCAGAAAATCCAGACTTTGCTGGACAAAGCCGACCTGGCCAATCCTCAGCCCACCATCGACGCGCTTTTCGGCCTGGTTCCCTGGTACCGGGATATTCTGGACCAGGAACTGATTGCGGGTTGGCAAAAAGACACCCGCGGCAGGCTGGCGCCGCTGATGGGGCCTTTGGGCGATGAGGTAGTCGCCAAGGCGGTCATTCAGTATTCGTGGCGCCAGGCGCCGCAAGCTACCTTCAATCTGGCCTACGCGCCCATGCTGGGGCAACTGATGGCCCGCTATCCGGATAGCGCCAAGCCCTTTCTGGCCGATCTGCTGGGGCCGCCTCCGGCATTGAGCAATAGCGTAGCCGAGGCCGTCTGCCGGATTCTGCTGGACATGCCGGATGTGGGAACCTGGCGCAAAAACGCCTTGCAGATCCTTCCGCATTACCTTCCGGCAGCCGAGCGGCTGCTCACCCAGGACATTCAAGGAGGCGACCGCGAGAGGGGTTACCGCGCCCAGATCTGGCGGTCGGAACTGGAGGGGGATGAGCCGGGGATTGCCAACCAGCCCAGCCAGCGCCGCCGGTTGGTGGTTTCCCAACCGCCCGCCCCGGACAGCGCCCCCACCGCCGCTGCTGCCCCGCCCGCTCCGGTGGCGCCGCGGATCGGTGAAGATGGGCGCCCCACGCTGGCGCGGGCCGATGGCAACCCGCCGCCCCCGGGCGTTCCGTCCGCCGCCCCCGCCCGCGCCCCTGCGCCGCCGCCGTCACTTTTTAGCGGCGCCCGGTCCGGCACACTCAAGTGCAGCGGCGGCCCCATCCCGCAGAACGCCGAGTTCGTCTTCCGCGATCTGCCGCTGGGAAACATGCAGCTCAATTACGACACCAAAAACTGGGAAGCGCGCCTGGTCCCGGATGGGCAGACGCAAAAGCTGATTCTCACGAACCGGAGCTCCGGGCCGCAGAAGCGCTGCACGGTGCACTGGAGCGTGAATCCGTAACCAAAGAGGCCGTTATGAAAAGAACCTTGCTGCTCCTGGTCTGGCAGTTCGGCCTGCTGGCGGGCGCCAGCCTTTGGGCCGACGTCATCACGTTGAAAGACGGGCGCCAGATCTCGGGGCAGGTGGAAAGCGGAAACACTCAGGAGATTCGAATCAAGGTTGGGGACCAGTCGCAGGCAATCGATATCGAAGA
>DATJRE010000498.1:0-5031 GCA_035505095.1 Bryobacteraceae bacterium | reverse complement strand
GGATCGAAATGGCTGAGAGACATGGAAGTTAAGCTCCTCATTGGGTTGATTTTCGGGGAGGCCTTTTGCCTCACCCTGTTGCAATCATAAAATATGAGCTTAAAGTTGTCAAGTATTATTGAGTGGTTTTTTATGAGGTGTTTACCGGGAGGGGCGCCCTGGAATTGAGGGAACGAAACCAATTTGGAGGTAAGGCTTGCTGGTGCAGTCTGGCAGCGGGCGCAAGCTGAAGCATGCGCTACCGCAGCGCGGGCGGAAATACAGGAACGAACCCAATTTGGCGCCGCTGGCAAAGCTCCCCTCCCGATTCGGGTATAGCACGGCAGAGGTGCGACTCCGCATTATGGCCGGCGTAAGTGGCTGAGGCCAGGATGGTTACCCGCGGGCGAAGTCTGTTACGGGCGGCGGCCCGGGTGGAGCCGGGGTGCAGGGATCGCTTGCGGGTCGCGGGGGCGGTCCGAGTCAGGACCGGCTCCGGCTACTGTGATTTTTTCGGCAGACCAACGGCGTAGCGGTATTTGCAAAGGGGCGGGACGAGCGCATGCTCAAGACTGGGGAGGTGGGCGCTGGCTTCCGGTTACCGCGAACGGATTCGGTGCTGCTTCCGCTGGCTGGCGGCCGCGGTGCTGGGGGTAATGGCGGCGGGCGCTCAGGGCGTATTGGATACGCCCAGACAGATTGCGGACGCCAGGAAGCTTCTGGACTCTTTCCGCGGCCATCCGGTGCACTGCGACGTGGTCCCCATAGAGCCGCGGTTCAATTTCACCCTGCGGCTGCAAGCGGGATACGTTGGCCGGGTGTCCCCGAAGCTCCAGGAGGGCCGCCAGTGGGTGGTGCTGGTGCGGGTCAAGCCGCGCGGAGACGGGACTCCGGTGTACCTTTCGGACGTAGTTCGGCTTCCGGCCGGCGGCATAAGCGGTTGGGCGGGGGACTTCAGCGGCTCCTTCTGGCTTGGGGAAGGACGCTACGCCGTGAAGTGGCTGATGTTCGACGGCGACGGCGATGTGTGCCGGAAGGAGTGGTCCATCGAAGCCCGTCTGAAGTCCCAAGAGCGCCGGATCCATCCGCTGCTGCCGCCCAACACCGTGGCTGGCGTTGCCTGGGGCGGAGTTCAGGCAGCGGGAAGCACGCCCCACGCCGGACGACTGACCATTCTGCTGCACGCGGCTTCGCTGCGGCAGGGGAAAAGCGTGCTGGGCACGCCGGCCGAAGGACTGCTGCTGGATGCCCTTTTGGCGCTCATGGAGGAGATGCCGGCCGGGCGGGTGCGGCTGGTGGTTTTCAACCTGGACCAACAGAAGGAGTTGTGGCGCCGGGAGGGTTTCACGCTCCAGGCGATGCCGGAGGTGGCCAAGGCTTTGGAGGAGACGCCGGTGGCAGTGGATTACCGCGTTCTCCAGAACCCTGGAGGAGTGCTGGATCTGATTGAGGGCCTGGCGAATCGGGAAATGCACGCTGCCGAGCCATCCGAGGCGGTGGTCTTCCTGGGACCGCATTCCCTCTATAACGGCAAGCCTTCCGCCGGTTTCGCCCGGCCTGCGGGAGCGAAGCAACGATTTTTCTACTTGTCGTGGGCGAACACGGAGGCACGGCGCGGGTTCGTGGCAGGCGGACCGGCGTCTGGCGGGCCGATGCCGAACGGTGGAGGGATGGGAGCCCAGGAGCGGATGGCGATGGGCCTTCCCCCTTTTTCCCCGGAGGGAGTGCCCGCCGGGACCATCCCCCGCGTCCGGCCGGCCAGCGTCCGGCCCAACCATGGGCCCGACAGCATCGAGTACACCGTGGACCAGTTGGGAGGGATTGCCTTCAAGGTTGACTCGCCGGATTCCTTTGCCGGCGCGGTGGCGGAGATCAGGCGCACGTTGGGCACCAACCCGTAGGCAGCCGCATTGTACTCTGGAGCCATGCGCCAAGTGGGAATCCTGATGCTGGCGTGCGCCCTCGACCGGCGGGGCAAAGTGATCCGGCGGCCCGCTCGGCGCGCCAATGGCGGGCCGGGCATGAGCGGGAATCCTCAACGAATTAATGGGGTTGCTGCCCCATCCGAACCGCGCTCGCGACAGCGCGGCGATCCGCGGGAGTGCCGCGGCGGTGGCGGCGATCCTGGAGCGGCGGGGTGTCCGGACGCAGCTTCTGGAGGTGCCGGGGGCGCCGCCGGTGGTCTTTGGCTCGATCGAGACGCCGGGGGCGAGCCGCACCATCATTTTCTATGCGCATTACGACGGGCAGCCAGTGGATCCCAAGGAGTGGACCGCGCCGCCGTGGCAGCCGGTGGTGCGGGATGGGCCGCTGGCAGGCGGAGGCACGGTCGTGGCGCTGCCGGAGAAGGGGCCGGTGAATCCGGAGTGGCGGGTGTAGGCGCGCTCGGCTTCCGACGATAAGGCGCCGATTGTGGCGCTCGCCGAGCGCAGCCCGCTTCACTCAATCTCTATAAATCGCCAGCGTCTGCACTGCCGGCTCGGCCAATTCCTCGTATTCCAGCGCTCCCACCTGCCAATGCTCCAGCCGTTGCTTCCGAATCCGCGCCCATACCGCCAGCATCAGCCCGAACGCGATCAGGTAATACGACGGCTCGTCCACGCTGGTCACAATCAGCCCGCTCAAAATCAGCACATAGGCGGCCACCGCCGCCCCATAAATGCACACCGTCTCAATCAGCGGACGCGATCCCGGCAGGTACGACGACGTAAACGGGATGCGGTCGAACCCAAACAGCAGCAGCTCATCCACCGTCAGCGAGGCCAAAGCCGCCAGCGCCGCCACCGCCAGGCCGGTCACCACGCCGAAAATCCGCAGCTCCAGGGGCAGCGTCAGCAGCGCCACCGGTACCACCCCCAGGCCCAGCACAAAGCGGTCCACGCCGCGCAGCAGCAGCTCGCGGTTGCCGGTCTCATTCACCCGGAACACCCAGTTGGCGCGCAATTCCACCGGCAGCCGGAACAGGTAGCGCAGCCCCGCCAGCACGAACAGAGAGAGCGCCAGCGGCGCCGCCACGGTGGCTTCCTCCAGCGCAAACGTCTTCACCCGGAAGCCGCGGAATTCGCCGTTGAACACCAGCGACACGAAGCTCTCCACAATCAGCGCCACGGCCAGCGCCACGAAGCCCGTCAGCACCATGCGGTGGACGCGGCTGCGCGCCAGCGTGGCGGCGGTGAATCCGAAAACGGCTTGTTCCGGCGGAGCCGGCAGGCAGCGGTCGCTCCAGCGCGCCTGCCAGCCGCGCAGCCAGCCCAGCTCGTGCCGCGCCGCCACCGGCGTTTCCAAGAGCCGCACTTTCTGCCGCCGGTAGCTCCACAAATACGCCGTCACCGCCGCCAGGGCCGCCGCCGCCAGCCCCGCCAGGGCCCGCCACGCCAGGGCCCCCACGAACGGTTCGCGGTTTCCCAGCATGGCTTGGTCCAGCCCCAAAAACCACACCGGCGGCAGCCACAGCGCGAACCCGGGCCGCTGGCCCATGCAATGGAACAAGCTGGGAATCGAGAGCACCAGCGGCAGCGCGCACACCAGCACCGTCACCAGCGAACCCTGCACGAACAGCGACACGCCCGGAAACACTCGCGGCGACGTGGTGTTGAGCAGCACGCCCTGCAGTGCCACCAGCGCGAAAAAGAAGAACCACGCCCCAAGCGACATGGAGACGAACAGCGACACTACCGCCATCCCGCCGCTGGTGTCGTACCGCCCGGCCATCACACTCGGCAGAACCACGCTGGGCAGCGCATTCAGCCCCACAATGAAAATGGCCATGAAGGCCACCAGCGCGGTGAATTTGGCGATAAACAGGTCGCGCGTCTTCAGCGGCAGCCCCGCCAGCACCAGGTAATCGCGCAGCCCCGGAAACAGCGACGGCCACTCCACCGCGGTGATCAGCCCGGCCAGCACCATGGCCCCGGTAATCAGGAACAGGTGGTCCGCCAGCCCCGCCAGCCGGTACGGCTCCGGCGAATCGAGTTCCAGCAGCATCCGGTACTTGTGGTAATACGCCTGCGTCATGATGATGCTGAGCGATACAAAAATGGCGAAAACCCCAATCGCCACCACCTGAAACTGCCCCGGCGCCGCCACCAGGTCGCTATCGAAAAACCGGCGGAAGAAGTGCCTCCGCAGCTCGAAGCCCGCCCCGTGGGTCTCCTCCATCCACTCGCGGATCTTCCTGCCAGGCTGCGCACCGTCCACGCCGCTGAACCGCAGCCCGGCCAGAATCGCCGCAATCCCCAGAAGCAAAGCAAGGATTCGCATGGCGCCTCAGGTTTCGATGGCGGTCAGAATCCCGCGCACTTTCTCCGCCGGATCCTCCTGCTCGGTAAGCTGGGCGAAGATGTTTTCGAGCGACGGCTGGTGCATCAGGTCCCGCAGCCGCTCCACGGCATCGTGCGCCACCACCTTGCCCTTGCGCAGAATCAGCACCCGCGAGCACACCTTCTCCACCACTTCCAGCACGTGCGAGCTATAGAATACGATGCGCTGCTCGCGCGCCATTTCGCGCAGCAGCGTGCGCAGCACCAGGGCCGTAGTGACGTCCAGCCCGGAGAACGGCTCGTCGAAAATCAGCACCCGCGGATTGTGGATCAGGGCGCCCGAAATCAGGATCTTCTGCCGCATTCCCTTGGAATAGGACGAGAGCGGCGAATGCCGATCCTCCCACAGCGAAAACAGCCGCAGCAGCTCATCCATGCGCGGCTCCAGAACCCGCCGCCGCAGCCCGCGCAGCCGCCCCACAAGCTGCAGGTACTCGCGCCCGGTCAGGTGCGGATACAGGTGCGATTCCTCGGGCACGTACCCCATCTGCCGCTGGAAGGCCACGAAATCCTCGCGCACATCCCGGCCGTCCAGCCAGATTTCACCCTCGGTCGGATGGATCAGCCCGGTGAGAATCTTCACCGTAGTGCTCTTGCCCGCCCCGTTCGGCCCCAGGTACCCGAGGATCTCGCCCGGCCGAATGACGAAACTCACCTGGTCGACCACCGGCACGCGGTTATACCGCTTCACCAGGTTGCGAACTTCGAGCATTCCCGTTTAGACCCCGCCTCG
>DATJRE010000497.1:0-32744 GCA_035505095.1 Bryobacteraceae bacterium | reverse complement strand
TTTTCGCATAAGTCCTCACTGAATTTGGATGGATTGCGGATCGACCGGCTCCTCGCGGGTGATCACGGGATAGACGCCGCCGAAGAAGCGGAACCGCCGGCCGCCGGAAGCCGACTCGTCGTGGTATTTGGCGGCCAGTTTCGCGACGGTTGCGGCCAACTCCTCAGCAAAGGCATTGCGCGACTCCGCGGACGCGAACCGCACCTCGACTTCGAGCGCCATGGTGGATACGCGCTTTCCCGCTTTTTCCGCCCGGCCGCAGAGGACCGCAAGGTCGCGAATCGCCCGCGCCGCCAGGTGTACGAGGTAGCCGAGCGAGAAGCGGTCGCGCTGCTGCTCCGGGGTGGCGCCGAGTTTGCCGAGGGCCTCGGGGCTGATCAGGTAGGTGCGCGCCGCGGCCCGCACAACCCGCTCCAGGCAATTGCCCTTGCGGCGCTCTTCGACCAACTCCACCAGGCCGGCGTGTTCGAGCTCGCGCAGGTGGTAGCTCACCTGCTGGCGCGGCAACTCCAGGCGGCGCGCCACGCCCGCGGCGGAATCGGGCTCCGCGAGCTGCTCCAGGATTCGCATGCGTGCGGGGCTGAAGAGAATTGCCGCGGCCTCGGAGCTTTGGATGACCTGGATGGCGGCTGCCATGAGTTATTTGTACACCGACATAAAGTTGATGTCAAGAAAAATTCTCCTTTCGGCAGCCCACGCCGCTCGCAATGGAATGCCGCCATCGAGCATCGCCAACCACCCAAAGGGTTGACAGGGAAGGAACCGAAGGCAAGCCAAACAGAGGGTACTGGGGGAAGGAAGGAATCAACGTCGGTCAAGACGTAACCGACAGTGCCAACCGCCTCATAGCGCCAACCATATCAGGGCCCGGAGGCGCGGCGAACCCGGGAAGCCCATCCAGCCTCCCTCTTTCCTCCGCGCCTCCGCGCCTCCGCGTCCGGTTTTCTCAGGCCCCGAGGCCCCTACCGCATCGCCGCCATCACCTTGGGCTCATCCGCGCCCAGCATGCGCGCGCCGGCCGGCAGGTCGATCGGGAAGCCCATCCAGCCTCCCTCTTTCCTCCGCGCCACCGCGTCCGGTTTTCTCAGGCTCCGAGGCCCCTACCGCATCGCCGCCATCACCTTGGGCTCATCCGCGCCCAGCGTGCGCGCGCCGGCCGGCAGGTCGATCGGGAAGCCCATCCAACCTCCCTCTTTCCTCCGCGCCTCCGCGTCTCCGCGTCCGGTTTTCTCAGGCCCCAAGGCCCCTACCGCATCGCCGCCATCACCTTGGCCTCATCCGCGCTCAGCGTGCGCGCGCCGGCCGGCAGGTCGATCGGGAAGCCCATCCAGCCTCCCTCTTTCCTCCGCGCCTCCGCGCCTCCGCGTCCGGTTTTCTCAGGCCCCAACTCTACCGCATCGCCGCCATCACCTTGGGCTCATCCGCGCCCAGCGTATCGTAGAGCGGGTGCGCGGGCGTCACGATCGGACCCTCCTGGGCCACCGACACCGCCAGCACTTTGATGCGGTCGTTGTTCGGCAGCGTCAGCGTGCGCGCGCCGGCCGGCAGGTCGATCGGGTACGCGAACAGGTACGAATACTCGTAGGGCTGGTTCAGCCCCTCGGGCGTATGGTGGTGCGAGCAGTACCACGCCAGGTCGGCGCGCTTGATGTACCCCGGCTCGATGCCCACGAAGTCTTCGGGATAACGCGGCGACCAGTCGCGGTGCCCCTGCGACCGCTGCTTGGCCGGATCCGGATCCCACACCGCGTGGTTCGCCGAAACCGCCCAGTCCTTGTCGGTCAACGGGTCGTTTTTCCAGATGCGGGTGTCCCACTGGCCGATATGTCCTCCCCAGTCCTCGATGTTGAGGTCGGTGAACTTGTCGCCCACTTTGAAAGTCGCCCGCGTGTCGCCGTCGGAAGCCGCCGCCAGCACGTATACGCGATTGTAGTTGCCGGCCGGCAGGTTGATCGTCTGGCCCTTGGCCACCTCTGCGTTTTGCTTGCCGGAACCGGCCTCCGCCAGCTTGAACCGCACGCCGTTGAAGGTCAGCTCGGCCGGTAGCATTTCAGCCGGCATCGCGTCGCCGCGGCCGTCGAAACCGCCCGTCGTAGGACGGTCGTCATTGCTGGCCACCGCCAGGTCGTAGGTCAATGTCACCGGCTGCGATTGCACCGCCGGAACCCTGGCCGGCGCAGCGCCCAGGCGCAGCGCGAAAGTGCGCGGCTGATAGGCCGAGAAGCTGGTGTCCAGCACCCCGCGGCTCACCGTCGCCGGACCCACCGGCATCTCCTGCCCGTTCACTTCGCGGGCCGAAGTAATCGGACCGGCGAAACTCACGTGGACATTCGCCTCGGGCCGGCCACTCATCTCCACCATGCGCAGGATCACTTCGTCGCTCAGTTCGGCCTTCTTGAGCGCCATCACCCGGATGCGCGGGTTGTCGATCTTCATCAGCGAAAATTCCTTGCCCAGCGTGCCGCTGTGCTTGGTGGTTTCGAACGCCGTCAGCGGCTCGTTCAGGCGATACCCCTGCCAGTCGGTCTGCCCCTGGCGCCAGTCGCCCTGGTGCCCGGCGAGGCCGAAGACGATCTCGTGGTGGCCCCAATCCTGGTTGGATTGGTCGGTGTAGGAAGTGTCCGCTCCCGGCGACCGCACCAGCGTCAAACGGATGGTGTTGTCGTTGGGCTTGTCGGAGCCGTTCTTCACGTCCGTCAGAATGGTGGTGCCGTAGGCGCCGCTCTTATCCGTCAGGTCGATCCACTGGTGGGAGGCTACTTCGAACTGGCGCTCGCTGGCGTTGGGCCGCTCCACCGTGCCCATGCCCCAGTTGTAAGTCGCGTCCGTGTTGGAAGCGCTCAGCGGGAAAGCCGCCTTCAAATTGGCGTACAGCGTGGCCCAGTCCACGTCCGCGCCGAATTCCACGCGATTGCCGGCGTCGCCGGCCGACAGGCTCACCGTCTGGGTGAATTTCGAACCCTCGGTTTCGCGGGTGATTTCCAACGTCACGCGCGCCGGTCCGTTCTCTTTAATGCGCACCTGCCCGCCCCGCACATAAGCGCGCGGTGCCGCCTGCTCCTGGTCGAAATCCATATTCCAGGCCGGCCACTGCGTGGGATGGTCGCTGGAGATGTCCAGGCGAATCGGTCCCGAAAGCAGTTCCTTATCCAGCAGCTTGTCGTGAATGCTGGAAACGTCGCCCTGGTTGTCCAGGGTCACCTTGTAGCGCGCGTTTTCGAGCGACCGCTCAATGCCGCCGCCGCGTCCGCCGCGCCCGCCGCCGCCGAAGCCGCCGAAACCGCGGCCGCCCGTCGGAGCCGTCACCTTGAGCGTGGACGAAGTGGCCGGTTCGGAGGCCGCTTCCACGCCGTACACCGCATAACCCACCGAAGGCGCCTTGGCCACGAAAACCGCTTTACCGTCTTCCCACTGCGCCGGAACTTCCTTGCCGTCGGGACCCGTCACGCGAATCGCTTTGGTGCCGGCAGGCAGCGAAACCGCCGCTTCCACCACGTCTTCACGCGGAATGTTCAGCGAATTGTAAACCACCACCGGAATGCCCGTCGTCTCGGTGTTCATGCCTTCGGCAACGCCCTCGGTGGCGCTGGTCAGCACGCCCGCGAACTGGTTCATGGCGATCACGTCATCGTTTTGCGCGTATACGTACGCTTGCGGCGTGGCCGTGCCGGCGCCGGTATCGTGGAAATGGCCGCCCAGCACCAGCGTCCAGGCGTCGTTCAGGCGCTGCTGCGGATACGGCCGCCCGCCCAGCCAGTGGGCCGCCACGGATGCCTTCTCGGCGGCGTCCGCCAGAATCTCGTTCTTGCGGTTCCAGCGCTTGTGGTAGGCTTCCGAGGTCAGTGAGCCGGCCGAATGGTTGATCAACTCCAGGTCGCCCTTATAGCGCGGCATGCGCGAAGTCATCTCCGGCTTGATGTCCAGGAACATCTGGTCCGCAGCCGACGAAATCACGTGCACCGGGCCATCGCCCATCTCGACTTCCGGACCGGGAGGGGGCGCCGGCTCTGCCTGCCCGCCGCGTCCGCCCCGTCCGCCACGGCCGAATCCCGCCGGCGGCAGCGATGCCTTCCCGTGCGTGACCATGGCTTCCAGCAGCTTCACCGATTCCTCGTCCACCGACCCGCCGATGTCGCCCGTCCCTATGTAGTGGTAGTCGGCGTACACGCCCGTAACTTTGCCGTCCAGTTCGATGCGCTTCACCCAATCCTGCTCGCCGCGTCCGCCGCGCCCCGCCTCGGCGGCAGGCTCCTTGCTTAGATCCGTGCGAATGGTGCTTCCGTATCCTTCCGGATTCAGCGCCGCAATGATGCTCTTTCCATCCGGCCCTTCCCAAACGCCCACGTTAAAAGGGATGCCTTCGGGGGTCTGTTCCGGCGAATCCGGTCCGCCCACCCTGGGCGCCGGCTGCCATGCCGCGGACAGTTTCTGCGTGGAAAATCCCTTCACGCCGGCGTGCGCCAGGATGCTGGGCAGGTCTGCCGGAAACCCAAAGCAGTCCGGCAGCATGAATTCGGCGCTGGCTTTGCCGAATTCCTTGCGGAAATAATCGTTACCGTAGAGAACCTGGCGGATAATCGCCTCCGCGCTGGGCAGGTTGACGTCGCCTTCCTCCATTGACGATCCCGCCGGAAACCACTGCCCCTTATCGACGTAACCCTTGATTTTCGCGTAATCGGAGGGAAAATACTCTTTCATCAGCCGGTACCGGTTCGCACCGGTCCAGTTGAAAACGTAGTGCGGGTACTTGTCCATCAGGTAGAAATTCACCCGCATGGTCTTCAAGAGGTATTCGCTAATGGACTGGGGAAACTCCCAGCGCCATTGCGTATCCAGGTGCGCGTACGGCACCACGTACAGGGTGGGTACCTTGGTGATGTCCGGCGCCTTCATGGTCTGCGCCTGAAGCCCGGCTCCCAGTGTGAGCAAAACAACGAAAGTCTGAAGATGACGTAGCATTGGTCTCTTTCCTGCGATGCTGTTCGAGGTTCACCGATAACGATATCACGTGTAGCGGGACGGGGGTATCGCCGACCCTCCGCCAAGCCTCCGCCCGGCGACCCGATTTCGTAGTAATGTCAACTACAACCGTAGGCGCACGCCGGTCTCCCCATCGCGCTTTATGCGCGCTGTGCGCGATGTGCCAATTCTGCCGGCCAGGCAGCGAGGCGTCACTCCGGGCCGCCTGATTTCCGATTTGGCCGCCCGCCCCTTCGCCCCATCCCCACGCCGAAACTCCGGAATGGCCTTCCGCTGCGCCGAAAGCGGTCGCTCGCCGGCCGGATACGCGAGTCGTGAACCAATTGCGAAACGAGTTTTTCCATCACTCCCGCCGGTAGCTGCCCGCCTCTCGCTCCTTGCTCGCCCGGCCGCGACGGAAAACGCCACTTACTCGTACAGCCAGCCTTCCTTGCGCCTTCTTAGCCTGTTGAATTTTTCAACATAGGTCGCCTGCACTAAGTGGGGGACTCTTTTTTACCCACATTCGCGGGGAATTGGTGTAGACTCTATCCAAAGAGAGGGACTGGGTGTGGCCGTGTCTGGATTATTTACTTGCCGCGCGCCGCGGTGGTGCGGCGTGGTCTTTTTTTTGGCCGTCGCAACGGCCTACGCCGCCGATGACCCTAAGGTCAATCTCGTGCCTGAGCGCCCTGCGCGCGCCGCACGCGCCGACCTCCGCGCCGAAACCGACCTCGTGCTGGTGCCGGTCTCGGTCACCGATCCCAAGAACCGCGCCGTCACCGGCCTGGCCAAGGACTCCTTCCGCCTCTTCGACGAGAAGGCCGAGCAGCGCGTGCTGCACTTCGCCGAAGAGGATGGCCCCATCTCGGTCGGCATCGTCTTCGATGCCAGCCGCAGCATGGCCGGCAAGCTCAAGCAGGCCCGCGCCGCGGTAGCCGAATTCCTGCGCAACAGCAACCCCGCCGACGAATATTTCCTGGTCAGTTTCAACGACCGCGCCCAGCTCGCGGTCCCGTTCACCAACGATCCCGGCGACATTCAGAACCGCCTCCTCGAAACCGGCGCCCTGGGCCGCACTGCCCTGGTGGATGCCGTCTACCTGGCGCTCGATACCATGCGGCACGCCGCGCATTCCCGCAAGGCCGTGCTGCTGGTCTCCGATGGCGGCGATAACGACAGCCGCTATAGCCAGGGCGAGCTGCGCCGGCGCTTGCGCGAAACCAGCGTGGCCATCTACGCCATGGGCATTTACGAGCGCGGCATGCTGGTGCTGCCGGAAGAAGAGCGCGGTGGCCCCCAACTGCTCGACGATCTGGCCGAGCAATCCGGCGGGCGCCACTTCCCGGTGAGTAATCTGGCCGACCTTACTAAGGCCGCCACCCAAATCGGCCTGGAGCTGCGCAATCAGTATGTGCTCGGCTACAGCCCCGAAGGGCCCCTCAACGACGGCAAATACCACCGCCTGCAAGTGAAGTTAGTAGGTCAGGGTAACTTGCGGGTAACTTCCCGCCCGGGTTACTTCGCCCCCGAGCGATAAGCGGCCGGTTTCGCTACCCGCCGCTACCGTTCCATCGGCGCGGGAGTCACCGGAATCAGTACGCCATCGCGGATGTAGTAATCGCTGCCGCGCCACCGCACGCTGCGCCGCGCGAAACTGGCCAGCCAGATGGCAAACGCCACGGCATCCCACGGCGCAATCATCCAGGCGCGCTTCCAGAAATGCGGTTGCCGCAGACCGCGGTACACCAGCCCCGTGATGGCCAGGCGCAGCCCCAGGTACACACCCAAATAGCCCGCTGCCACCGCCGCCGTCGGATGCACCGCAATGGCCGCCAGCGACCACGGCAGGCCCTGCGTCAGCAACAGCCCCAGGTGTCCCCACGGCCGCATGTGCCGCATCACCACAATCCATCGCAGGCGCTTGTGAATCAGCTCGCGCAGCGAGTTGAAATCGGCCACCGTCAGGATCGGATAGGGCAGCAGTTCCACTTCGTAGCCCTGGTCGGCAATCAGGCGCCCCACCAGCAAATCGTCCGCCGGGCGATTCTCGATGGCCGCATACCCACCGAAGCCTTCCAGCCGCGTGCGGGTGGTGGCAATCGTGGGGCCCAGCGCGAACTTAATGCCATCCAGTTGCCAGGCCACGATGATGCCGGGATAAAAGTCCGCCATCATCCCCATGGATTGCAGCCGGTCCACAAAGTTTCCTTCCTCGGCCGGCACATAGAAGCAAGTCACCGCGCCGGTTTGGGGATCCGCCAGCGGCGCCACCACCGTGCGCAGGTAATCCGGGCGCGCCCGTACATCGCTGTCGCTGATTACCACGTGCTCGTATTGCGCCTCACTCACCAGCCGCGCTAACTTAGCCACTTTGTCGTTGGTCGCGCGGCGTCCGGCGCCGAATAACACGCGGATCCGGCACTGCGGAAAATCGCGTGCCAGCCGCTCCAGGGTCGGAACCGCCGGATCGTTTTCGTCGGTGCAAAAGACCACCTCGTACTCCGGATAGTCCTGCCGGCAGAAACTGGAGAAATTCTCGTAGGCGTCCGGGTCCAGACCGCGAATCGGCTTCAGAATACTTACCGGCGGTGTGAACCCGCCGCGCGCGCCCGACCGCTTTCTCTGGCAGCGGAAAAAGCGCCAACCACTGTAAATCGCGATGCAATAGTAGATAAATGGAATCGCAGCTACCGCCAGAAACAGCACGGTAACCGGACCGATCGACGTGGGCATCTTCCTCCGTACTTTCCCGAACTTACATGCGCCGTCTGTTTGGACGCTCCCGACTGCCCTCCGCGTTACACCCCGCTGCGGTGGTATCCTCCGCGGGGCCGTGCCAGGCGCGCCCCCACCCTTCGCCGCGCCTGAATTTGGCTCTAAAGGACTAGCTTGCCCACGCCGAACCCCGTGCTAAATTTAAGGCTCCAGATGCTGGGGTGACCGGCGAATCTCAAACGCGCGCCGGCTGTGAATGCGACCACAGGGCCAGCCGTCGCGTTTGGCCCGGGGATGATCAACCGTGTGCGGAGTTGCCGGTTTTACACATTGCAGAAGTGTCCCCGACCCCAGTCGCATCCGCAACGCGCTCGGATGCCTCATCCACCGCGGGCCTGATCATCGCGGCTGTTACGAAACTCCCACCGCTTCGCTCGGCGCCACCCGCCTGAAGATTACCGGCCCCGAATCCGCCGGTCAGCCCCTCCTCTCGCAGGATGGCCAGACCGCCATCGTCTTTGATGGCGAGGTCTATAACCACGCCGAGCTGCGCACCGAACTGGAGCACCGCGGCCACCGCTTCCACACCCGCGCCGCCGCCGAAACCGTCTTGGCGGCCTTCCTGGAGTGGGATACCGCCTGCTTTGCCCGCCTCCGCGGCATGTTCGCCGTGGCCTTTTGGACCGAGTCCACCCGCCGCCTGGTGCTGGCGCGCGACCGCATCGGCATTAAGCCGCTCTATCTGGCCAGGCATCGCGGCGAGATTTATTTCGGCTCCGAAATCAAGGCCCTCTTCGCCCACCCCGAAATCGCCCGGCGCCTGTCCCTGGCGGGCTTGGATTGCTACCTTTCGTTGAATTACGTCCCCTGCCCCTGGACCCTCGCCGAAGGCGTCGAAAAACTGCCGCCCGCGCACTGGCTGGAATGGCGCGACGGCGCCGTCCGTTCCGAAGCCTACTGGCGCCTGCCCGACACTCCGCAGCCCTTCTGGACCCTGGATGCCGCCCGCTCCGAACTCGACAGCCTGCTCAAGCAATCCATGCGCGAGCACCTGCGATCGGATGCCCCCGTGGGCCTCTGGCTCAGCGGCGGCATCGATTCGTCCGCCCTTCTCCACTACGCCGCCAGCGCCGCCAGCGGCCCGCTGAAGACCTTCTCCATTTCCTTCGCCGGCCGCCGTTTCGACGAATCGCCGCATATCCGCCAGGTGGTCTCCCACTACGCCACCGACCATCAGCAGTTCGATCTGAACCCCTCGCTCGACCTGCCCGCCGCCATCGAAGAGTTGCCTTACTACTTCGACGAGCCCGGCGCCGATACCGCCGCGCTGCCGCTCTGGTTTCTCTCCCGCACCACCCGCCGCGCCGCCACCGTGGCCCTCACCGGCAAAGGCGCCGACGCCCTCTTCGGCGGTTCCCTGGCCCACCGCGCCCACCAGTTCGCCGGCGTCACCCGCCGATGCCCGCGGGCCCTGCTCCGCGCGGCAGCCACCGCGGCTGGCTGGTGGCCGGTTTCCGATCGACAGGCCGGCTTCGAGTACCGCCTCAAGCGCTTCCTGGAGGGCTGCCGCCTGCCGCACGAGGAAGCCCACATTTACTGGAACGGCGCCTTCAGCCGCGCCGAAAAGCGGCCCCTCACCCGCCCTCTGCCCGATACCCTCACCCGCATCTTGCAAGATTTCGCCGAGGGCGGCGGCACGCTCCCCGCCTGCCTCCACTTCGACCAGAAATACGCTCTGCCCGACGGCATCCTGGCGAACCTGGATCGCATGAGTATGGCGCACTCCGTGGAAGTGCGGCCGCCCTACCTGGATCACCGCATCGTGGAATTCGCCGCCGCCCTTCCCGCCGCCCTCAAAATCCGCGGCGCGCGCCAGAAAATCGTGCTCCGCGAGTTGATGCGCAACAAGCTGCCACCCGCCATCCTGCGCCGCCCGCAAACCGGCCTCGGCTTTCCCGTCGAGGAGTGGCTGCGCGGCCCCCTCCGCCCGCTGCTGGTGGAAACGCTCCAAGCCGGCGCCGCCGAGTACGCCGGCGTCTTTCATCCCGCTGCCATCCAAACCTGCCTGCGCCGCCACCTGGAGCGCCGCGCCAACCTGGGTTACGCGCTTTGGGGTCTGATGGTACTATTTTTGTGGATGAAACGATGGCGTATCCAGACCACTCCACCAGACCAAGCCAGCCTCCAGACCACTCCCAGTATCTTCACTTCGGTTTGATCGTCGTGTTGTTCGCAGCCGCCGTCTACCTCGGCTGCATCCTGTCTCCCCCGTCTCTGATGGATGACGTGGATGCCGTGCAGGCGCAAATCGCCCACAACATGCTGACCTCCGGCGATTGGGTCACGGCCCGCATCGATGGCGTGGTGTACCTGGAAAAAGCGCCCCTCATTTACTGGGTCATCGCCCTGTTCTACAAAGCCTTCGGCGTGGCGGACTGGATCGCCCGCATCCCCGTGGCGCTTTCCGCCATCGGCCTCTGCTGGCTCACCGCGGCCTTTGGCGCATGGGCCTTCGGCAGGCGCGCCGGCCTCTACGCAGGCCTGTGCCTGGCCACCTGCGCGGGCCTCTTTCTGTTCACCCGCATCCTCATCCCCGATGTCATGCTCACCGCCACCGTCGCGCTGGCCATGTGGGCCTTCCTGCGGGCCATCGACCCCGCCGAGCCCCGTCCGCGCCTGTGGGCCTTCCTGCTGGCCGCCAGCCTGGGCGCCGGGCTTCTCTTGAAAAGCACCGTGGGCGTGCTGTTCCCGGTGGCGGCGGCTCTGCTTTATCTCTTAATCACCGGGCAGTTCCTCTCCCGCAAGGTGTGGCGCCGCCTGCATCCCTGGACCGGCCTGGCCGTCATCCTTCTCATCGCCGCGCCCTGGCACGTCCTGGCCACCTTGCGCAATCCGCCGTACTTCGATTTCACCCTGCGCAGCGTCCCCGGCCAATACCACGGTTTCCTGTGGTTCTTCTTCATGAACGAGCAGGTGCTGCGCTTCCTCAACCTGCGCTACCCGCACGATTACAACACCGTGCCGCGCCTCTACTTCTGGCTCTTCCACCTGGCCTGGCTGTTTCCCTGGAGCATCTATTTTCCAGCCGTCTTCAAGCTGGGTTTCCGCCCCGTCGATCGCGCCGGGCGCACCCGCCTGCTGGCCCTCTGCTGGACCGGCTTCCTGCTGGTCTTCTTCACCTTCTCCACCACCCAGGAATACTACTCCATGCCCTGCTACCCGGCGCTGGCCTTGCTGCTGGGTTCGGCCATGGCGGCCGAGAGTGGCTGGCTGCGCTACGGAACCCGCCTGCTCTCGGTGCTCGCGGGAGTGGCCGGCGCCACGGCGTTGATCCTGTGCTTCCTGGTGCGCAACGTTCCCACCCCCGGCGATATCTCCGCCGCGCTGGCGCATCATCCCGGCGCCTACACCCTCTCGCTCGGCCACATGGAAGATCTCACCATCAACTCGCTGGCCTATCTGCGTTTCCCGCTGGCCCTGGCCGGCATCGCTTTCCTGGTGGGGTCGCTCGGCACCCTCCGCGCCACCGGACTGCGCGCCTACCTGGCCCTCGCCGTCATGATGGTCCTCTTCTTCCAGGCCGCCCGCCTGGCCATGGTGGGCTTCGATCCCTACCTTTCCTCGCGCCCCCTGGCCGAAGCGCTGCGCCGCTCCCCGCCCGGCCGCCTGATTGTGGATCACCACTACTACACCTTTTCCTCGGTCTTCTTCTACACCGGCCGCTCCGCCCTGCTGCTCAACGGCCGCTTCAACAACCTGGTCTACGGCTCCTACGCCCCCGGCGCGCCGGATGTCTTCATCGACGACCAGCAGTGGCGCGCCCTGTGGCTGGCGCCCGAGCGCTGCTACATCGTCGCCGACCGCGCCCAGATGCCGCGCCTGGAAAAGTTAGTCGGCCCCGGCGCCCTGGACGTGGTGCTGTTCAGCGGCGGCAAGATGTTACTCACCAACCAACCGCTGGAACCTGCGCCGCGCGCCCGCTCCTGAAGTACAATCGCCCTATGACCGCCGAACAGGTGCGGCAGCTTCAGGCGGACGGCGTGCTGGTCCTGAGGCAGGTGATGGATGCCGCGTGGCTGGAAGCCCTGCGCGCGGCGGTGGCGCGGCAACTGGAAGCCGAGGGCGAGAACGCCGGGGCCGAGTTTCGCAAGGAGGAGCACGCCCGGCGCCTGGCCAACCTGGTGGACAAAGGCGAGGTCTTCCGCCGCGTGATTGCCCATCCGGAGTTGCTGCAGGCGGCCGAGGCCGTGCTGGGCCCCGATTGGAAACTGGGCAGCCTGAATTACCGTGGCGCCGATCCGCACTCCCATTCCGCCCAGCCGCTGCATTGCGATATGGGCCTGGTCCCCGACGCCCAGGGCAACGCCGTCTTCAACTCCATCTGGCTGCTGGACGATTTCACTTCCGACAACGGCGCCACCCGCTACGTCCCCGGCTCGCACACCTGCGGCAAGCTCCCCCAGGACGTGCTCGCCGACCCCAAAGCCTCGCATCCCGCCGAACGCCTGGTGCTGGCCGCCGCCGGCGATGTGATCCTCATGAACGCCCACCTCTGGCACGGCGGAACCGCCAACCGCACCTCCGCGCCCCGCCGCTCCCTGCACGCCTTCTTCGTGCGCGGCGACCAGCCCCAGCAGCAATACCAGAAGCGCCTCCTGCGCCCCGAAACGCAGGCCGCGCTCACCCCCGCCCTCCGCCGCATCCTGGCGCTCGACGACGCCAGAAACGATGAGCTCAGCGCCCACGGCAGCGGCCGCAGCGGCTTTCTGCGGTAAGCAGGGCGCGAGGTATCATTTGACATGGGCACCACCACCTTAATGAGCCTCGAGGAGTTCGAACGGCTCGACCGGGGCGCCGACCATATCGAGCTCCTGAAAGGAGAATTGATCCGGTTGCCTCCTGCCCAACGAAACCACAACCAGATTCGCGAGACCCTCTACGATTTCCTGAAAGCCGCCATCGAACGCTGCCGCCGCTCCCATCCCACCGTTCGATGGGGCAAGGTTCATATGGAAATGGGTTACCTGCTTTCCGGCGAACCGCGCTCGTGGCTGCAGCCGGACGTCAGCCTGACCCACCCGGATCAGCCCGGCGACCGCTATTACCAGGGCGCCCCGCTGATGGTCTTCGAAATCGTATCGGAATTCGATACCGCCAGACAGATGGAGGCCAAGCTAGCTGAACACCTGGCCCACGGCTCCGCCGAAGTCTGGGTGATCGATCCGGACACCCGCCACGCCTGGGTGTACGAGCGCTCTACCTCGTCGGCGCGCCGCGAGAACCGCGCCATTCGTAGCCCGTTGCTGCCCGCCGTGGAAATCGCCTTCGCAGACCTCTTCTGAGCGCGCCCGATGCGCCTGCCCCGTTCCCCCTCCGCTTGCCCTATGCTGAAGATTCATGGGCATCATCCATCGTTGCTTCCCATCAGCCGCAGCCCTGGTCCTCTTCCTCGGCCTGCCCCTCGCCCCCGCCGCAGCCGGTGACTACTACCCGCCTCCCGATAGCGCCGGCGGCTGGCGCACCCTCACCAATGCCGCCGCCGTCCGCAAGCTCGCCGGCATGGACCTCGCGCGCCTCGACCAGGCCTTCGCCTACGAACAGGAAACCAGCCAGCACGGCGGCCTCGTGGTGGTCCGCCACGGATACCTGGTCTACGAACACTACTTCGGCAAGGCCAATCGCGAAGCCCATCCCGACATGGCCTCCATCGGCAAAGCCTTCACCAGCATCTCCTGCGGCATCATGCTCCAGGAAAAGCACGACGAGATCCCCGATGGTCTCGAAACCAAGGTCTTCACCGAGCGCTACCTGCCGGAAGCCTTCCCCCTCAGCGACCCCCGTAAGGCCGAGATCAAACTCGGCCAGTTGCTCAGCATGACCTCCGGCATGCACGGCGATGGCAATAACCCCGGCATCGTCCACGGCCTCGATCAGCGGCTCGACCCCGTTCCCCGCCCCGCCACCCCCCTCGGCCAGGACGCGAGCGCCCTGCGCGCCCCCATGTGGACCGATCCCGGCGGGGGCTACGCCTACGCCTCCGGGTCGCCCCATGTCGCCTCCATCGTCCTGCGCCACCTCACCGGCATGGAGATGCAGCAATACATCGCCGAAAAATTGGCCACCCCCATGGGCTTCGGGTCGTGGGGCTACGCCCTGCACCGCAATGGCAACACCCTGCCGCACACGCCCGGCGGCGGCGGCATTGCCCTCCGCGCCACCGATGCCGTTCGCTTCGCCTACCTGCTGCTCCACAAGGGCCGCTGGGGCGATCGCCAACTCGCCCCCGCCGCGTATGTCGCCATGTGCGGACGCCCTTCGCCTTATGACCCGCACGCCCCCATGAGCCTGATGTTCGAAGTCAATGCCGACGGCCACGTCTTCGGAGCGCCGCGCGATGCGTTCTTCAAATCCGGCGCTGGCGGCTCGGCCATTTACGTGGTCCCCTCGCTCGACCTGGCCATCTACAAAATGTCCTCCAGCGATGCCCAGCTCGATCCCGCCCTCACCGGCCTTCCGGTCACCTACACCGTCGATCATTCCCGCGACACCTGGAAGCCCGCCCCGCACGATCAGTTTCACGATGGCCCCGTGGGCGGCGACGATGGCGTGCGCCGCCTGCTGGAGATGGTCGTAGCCTCCGTCATGCAGCCCTGAGCGCCGCGATGGATTCATCCGCCGCGTGGTAACTTACTCGTATGTCCCGTCTCTCCGCCGCGCTCCTTCTGGCGCTTGCCTTCACCGCCGCTGCCCGCAATCCTCCGGCCGATGCGAAGCCCGATAATCAGCCCTTCCCGCCCTACCGCATCATCGCCAACATCTACTACGTCGGCGCGAGCGACATCGCCAGCTACCTCATTACCACCCCCGCCGGCAACATTCTGATCAACAGCGGCTACGAAGACACTCCGCCGCTCATTCGCAACAGCATCCTCAAGCTCGGGTTCAAACTGGCGGACATCAAAATCCTGCTCAACAGCCAGGCTCACTACGATCACGTCGCCGGCCAGGCCGCCATGCAACGCATGACCGGCGCCAAAATCTACTCCAGCGCCCGCGAAGTCGACGTCCTCGAAACCGGCGGCAAGGCCGACACGCGCTTTGGCCGCGAACATACTTACCCTCCGGTCAAGGTCGATCACGTGGTCCGCGACTTAGAGCAGGTTACCCTCGGCGGCACCACCCTGGTGGCCCATATGACCCCCGGCCATAGCATTGGCTGCACCACCTGGACCCTGCGCGTTTCCGATGCCGGCCGCACTTACAACGTAGTCATCGTCGGCGGCACCTCCATTAATCCCGGCGTCCAGCTTCTTCACCATCCGACTTACCCCGGCATCGCCGAAGATTACGCCCGCACCTTCCAGACCTTCCACGCCTTGCCCTGCGACATCTTTCTCGGCGCTCACGGCGCTTACTACGATATGAAAGAGAAATACGAAAAGATGAAGGCCGGCGCCACCGTCAACCCGTTCATCGATCCCGCTGGCTACCGCGCGTTCATCGATCGCTCCGAACAAGCCTATCGCGACCAGTTAGCCAAGGAACGCGCCGCCAGCCGATAACGCGTTCTCATCCGGGCCCTCAGATGGCCTCCAGCTCTTCCTCCAGCATCTGCTTCTGGGATAACTCCGCGTAGTAGCCGCCCGCTTCCACCAGCTCCGCGTGGCTCCCCTGCTCCACAATCCGGCCGCGCTCCAGCACCACAATCCTCCCCGCCTGCCGTACCGTCGACACGCGATGCGAAATCAGAATCACCGTGCGCCCCTGCATCACCCCGCTCAGGTGCGTCAGGATGCGCTCCTCGGTCAACGTGTCCACGCTCGAAAGCGCATCGTCCAGAATCAGAATTCGCGGGTCCCGCAAGATCGCCCGGGCAATCGCCGTGCGCTGTTTCTGCCCTCCCGAAAGCGTAATCCCGCGCTCCCCCACCATGGTCTTGTAGCCGTCCGGAAAGCCTTCAATATCCTCCGCCAGTCCGGCAATCCGGGCCGCCTCCCGAATCTGCCCCTCGGTTGCCGATTCCACCCCAAACGCGATGTTCTCCGCAATCGTGGCGCTGAACAGGAAGGTCTCTTGCGGTACGAATCCGATGTGCCTTCGCAGTTGCTCCTGGTCCACCCTCCGCACGTCCACGCCATCCACCAGCACCGCGCCCGCCGTGGGGTCCAGCAGCCGCGGAATCAACTGCACCAGGGTGCTCTTGCCCGCCCCCGTGTGGCCCACCACCGCCACCGTCTCGCCCGCCGCAATCCGCAGGTCGATCTCCGCCAGCGCCGCCCCGCTGCCGTAATCCACCGTCACGCCGCGGAATGCAATTTCGCCCTCCACCCGCTCCAGCGCTACCGGGTCGCGCGGCGCCTGAATCGTGGGCGCCTCGTGCAGCACCTGGTTGATCCGCTTCAGCGACGCGCTGCCCCGTTGCATCAGGTTCACCACCCAGCCCAGCGCAATCATCGGCCATACCAGCGTCCCCATATAGGTATTGAACATCACAAAGCTGCCGATCGAAATCTTCCCCAGCAGCACCTGCTGGCCGCCCACCCACAGCACCATCAGGAACGTCGTCCCGATCAGCAGCTCCAGCAGCGGCTCAAAAATTCCCTGAATGCGCACCAGCTTCAGGTTCTGCGCTATGTACTGCCGGTTCAGCTCCTCAAATCGCCGCAGTTCGGCGCGCTCCTGCGCGAACGCCCGCACCATCCGCACCGCAAACAGGTTCTCCTGCACCCGGCTCGAAATGTCCGAAAACATCGCCTGAATGCGCTCGAAGCGCGCGTGGATCGCCCGTCCGAAGAAAATCACCGCCAGGCTCACCGCCGGCGCCGGCATCACCGCAAACAGCGCCAGCCGCCAGTCGAAGTGCACCATGATCCAGATCGCCAGCGCGAACGTCAGGCTGGTCTCGAACCAGTACATAATGCCCGGACCCAGCATCATGCGCACCGCATTCAAATCGTTGGTGGCCCGCGCCATGATGTCGCCCGTGCGCGTGTGCCCGAAGTAATCCGGCGAAAGCCGCAACAAGTGGGCGAACAAATCGTTGCGCAGGTCGTACTCGATGTCGCGCGAGACCCCGATCAGAATCACCCGCATGAAGAACTGGAAGATGCCTTTGGCCAGCGCCAGCGCGATCAGGTACGCGGCGAAGCGCAGGAACACCCGCCCGCTTCCTCCCGGTTGTGCGAAAGAGTCCACTGCCCCGCGAATCATCAGCGGCTGCAGCGCCTGCGCCACATCCTTCACCACCAGGCAGAACATCCCCAGGCTCATGGCCCAGCGATAACGCCAGACGTACTTCCGAACGGTAGCAAGCGATTCCCACATGGTTCAAATTCCGAGCGGCCCCGTCACCGTTTTGACCCACTCGTTAAAGAAAATCTTGCGGCCCTCCCGGTTGTGCCACCACGAGTCCGGCGAGAAATACTGGTCCGGCGCGGCCACCGTGCG
Source organism: Bryobacteraceae bacterium (assembly GCA_035505095.1). Taxonomy (GTDB): domain Bacteria; phylum Acidobacteriota; class Terriglobia; order Bryobacterales; family Bryobacteraceae; genus JOPF133. The sequence goes on along the minus strand of DATJRE010000497.1, from coordinate 15,620 downwards.
GAACGCCGGTGCGCCCTCCATGCGCTTCTCCGCCGCCCGGTAAATCCGCGTCGCGCGGGCACTGTGATAATTGCTGGTCACCAGCAGAAAGCTGTGCACGCCCCGCCGCCGCAGCTCCGCCAGCACCTCCACCGCCTCCTCTTTGGTCGAGAGCGCATCCACCGGCAGCGCCGCGAACCACCCCGCCGGAAAGCCCTTGCGCTCCGCAAACTGGATCGCCAGGTCGGATTCGCGGACCCCGTAAAGGAGGCCCGCCGGGCCGCTCACCAGCACCAGCGGCACGTAGCCCTCACGCACCAGTTCGGCGCCCTTCAGGATGCGGTAGCCCGAGAAATCCCCTGCCAGTACCACCGCGATATCCGCCTGGGCCGGCCCCTGGTCGTACACCAGCGCCGCGCCCAGACCCGCCAGCCACAGGCCGCGCGAAAAAAACAAAACCACGGCCAAAGCCGCGGTCGCAATTGTGAGTTTTAAAGGAAATCGGCGGCGAGCCCCCACGCACTACTTCTCGTCCGTGGAGTTCTTCTGGTCCAGATTGCCCACCGTCTTGAGACGCTGGTAGAGGCGTTCGACTTCGGCTTCGTCCTCCGCCCGCAGAATGCGGTACCGCGGCGACGACGCCGGCTTTCGGTCATTGCTGCCCGGGGCCAGCACTTCGCCCCAATACTGCCGGTACGGAACCCCGTCAATCAGGGCATCCCGCGAGAGCCGCCGCAGATGCCGCAGCAGGCTGTTACAGGAATCCATGTCGCCCGGGTATACCAGCATCAGCCGCGAATCGTCGAACAGCGTGATCCGCAAAATCAGCGGCGAAACCAGTCCGGTGCGGTCCAACCGCCGGATATCCATCCAAGGAATGATCCGCTTCCCTATCGAAAGGTAACCCTCGTGGATCTCAATGGCCGGCCGGAACGCCATGGCAAACAGCAGCGCGGCGCTCACCAGAAACAGCCCGCCCGGCACATAAGCCAGAGGCAAATGCAGCGTGTAGGCAAACCACCCCACACAAGCGGCCAGAACAACCGCACTGATCGCAAAACCCAGGTAGTGGCGCGCCGGCAAATAGCGAGTCATGGCGTGACCCCATCTCTCACTTTTAGACTACTCCCGGAGGCGCGACCCGTCAATGTGGTCATGCGGGTTTGCGTCCAATCCCCGCCATTTGCACCCCCCGCCAGGTGTAGTGCAGCCCGCTCCCTACCGCCAAAGCCGCGCAAACCCAGAGCATTGCCGCCGAGAGTGCATCCAGCACGGCAAACGGGAACAGGTCCCGCCCCATCCATACCCCCACGGTCACAATCTGGGCGAACGTGGAAAGCTTCCCCCACACGCTGGGGGGAAACCGCCGGAGGGCCGTGAACTGCATCATCACCAGCGCCGCCAGCACGATATAAAGGTCGCGTCCGAAAATAATCCCCACAATCCACCACGGCACCCGGTGCGCCGCCGCCAGCGCCAGAAAGACGCCGCTCAGCAGGCATTTGTCGGCGATCGGGTCGAGATAGGCGCCCACCTGCGTGCTCACCTTCAATCGGCGTGCCGCCGCGCCATCCAGAATATCGGTCCACGCCGCCACCGCGAAAAGCGCCAATGCCGCCACCGGCCGCCCCGAAAGAATCGCCGCAATCACCAGGGGAGCCATCGCCAGTCGTATCAGGGTCAGGCAATTCGGAAGGTTCAGCCAGCTCGGCATCTCAGCAAAAGTGTAGCGCGAGGGCCGCGCACCACGGCGCCAAAAGCATGTCCGCTACGCCTCCCTGAACGGGACAACTCCTTACAGAGTTTGCCCCGCCAGTGGAGGACATTCTCTCTTGCTGTTTGACTAACTAGTCACCAACCACCCCCGATTGTCTCAAGATTTCTTGCCAGCTTCCTCGCCATCGTCCGCCCATCCGCGCTTCCAAACCGATACCATAAACTAAGGGAGTACACTGCAACCCCATGAGTAAGGAATTCGTGGAACGCCGCGAAGCCGGCTTCTATCTCGTAGGTAGCCGTATCCCCATCGACCGCGTCGTTTGGGAGTATCGCAATGGCGAGACTGCCGAAACCACCCAGTCGCACTACCCGGCGTTAACCCTGGAGCAGGTCCGCGGCGCAATCGCCTTCTACCTCGACCACAAAGACGAAGTGGAGCAGGTGATCGAGCAACGCCGCCGCGAGGAGGAGGCCTACATAGCGGCCCATCCCACGCCTCCCGAAATCGAGGAGAAATTCGTGCGCATGCGGCGGCAACTTCTGTCGCGGCGAAGCTGACGGATGATCCGCTTCCTGGCCGATGCCGACCTCAACCTGGCGATCCTCAAAGGCTGCCGCCGCCGCGAGCCGGCCATGGACTTTCTTTCGGCCAATGAGGCCGGTTTACGCGGAATTGCCGACCCCGAAGTCCTGGCACTGGCCGCGTCGCAGAATCGAATCCTCGTAACTCACGATCTCCGGACCATGCCGCGCCACTTTGCCGAGTTCCTGCTGAAACAGCAGCTCAGCCCGGGCGTCTTTCTGGTAAGCCAGGACGCGTCAGTCGGAGACGTCGTCGAAGATCTGGTGCTCATTTGGGCGGCCTCCGATCCGGCAGAGTGGGAAAACCGGATCCTGCGAATTCCGCAGCCGTAGAACCCGATTCCGCCGGCGCCCGCCCCTATTGCCCCGCCGCTACCTCCGCCTCGCAGCACTCCCCCGCGCCGTCCGATGGCTTGCAGTCGTAAATCCGCGGCGTCACCCCAAACCGCTCCTCGTACGCCCCCGCAATCTCCTCCCGGAAGCGCTCCACCGATTCGTTCCGCAACAGCGTAACCGTGCACCCGCCGAATCCCCCGCCGGTCATCCGCGACCCCAGCACGCCCTCCATCTCCATCGCTCGGTCCACCAGAAAATCCAGCTCCGGGCTGCTTACTTCGTAGTCATACTGCAGGCTGCGGTGCGATTGCTCCATCAATCTGCCCATCGCCTCCACATCGCCGGCCGCCCCGGCCGCCCGGAATTGCTCCACCCGGTGGTCTTCGAAAACCACGTGCCGCGCCCGCCGCGCGATGGTCGGCGACAGTTCGCGTTCCACCATCCGGAACTGCTCCGGCGTCAGGTCCCGCAGGCTCCGCACCGCCGGGAACCGCCGTCCGATTCCCTTCACCGCCGCGGCGCACTCCTCCACCCGGTCGCTGTATGCCGACGCCGCCAGCGCGTGCTTCACCATCGAATTCACAGCCACGAAACTGACCCCCTCGGGAATCTGCACATCGTGGTGCTCCAGGCTGCGGCAATCGATCTCCACCGCGCAGTTCTCCCGCCCGAACACCGAGATGTACTGGTCCATCACCCCGCACGGCATGCCCACGAAATCCCGCTCGGCGCGCTGGCACAACAACGCCAGGTCCAGCCGCGCCAGTTCGCGCCCCGCTAGAAACGCCAGCGCCGAAGACACTTCCAACGCCGCCGATGAGCTCAACCCGCTGCCCTCCGGAACCGTGCTCCGAATCAGCAGATTGCCCGGTCGAATGGCGAAGCCCGCCGCCGCCAGCTCCCGCGCCACGCCAATCGGATAGTCCGTCCAGTCGCCCGCCCGCCTCTGCCCACTCAAAGCGCCCGCATCGAACGCCCGCATCTCGCGGCGCTGTTCCGAATACAGCCGGATTTCCCCGCCGTCCGACTTCGCCGCAGCCACATACGTGGCCAATTGCAAGGCCACCGGACAGACGAACCCCAGGTTGTAATCGGTATGCTCGCCGATCAAATTCACGCGGCCGGGCGCACGGTAAATGCGAACTCCTTCGGCCGGGCCGAACAGCTTTCGGAAATCTTCGGTCATGTTTGATCTATTCCGGTTGCGTGAAGAACGCCCCGGCTGGCCATGGGTGACGCGCACCATTCCGGCGCACCGGAAAATTCAAGAATAGCGCGAACTCGGGCTGAACGACCGTCCGTTGCGGCCTCAGCCCACCAGCGCTTCCTGCGCCCGAACCACCGCTAGGCTCGCCCACTGCTGCCGTGCCGCCGCGCGGCATTGCGAGGCCGCTTCCGCCAGCCCGGCCGCTTCCAGCGCCCGCGCCGCGGCCTCCATCTCCCGCGCTTTGGCCGCCGGCAGCATGCACCCGGCGGCGTTCCATCCGCGCAATGCCGCGTCCACCCAATCGCCACAGCCGGTCACCGCCAGCGTGATGCACGCCCCTGCATACTCCGGATGGCCGGTCGGCTCCAACTTTGCATAGACCTCCCGGGCCAGCCCCGCCGCCTGCTCCCGGTCGCCGGCCTCGGCCAGCGCTGCCGCCAAACTGCCGCGCGCCGCGGCCCCCGCAATCTCATCGCCCGCCGTCTCTTCTTCCACAAGCGTAACCACCGCCGCCAAATCGGCAATCGCCTCGCGCACTTTCCCACCGCTCCGCCGGATGGCGCCCCGCCGTTCGTGGTAAATCCTGCGCAAGTCCGAATCCCTCGGCTCCTCCGCCGGCAGCACACACGCCGCCCTCGCCGCGCACCCATCGCTGCGCAGCACCTCCGCCAGAAACAGCCGGAACCCCGCCGCCAGGCGCATCGCCTTCCGCGCTTCCAGCAGCTTGATGGATTCGGTCACCAGCGCAGCCGCCTCCTTGCTCCGTCCCGCGTTCCATAGCGATGCCCCCAGCAGTCCCAGCCAGTGCGGGCCCGCAATCCCCGTGGCCTGCGCCCGCAAGTTCGCGGCCGCTTGTCCCACCGCCTCCAACCCTGGCTCCACGCGCCCGCTTTGCAGCAGGGCCTCCGCCCGGTAGGAGAGCAGCATCCCCCGGTTCACCAGCCATGCCTCCTCCTCCGGACAGGATGCCAGCGCCGCCGTCGTCGTCTCCAGCGCCCGCTCCCAGGCCTGCGCCCGCACATGCAGGCCGGCCATCGAGAAGAGCGCCTCCAACCGCGCCTTGGAATCCTCCCCCTCCGCCATACGCCCGGCCGCCGCTAAGCCCTTCTGGTACGCCTCCGCGGCGCCCGCCCGGTCGTGCCTTTCCGTCCGCAGCGCCTGCAAGCACCACCACCCCAGCGCCTCCGGGGCCGCCGAGGGCGCCGCCGCCAATAGTGCCAGTCCCTCCTGCACGTGCTGTTCGGCGTCGCGCCGATGCTCCGCCGCCAGTTCTACCGATCCCAGCGAGATGTACTGTCCGCCCAGTTGCGCCGGATCCGCATCGCCCGATTCCCGCATCGCGCGCAGCTTCGCCCGCCGCTCCTCCACGTCGTCCTGGTACTCCCGCGCCGCCTCCCCGGCCGCGCCCAAAGGCGCCCCGCGCAGAATCAGATTCGTCAGCTCCTCCCCGCGCCGGGTCCCCAGCAGCAGGTGGAACAGCATCGTACCGTCGCAATACCCCAATGGCAGAAGGTTGATGGTGCCTACATAGAAGCCGATCACCGCCGCCATCGCCATCAGCCCCCACAAGTTCTGCGCGCGCGTGCCGGGCAGCAAAAAAGCGATCCCCAGAAAAATGCCGCCTGCCAGCAGCGACGCCACCGGCCCCGCCGCAACCACCATCGTCTGCCGCAGCCGGAAGCGCCGCGGGCTATCCGGAACGGCGCCCATATAACCGCTGGATAACAGCAGGCCCCGCCACGCAAACCCCACCCGCAGGCGTCCCGCGTTCTTCGTGAACACCAGCGGACCCACCGCCAGCACCTTCAGCCGGAAGCCCACCGCGACCGCCGCCAGCGCATGCCCGCACTCGTGCAGCGCCACGTTCACCCACAGCAACAGCAGAAACACCGCCAGCCCCGGATGCCGCATCATCCCAGCCGGAACCCCGCCGCGGTACGCCTGCGCCTCCAGTCGCGAGAGCGCCAGTTGCGCGGCAAACCACCCCAGCACCGAAGCCGCCACCATCCACCCCGAGAGCCTGCGCGGATTCCAGAAATCGGCGCCCGTGAGCGCCCCTGGCTTCACCGTGCGCTGTGTGAAGAGGTAGTAGAGTCCCGGGCCGCCCACCGCGGTCAGGTACGGAAACCCGGCCAGCAGGAACAGGCACGGCATCAACCCGGTCCACCGCGACCAGGTGCGCTGGTGCCCCACCCCCCACGCCGTGATGCTCAACAGTCCTGCCGCCGCCAACAGCGCCAGCAGGAAATAGCCCATGAAGTAAAACTGCGCCGCCAGGCGATCCGGAAAAAGCGCCACCGAGTAAGCCCGCGCGTGCATCAGCCCGTCGGTGACCCATTCGTGCCCCAGGATGAGGAACTGGCCGGCCGCAACAAAAGCCCAGCCCACCACCGTGTCGCGCTTCCGGTAATCACCCATTAGGGGCAATCTAGCAGTTCCCGCCGCGCACGTGAATACTGACGAAGGTAGACCACCAACACTCAGCGACGCCGCCGCCCCCCGTCCGCCCGGGCCGGCGCCGCTTCACACCACGGTAGCTGGCCGCCCCAAGCAACGCGACCAACCCCATAGCCAGCGTGGATGGCTCCGGCGCGCCCGTTGTTGTCCACAAATCCGTGCTCCGCACTTCCATCAAAGTAAAGGCCCACGATCCGGTCTGCGTCATTGATTCCTTCCACGCCGGTTCCCCCGGTCGCAAGCGGGTCGCTAATACTGGCGAAGGTTCACCGCTGTCCAGAATCGAGATGCAGCTCCCGGCTCCCAACGGGTCGCCTAAGTTGGTACATGTCCCGTCGCTATCCAGCAATGCGATTAGCGACCCGCAACAAGCGGGCGGCGCCGTTCTTTATGGCATAAAATGACGCAGGGCAGCTCGTCGGCCAATATGGTAGCGGCCAGGATAACCTGATGACCTCCCGTTTCACCTGCGGCAGACCAGCCGGCCTCTCCGCAGTCCAGCCGGTTCTCTCGGCAGGCCGGCCGGTCTTATACCCGGAAGCGCCCCACCGGGAGCCTGATTTCTATCCTTAGCATATGTGGTGCTCGGGCCGGCCACCCGGCACCGGACCCGCCCTACTCCACCGCCATGGTCAGTGTTACCGTCGCCCGCACTTCGATAGTCTGCGCCTGAATCGGCGTGGGAGCCACCCTCACCGATTCCGTTTCCATGGCCATCACCGGCCGCGGTTGCATCGGCTCCGCGGTGGTCTGCTCCAGCGATAACACGCGCCCCAGTTTCAGTCCCAGAGCCCCCGCCATGGCCGCCGCGTTGGAACGCGCCTCCTCGGCCGCCTTCCGCAGCGCTTCGGCCAGCGCCGGCTTGGCGTTCTTCAGCACGTACTGCAACTGCTGGATCTGGTTGGCCCCACCCATGGTCGCGGCGTCGATCACCTTGCCCACCCCCGGCAGGTCGCCGCTGGTCACCTCTACTGTGTTCATCGCACTGTAACCGTCGACGGTCCGCTTGCCCTGTTCGAACCGGTAGTTGGGGTTCAGAGAGTAGCTGATGGTCTGAATCTCCGCTTTGGGTCCCAAAACGTGGCGCAGCCGTTCCAGTACTGCCTGGGTTTGGGACGCATTCTCGGCGCCGGCCGCCTGCGCGGTGGCCCCTGGGTGACCACCCCAATATCGATTTTGGCCTCGTCCGGCTGGGCGTACACCACCCCATCTCCGCTCGCCCGCACCAACGGCGGCGCCGCGCCGGCTCCCGCCTGTGCGCCCACCCCTTGCGCCCCGGCAAAGCCGCTCACCAGGATCATCGCCAGCCCCAGACGATTGGATTTCATCGGAACCTCTATCCTTATATTGAACCCTTTCTCCCAGGCGGTGCGTCTACGTCTATGAAAGAGTGTTCCGGACCTTTAGTACAGGTTTTGTGGTAAAACTCAACGGTGGGTCAGCGACGAGGGGGATTCCAACCACCACTTTTGCGCCATTTCCCTCTTCTGGGCCGGGGTGTATGCCTGCTCACGAAAAATATGGCAAACAACCTGCTTGCAAGCGAGTCCCGGACATTTTAAGATAACTGAGTAACGTTACTCCGATTTCCGGGGGAGTCAGGATGATTTATTCTCGTTCGGCCGAATATGCGATCCGCGCTTTCGTTCACTTGGCCCAAGTGCCCGAAGGCAAATACGCCATGGTCAAAAATATTGCGGAGCAGGAAGACATTCCGGCGCATTTTCTGGCCAAGATTTTGCAACAACTGGCTCGCAAGGGCCTCCTGCGGTCCAGTAAAGGCCCCACCGGCGGCTTCGCCCTGCGGGTCGATCCGGCCGAAATCCGGTTGTTGGATATTGTCGAGGCACTCGATGGCCTGGCCCCCTACCAGCAGTGCGCCAGCGGCCTCTCCGAGTGCTCCGACGACATGCCCTGCTCGATGCACGATAGCTGGGTGAACCTCCGTTCGCGTATCATGGATTATCTGGGGCGGAATACGATCGCCGATTTGGCCAAGGCGCTGGAGACCAAAAAGAAGAACCTGGCCCTCACCAAACAGCGCAAAACCAAACGGCCGGTGGCCGCCAAACGGGCCTGATCGCCCGGCCAATTTCGATCGGAGGCAAGATGGGAAACTCGGTTCTCGTCCCCATGGTGGTCGAACAGACCTCCCGGGGCGAACGCGCATACGACATTTACTCCCGGCTGTTAAAAGAGAACATTATCTTTCTGGGTACCCCGATTGACGACCAGGTCGCCAATCTGATCATTGCCCAACTCCTTTTCCTGGAAGCCGAAGACCCGGAAAAGGATATCTCCATTTACATCAACTCTCCGGGCGGCTCCATCACGGCCGGCCTGGCGATTCTCGATACCATGGCCTTCATCCGCCCCGATATCGTCACCATCTGCGTCGGGCAGGCCGCATCCATGGCGGCCGTTTTGCTGGCCAAGGGCACCCGCGGAAAACGCTTCAGTCTGCCGAATTCGCGTATCATGATCCACCAGCCCTCCATGCAGGGGTTGGCCGGACAGGCGGCGGATATCGATATTTATGCTCGTGAAATCCTCCGCATGCGCGAAATCCTCAACACGATGCTGGCGGACGCCACCGGGCAGCCCATCGAACGGGTGGCCAAGGATGTGGACCGCGACTACATCATGGAGCCTGACCAAGCCGTTCAGTACGGCATGATCGACCGCGTGATTGCCAGCCGCGATCTGGTTCCGGTGGCGGTCAAAGGATGACGGTCAGGGCTAAAGTTTTTCCGGCTTCCTGACGATCTAGAGGGTGAGGGCCGGCACGCGAGCGGCCCTCCGAAGCATGAAAAGCCTGACCATCGCCGTTCTGGCCCTGGCCTCCGCGGCCGCGGCCCAGTCTCCGCTCACGCTGTGGTACCGGCAGCCCGCTAAGCTTTGGGTGGAAGCCTTGCCCGTCGGCAACGGCCGCCTGGGCGCCATGATCTTCGGCGGTATCTCTCACGAGCGCATCCAGTTCAACGAACAGACCGTCTGGACCGGCGAACCGCACGATTACGCTCACCACGGCGCCTACCGCTCGCTGCCCAGAATCCGGGAATTGCTGTGGGCTGGTAAGCAGAAGGAAGCCGAAGACCTCGCCACCCAGGAATTCATGAGCCAGCCGATCGGGCAAAAGGCCTACCAATCCTTTGGCGACCTGCTCCTGGATTTCCCCGATGTGGAGGAGGGCGCCGTCACCGGCTACCGCCGCGATTTGGATCTCGACACGGCCGTCTCGTCGGTCACCTACACCTGGAACGGCGTAGTGTACCGGCGGGCGATCTTCGCCAGCTATCCCGGCAAGGTGATCGTGGTGCGGTTGACCGCCAGCCAGCCGGGCAAAATCAGCTTCACCGCCAGTATGAAATCCAGCCATCCATCGGCGCTGAAAAACCTTCCCGATGGCAGTCTGGCCTTGGACGGGCAGGTGAACGATTCGGCCATCCGGTTTCAGGCCCGCCTGGAAGCGCGGGTCCAGGGCGGTTCCCAGGAGAGCCGCGACGGAAAACTCACTGTCGCCAACGCCGATTCGGCCACCCTGATCCTGGCCGGGGCCACCAATTTCAGAAACTTCCGGGATGTCTCGGCGGACCCGGCGGGGCGCAATGCCGCCACCCTGGAAGCCGTCCGCGCGAAGACCTACGATGCCCTGCTGGCCGGCCATCGGGCCGATTATCAGAGGCTCTTCCGCCGCGTCTCCCTGGAACTGGGTACGTCGCCCGCGGCCGAATTGCCCACCAATGAGCGCGTGGCGGCTTTCGCCAAGGGCAACGATCCGGCGCTGGTCGCGCTGGTCTTCCAGTTCGGCCGTTATCTGATGATCTCCTCCAGCCGTCCCGGCGGCCAGCCCGCCAACTTGCAGGGCCTCTGGAACGAGTCCGACCATCCGCCCTGGGACAGCAAATACACCGACAACATCAATACCGAGATGAACTACTGGCCCGTGGAGGAGACCAACCTCTCGGAGTGCCAGCTTCCGCTGTTCGATGCGCTCAAAGACCTGTCCGTCTCGGGCGCCGTGGTGGCCAAAGAGCAATACAACGCGCGCGGCTGGGTGGTGCACCATAACTTCGACCTGTGGCGCGGCGCGGCTCCCATTAACGCCTCCAATCACGGAATCTGGCAGACCGGCGGAGCGTGGCTCTCCACGCACCTCTGGGAGCATTACCTGTTCACCGGGGACCAGCGGTTCCTGCGCGAAACCGCCTATCCGCTGATGAAGGGCGCGGCGCTGTTCTTCGTCGACACACTTGTGAAGGACCCCGATTCCGGCTACCTCTACACCGGGCCGAGCAACTCGCCCGAGCAGGGCGGCCTGGTGATGGGACCCGCCATGGACCGGGAAATCGTGCGCAGCCTCTTCGGCGAAACCATCTCCGCGAGCCGCATCCTGAACAGCGATACCGCCCTGCGCGACCAGTTGACCAAACTGCGCGGCCAGATCGCCCCCAGCCGCATTGGCCGGTACGGCCAGTTGCAGGAATGGATGGAGGATAAGGATGACCCCAAGAACCAGCACCGTCATGTCTCGCACCTGTGGGCGGTGTACCCCGGTTCGGAGATCACGCCTTATGGAACACCCGACCTCTTCAAGGCCGCTCGGCAATCCCTGATCTTTCGCGGCGACGCGGCGACTGGCTGGTCGATGGGATGGAAGATCAACCTGTGGGCGCGTTTCCTGGAGGGCGACCACGCCTACAAGATCCTCCAGAACCTCATCGAGCCGGCCAGCGATTCCAGCCCCGGGCATCCCGGCCACGCCGGGCTGTTCGCCAACCTCTTCGATGCCCATCCGCCGTTTCAGATTGACGGCAACTTCGGAGCGACCGCCGGGATCACTGAGATGCTCCTGCAAAGCGACGATCCGCACGGCACCGCCGCCAGCCTGACCCCCGCGCAAACCGGCGAAGCGGCTTTTATCACCTTATTACCCGCGCTGCCTTCGGCTTGGCCCACCGGCAAAGCGACCGGCCTGCGTGCCCGCGGCGACGTCGGCGTGGATCTCGCATGGCAGGGAGGCAAACTGGTCAAAGCCACGCTGACCCCCGCCCGAACCGAGCCCATCCGCGTCCGCTACCTAGGCCAGGAGACCGCATTCGCCGGCCACGCCGGCGTGCCGATCGAGTTCACCGGAAAGCCGGTGAACTGAGCCGCCGCGGGCGCCGGCCACGGCCGCGCGGGTGACCACTCGTCCTTTGCCTCGCCGCGGCACGGGACCGGCCCGGCATCGCGCGGCGCGCTTCCGCCGTGGCGCGGTGACCGCCCCCTCCCGCCTCCGTCTTTCACCGCAGTGCGGCACGGGACCGGCCCGGCATCGCGCGGCGCACTTCCGCCGTGGCGCGGTGACCGCCCCCTCCCGCCTCCGTCTTTCACCGCGGCGCGGCACGCGACCGGCCCGGTATCGCGCGGCGCACTTCCGCCGCGTCGCGGTGACCGCCCCCTCCCGCCTCCGTCTTTCACCGCGGTGCGGTACGAGACCGGCCCGGCATCGCGCGGCCCGACCGCGTCCTCAGGCCCCGTCTCGGCGCGGTGCGGGAGCGGGTGAAGCAGTAGCTACGGCCTCGGCGAAGCACTCTTCGGCGATGCGGCGGAGGACCAGCGATTGGGCCCAGCGGTCGCTGTGCTCGGCGGCCAGAGCGTAGTAGATGCGCGGGCTGAGCAGTTCGGGGACGAAGAGGAAATAGTCGCCGGGCTCGGCCGCGGCAAGGAAGCCGCGAAAGCTGGCGGTCCACAGGGCGCGGAAGTGGTCCACGTAGGGATGGGCGCGGGGGTCGCCGGAGCCGATATCCACCTGGATGGACCCGGGGGTGCCGATGCGGCCGTGAAGGAAACGGACGCGCCCCAGGACCGGGGCGATGAAGGCCAACTTGCTTTCGAAGCTGCCGTAAACCATTTCGAGGCCGGTGTACCAGTGCGAGAAATCGCCGTTGAAACGCAGGCTGGGAAAGCGGCGGATGAACTGCACGGTGCGCCAAAGGTCCTGAAAAATCGTAGCGCGGTGGGTTTCCACATACAGCGGGATCTGGTGGCGCGCGGAGGCGGACAGCACGGCGTCGATGAGGCGGGCGGCCTGGTCGTCGTCTTCCATGCCCCAGCCCAGGTGAAGGGTAGCGCATTCCAGGCCCTCGTCGCGAAAGCGGAGTGCAAGCGGCTCGGCTTCGGCGGGAAGGTTGACGCGGCCCGAGCCGGCCTGGCCGAGTCCCAGGCGGACGCAGGCGGCCTGCTGCGCGGGAGTGGCGGGATCGGTGAACTGCACGCCCTGGTAACCGGCTTGGCGAATGGCCTCGAACAGGGGTTCGGGATCGCGGGTAGCGGGGCCGGTGGAATGGGGCGGCAGGTCATTGAGGGTCATCAGGTTGAGGTAAGACCGGAGCTGGCCGGTGGCGTGCGTCATTTGGATTTCTCGGCCAGGCTGGCGGCGCTGACGTCCTGGTTGGGGTCGAGCCAGGCCACGTCGGAGGCGTCATCGGCGAAGCGCCGGGATCCCACGTCCAAAATCATGGAGTCCTCGACTTTGTGGAGCGGGGTGTAGCGCGGGTGGTGAGCCTCTTTATAAGGATCGTTGCGGGCGGCGTTGTAGCAGCAGATCATGGACCAGCGGGGGTGCTCGGAGCGATTCTGATCGCTGCGGTGGAGCAGGTTGCAATCGAAGAAGACGGCATCGCCCGGTTCCATTTCCAGGTAGACCAGATCGAGGCGTGCGGAGAGTTCGGTGACGCGCTCCAGGTCGGCTCCCGCCTGGTCGCCGGCGAGCACGTGATCCACGCGGCCGGCGAGGTGGGAGCCTTTGAGCACCTGCAGGCAGCCGTTTTCGCGGGTGGCACGATCGACGGCGATGGAGACGCTGGTGAGGAGCGGGAAGAGGACGCCGTTCTGATACCAGTAGCCGTAATCCTGGTGCCAGGCCCAGGCGCCGCCGACCTTAGGCTCCTTCATGATCATCTTGGAGTGGTAGTGGTAGACCTCGCCGCCGAGGAGGGCTTCGGCGGAATCGACCAGCGAGCGGCAGCGGGCGAACATGCCGTAGATGCCGTTGCCGGGGTGGTTCCAGAGCGAGAGGCGGACCACCCCGCCCTGATCGTCGGCCCGGCCGAAAGCGTGGTCGTCGAGCGCTTTATCATCCTTGGCGGAGCGGCGGAGCAGCTCGATTTCGGTATGGTCAAACATGCCGCGGGCGAGGGCGAAGCCGTCCGCGCGGTAGTGGTCGATTTCCTGATTGGTGAGTGGGCCTCTGGCCATAGAATTCCTCCGGTACTAAACGCTCCCAAACGGTCGCGGCTCCGAACGCGGTACGGCGTCGAACGCGGTGCGGCGGGGATCGGTCTGATGTCTTCTCCAGTTTAGTTCCGGATGCCGGCGGCTTGCATCAGGCGGTCGGTGGCGTTGTAAGCCTCGCGGACCCAATCGACGATCTTGGCCGGCTCGGGCGAGTATTCCAGTTCGATGCTGACGGCGCCATTGAAGCCGGTGGCCTTGAGGGCGTCGAGATAGGGCGGGAAATCGACCACGCCGCGGCCGGGCGGGAGGTCGCCGTGCTTGTGGCCATCGCAATCGGAGAAGTGGACGTGGGCGATGCGGCCGGCGAGCGACGCGACGGCGGGCGGGGCGGTGTGCGAGAGGGCCAGATGCGAAACATCGAGATTGGCCTTGACGGCGGGGTGAGCCACGTCATTGAGGAAGCGGACCATTTTGGGCACATCGTTGATTAACGAGAGGGAGAACGGCTCCAGCTCCAGGGCGATTTCCAGGCCAAGGGCGGCGGCGTGTTCGCCGAGCTCGCGGACGTGCTCGACGGCCCAGTTCCACTGATCGCGCGGGGCGATGACTTCCTGCTGCCAGATGTACTCGCCGAGGACCAGGAGCAGGTTGCGGCCTTCGAGTTCATAAGCCAGATCGAGGTAGGCCTTGGCGCGCTGGACGTGGTAACGGCGCACTGGCGCGTTGAAATCGGCGATGCCGAGGGCGCAGCAGACCGTGGAGACCACCGGCAGGTGGACGGCGCGGCAGGTGTCTTTGATGAGGCGGCGCTCGCGGATGTCGATTTCCATGGGGTCGGCAAAGATGTCGATGGTATCGAAGCCAATTTCCTTGGTGAGGCGGATGCCTTGGGCGGTTCCGACGGGGGAGCCGAGCCAGGCGGAGCTGATGAGCCCCAGTTTCACGATGGACCTCCTTGGGTGATTTCCTGAATGCGGACGGGGCGATGCTGGTCAAGCGAGCGATAGCAGGCGTCGACCAGGGCCATGGTGCCGAGATTCTGGCGGCCGGAGATTTTGGGGACGCGGCCTTCGGTAAGGCTGTCGAGGAGCTCGCTCATGGTGCCCTGGAAGGCATCGGGGAACCAGACCTCGGGCCACTGCGGAGCGAACCAGACGCCGGGCTGCCGCCTGGTGGCGAAACGGATGGTGCTGGGGACGGCGTTGGGATAGCCGGGCCAGCCGATGGCGCCTTCGGCGAGGCCCTCGGTGCCTTCGACGCGCCACTTGATATAGGTATCGGAAGCCGCGCCCTCGCGGGCCGGGCCGGCCCAGACATCGTCCCAGGCAGAGGCGCGCAGGCCGCTGGGGTATTCGAGGATGTAGAGCACGATGCCATCGCGGTGGGGGAAGGCGGTGCGGGGATCGGTGCGAGCGCTGGCGAAGACGAATTCGGGGTCACCGAATAAGAAACGGAAGCAATCGAGGTGGTGGATGGACATGGCGGCGAGGGTGAGGCCGGGATAGGCACGCAGCCAGGATTGCCAGTGGGGGATGGCGCGCATTTCGATGGTGGCGAGGACGGGAGTGCCGAGGTCGCCGCGGTCGAGGAGGGTTTTGAGGGCGCGGATGGACTGGTCGTAGCGCATGTTCTGGTTGACGGCCAGGACGACGCCGGCTTTTTCGCAGGCTGCGACGAGCGCGAGGGCGTCGGGGTAATTCATGGCCAGAGGTTTTTGCGCGAGGATGCCGCGGATGTGGCCGGCGTGGCCGAGGGCCTGGGTGATGATTTGCGGCTGGACATCGGGCGGGACGGCGATATCGAGGACCTGGATGGCGGGGTCGGCGAGCAAGGCAGGGTAGGAATCGTAGACGCGGCCGATGGAGCGGGCCGCAGCGACCTCGCGAGCCTGTTCGGGACGGCGCGCGGCGATGGCGGCGACGTGCAGGCCGAGCTTCTGGTACGCCACCAGTTGGACGTCGCGCATGATGAAGCCGGCGCCGATGGCGCCGATTTGCCAATCGCGGCGGGCTGGCGGGGGCGGCATGTGGTGGAGGGCGAAGTCGAGCACGGGGGCCTTTGCCGTTGTATCACCGAGGGGCCCGGTGCGGCAAGGGTGGGCTGGGCCGGGGCGGAAGCG